>NZ_JBHSMS010000034.1:0-167381 GCF_042656795.1 Massilia jejuensis | reverse complement strand
TCGCGGATCATGCGCTCGTCGTCGGACAGCTGGCTGTCGAGCAGGAGCGGGTCGTCCCAGTGGAAGCGGGCGGCCGGCGCGGCCCTCGATGACGAAGCGGAGTGGTTCATTCGATGGTCCTGGTCTCGGTTCTGGTGGGAGGCGTGCGCGTACGCTGGCGCCGTGCCGGGCCATTATAGAAAGGCGCAGCCAGGCCAGCTTTTCAAACTGCGACAGCCATTTTCATATTTGCCGCCGGTCGGCGCGCGGCGGCCGGATCAGGCCGGGCCGGCCGTGCCGAAGCGCCCGTTATGAAACAGCAAGCCCGCCTGCGGCTGCACATCGCAGTCCTCGACCTCGCCCACGAAAATCACGTGGTCGCCTTCCGGATAGCGGCTGCGGTTGTGGCATTCGAACCAGGCCGCGACGCCCTTGAGGATCGGCAGGCCGGTGCGCGAGAGTTCATAGTCGATGCCCGCGAACGGATTGGTCTCGGTGCGGCGCGAGAAGCGCAGGGCCAGGTCTTTCTGGCCGGCGGACAGGATATTGATGACGTAATGCGAATTGCCCGAAAAGACAGGCAGGCTGTTCGCGCCCGCGCCCAGGCTCCACAGCACCAGCGGCGGATCGAGCGAGACGGAATTGAACGAGCTCGCGGTCAAGCCGCGAAAGCTGCCGTCGGCAAGCCGCGTCGTGATCACGGTCACGCCGGTGGCAAATTGCGACAGCGCCTGGCGAAAATGCGCCGAGTCGAAGCCGCGCTCGGTGGCGCGGGAAGAGCGTGTGTTCATCGGTACCTTGGAAAGTTGCACGCCCATTATGCCACCGCCGCCCGCGGTCCGTCGCCACGGGCGCATGCCATCCTTCCTATCGCGCCTGCATGAAGCGCGCGTTTGCGTTAGCATCGGGTCATCCACGGACACAGGCGAGGCATGGAATGAGCGAGCAAGGACAGCGGGAAGTGGCAATCCTCGGCGGCGGATGTTTCTGGTGCGTCGAGGCGGTATTCCTCGAAGTGCGCGGCGTCACCCGCGTCGAATCGGGCTACATGGGCGGGCATGTCGAGAACCCGACTTACGAACAGGTGTGCGGCGCCGGGACCGGGCACGCGGAAGTCGTGCGGATCGAATTCGATCCCGCCGTGATCGGCTACCGCGACATCCTGCAGATATTTTTCACGATCCACGATCCGACCACGCCTGACCGCCAGGGAAACGACGTCGGCCCGCAATACCGCTCCGTGATCTTCTTCGAGAACCCCGGGCAGGAAGCGACCGCGCGCCAGGTGATGGCCGAGATGGCCTCGGTATGGGACGCGCCGATCGTCACCCAGCTGCTTCCCAGCGACACCTGGTACAAGGCCGAGGAATATCACCAGAATTACTACGCGCAGCACCCGATGCAGGGGTATTGCGCGTTCGTGGTGGCGCCGAAGGTGGCGAAGTTTCGTAAAACGTTCACGCACTGGACGAAGTAGGGGCGGCGCCCCCTTGCCACGCGCCCCGTCACCACGGGCGCGGTACCATCGTCACGGGTACATATACCTGCGCGACCAGGGAATCTGTGCCGGATCCTCGCCCGCTTTCCCGGCCACGATCTGGTACAGGCTGATCCAGTCGTGCGCGAACCCATACGCGCAACCGGCGAGATAGACGTGCCAGATACGCAGCCGCCTGGCATCGGTCAGCCTGCCGATGGCCTCGAAGCGGCTCTCGAAATTCTCGGTCCACATGGCGCAGGTGCGCGCGTAATGGCGGCGCAGGTTTTCGACGTCGCGCACTTCCAGGCCGCCTTGCTGCATCGCCTTGATGACCGTCGACAGGTGTGCCAGTTCGCCGTGCGGGAACACATACTGGTCGATGAACGCCCCGCCGCCATAGGGCGTGGCCCTGGCGTCGACGTCGGTGGTGGTGATCCCGTGGTTCATTACCACGCCGCCGGGCGCGAGCAGGGCGCCGATCTTCGTGAAATAGTCGGGCAGGTGCTGCACACCCACATGCTCGAACATGCCGACGCTGGTAATGCGGTCGAACTGGCCGTCGATGTCGCGGTAATCCTGCAGGCGGATCTCGACCTGCCTGTCGAGGCCGGCCTGCGCGACGCGCTCGCGCGCCAGTTGCGCCTGGTTTTCCGAGAGCGTGATGCCGACGCTGCGCGCGCCGAACTGCTGGGCCGCACGCATGGCCAGCGCGCCCCAGCCGCAACCGATGTCGAGCAGGCGCTGGCCCGGCCGCACGTCGATCTTGCGCAGGATGTGGTCGATTTTATTCAGTTGGGCGCTCGCCAGGTCTTCGTCGCCGTGCTCGAAATAAGCGCAGGAATAGACCAGGTTCGGGTCCAGCCAGGCGGCGTAGAAATCGTTCGAGACGTCGTAGTGGTAGCGGATCGCCTCGGCATCCTTCTTGCGCGTATGCAGCGAGAGCAAACGCAGGGGATTCGGGCGGCGCCTGCCTTCGCCCTTGGCGGCGGCCAGTTCGCTGCCGATGCGGATCATGTCGGCGGCGTGCCCGCGGATCTCGAGCGCGCCTTCGACATAGGCGCTGCCGAGCTTGTACAGGCTGGGGGAGAGCAGGTAGCGCAGGCTGGCCGGCCTGGGCACGCGGATGGTGACGCGCGGCGGGTCGGAGGACAAGTCGACATGCTCTCCATTCCACAGTTCCACGCGCAAGGGCAGCGACAGCTTGCTGCGCACGCCTGTGCTCCAGGCGCTGAGCGACATTTCGGTGAACATGATTCCCTCCGGCGGTTGGCGCGCCGGCCGTACTGTGCCGGCGTAAAAACCTGTCCCGTCGAAGCGACAGGTCTTGAGAACCTGTCTCAGGTTCTCATGGTTGCAAACGCTGCCGTGCCCAACTGCCGTCTTCCTGCCGCGCGTAGACGATGCGGTCATGGAAACGCGACCGGCGTCCCTGCCAGAACTCGATGCGCTCGGGCACCAGGCGAAAGCCGCCCCAATTGACCGGCCGCGCCGGCGCGTCGCCCGCCGTGGCGGCAACCGCGTCGTAGTTCCGTTCCAGGGCCGCGCGGTTCTCGATCGGCGCGCTCTGCTGGGAGGCGATCGCCGACAGGCGGCTCTTCAACGGCCTGCTGTGGAAATACTTGTCGCTTTCTTCGGCCGAGGTCGTTTCGACCCGGCCCTCGATGCGAACCTGGCGTTCAAGTTCGCTCCAAAAGAATAGCAGGGCGGCATAAGGATTGGCGCGCAATTCCTGAGCTTTCCGGCTGTCATAATTGGTGTACCAGGTAAAGCCGCGTTCATCGAACTGTTTCACCAGCACGATGCGCGAACTCGGCCGGCCATGCGCGTCCACCGTCGCCACGTTCATCGCATTCGGCTCGTTGACCTGCGCCTCGAGCGCCTGCTCGAACCAGCGGGTGAACTGCAGCATCGGGTCGTCCAGCACCTCGTCCTCGTCCAGGCTGGCCTGGCCGTAATCCTTGCGCAGGCCGGCCACCGCGTCGCCGATGGCCGGGGCCGCCTGTGTCGCGGCGGGGGCGCCGTCGCCGATGCCGCGCCGGCGCGCCATGGCGCTGCCCAGCTGCGTCATCTGCGCGGGCGAGAACAGGCGCATCGCCATCGGCGCCATCGTGCTTTCCTCGCGCTCCATGTGGGACGTGTAGCGCTGGCTGAAACGCTGCACGGCCGAGGCCGACAGGGTCGCCGCGCTGCCGTCGGCGATCGCCGCCAGCTGC
The DNA here is from genome assembly GCF_042656795.1 of Massilia jejuensis. Lineage (NCBI taxonomy): Bacteria > Pseudomonadati > Pseudomonadota > Betaproteobacteria > Burkholderiales > Oxalobacteraceae > Massilia > Massilia jejuensis. The sequence goes on along the minus strand of NZ_JBHSMS010000034.1, from coordinate 163,709 downwards.
TCGTGCAAGTCCTGCCAGAGGGCATCCATGTCCTGGTGGTCTTGCAGGATCACCGGCGCCAGCGCCTGCAGCGTGGCCGCGTCGTCGCCTTGCGCCACCGCGCGCAGCATTGGAATCAGGTCTTGTTCTTCGTCGTCGTGGTGCAGGTGCGCGGCCTTCTCGAAATAGCGCAGGACGGCGCCGGCCGCCTGGCGCGCCGCGTCGTCGGCGCCGTGCTCGGGAAGGTGCGAGAGCAGCCGCTCGAGCGTCGTCAATTGCTTGCGGATGCGGCCGTGGCAGTGCTTGAGCACGGCGATCGGCTGGTCGAAGCCGGGCGCGGTTTCAGGAAGGAAATCGTTCATGTGCGTATTTTTGACAGAGGGAAGTTTTTTGATTGACGAAGCGTCATTTTAGTGCGGTTGCGAAAGATGGGTCCGGTAAAATGCCCTGATGAATACGATCGACACCCCACTCCATTCGCCGCAGGACGACGCCATCGACTTCGCACGCCGCTTCGGCGGCATTGGCCGCCTCTACGGCGAGCGTGCACTGGAACGATTCGCAGCGGCGCACGTTTGCGTGATCGGCGTGGGCGGCGTCGGCTCCTGGATCGTCGAGGCGCTGGCCAGGAGCGCCATCGGCCACCTGACCCTGGTCGACCTCGACAACGTGGCCGAATCGAACATCAACCGCCAGATCCAGGCCTTGACCGCGACCGTCGGCCAGCCGAAGATCGAGGCCCTGCGCGACCGGATCGCGCAGATCAATCCCTTCTGCAAGGTGACCCTGGTCGAGGATTTCATCGATCCCGCCAACACCGCGCAGATGGTCGGCACCGGCCGCTTCGACTACGTGGTCGACGCCATCGACAGCGTCAAGGCCAAGGCGGCCCTGATCGCCCATTGCCGCGAGCATGGGTTGGCGCTGGTGACCATCGGCGGGGCCGGCGGCCAGGTCGACCCGACCAGGATCGAAGTGCGCGACCTGGGACGCACCGAGCAGGAGCCGCTGCTGAAAAAGGTGCGCAAGCTGTTGCGCGCACAATATGGATTTTCGCGCGGCGAGAAGCAGAAATACGGGATCGACGCCGTGTTCTCGATGGAGCCCCTGCGCTACCCGGAGGCGGAGGATACCTGCGAGATCGGTTCCTCCGTTACCGGCCTCAATTGCGCCGGCTTCGGTTCGAGCATGGTGGTGACGGCGACCTTCGGCATGATCGCCGCCGGCCACATCCTGCGCAAGCTGGCCGACACGGCGTCCGAGGCGGCGACGGTGCCGCAAGCGCCGTTTGTAACGGTCTGAGTCATCGCTGGGCAGTACGCCTGCGGCTTGCTATGATTGGATATCGATTGAAATCCTGTCATTGAAAGAGCCCACATGATGCGTCGTATTACCTTTGCCGCCCTGCTGCTGGCGGCCGCCGCCGCCAACGCCCAGACCGGCAATCCAGCCACCATCACGCCCGCCGATGCGCCGGCCACGGCGGCTGCCGCCGGCCAGGCGGCCGCCCCCACCGAGACCGCCGGCAGCGCCGCGCAGGCCGCGGCCGCCGCCCAGGCCGCCCAGCCGGTGCCGCCGGCGCCGGGCGGTCCCCAGCTCGAAGTCATCGACCGCGTCGTCGGCAAGGGCCGCGAAGCGACCGCCGGCAGCCAGGTGCGCGTCAACTACACCGGCTGGTTCCACCGCCCGCTGTCGACCACGGGGCGCGGACGCAAGTTCGATTCCTCGCTCGACGCGGGCCGCGAGCCGCTCGAGTTCCGGCTCGGCGCCGGCCAGGTCATCAAGGGCTGGGAGCAGGGCGTGGCCGGCATGAAGGTCGGCGGCAAGCGCACCCTGGTCATTCCCAGCCATCTCGCCTACGGCAAGCGCGGCGCGCCGGGCGGTTCGATTCCCCCGGACACCGACCTGATTTTCGATGTGGAACTGCTCGGCGTTAAGTAGGAACCCTCAGTCACACTCAATCGCTAGGAGAACAACGCCATGCGTATCGCAAACGATGTTACCGAACTGATCGGCAATACCCCCCTCGTCCGGATCCGCAAGCTTGCGCCTGGCGGGGCCGAGATCCTGGCCAAGCTCGAGTTCCATAATCCGGCGCACAGCGTCAAGGACCGGATCGGCCTGTCGATGATCGAGGCGGCCGAAAAGGCCGGCCTGATCGGCCCCGATACCGTCATCGTCGAGCCCACCAGCGGCAACACCGGCATCGCGCTGGCGATGGTGTGCGCCGCGCGCGGCTACCGCTGCAAGCTCGTCATGCCGGAAACGATGAGCAACGAGCGGCGCATGCTGCTGCGCGCCTATGGCGCCGAACTGGTGCTCACGCCGGGCTCCGAAGGCATGCTGGGCGCGATCCGGCGCGCCGAGGAAATCATCGCCAGCGACCCGCGCGCCTTCATGCCGCAGCAGTTCAACAACCCCGCCAATCCGGACGTGCACCGCCGCACAACGGCCGAGGAAATCTGGCGCGATACCGACGGCAAGGTCGACATCCTCGTGGCCGGTGTCGGCACCGGCGGCACCATTACCGGCGTGGGCGAAGTGCTGAAGGGACGCAAGCCGGGCTTCCAGGCCATCGCGGTCGAACCGGAAGCCTCGCCGATGCTCTCGAAAGGCACGAAAGGCCCGCACCCGCTGCAGGGCATCGGCGCCGGCTTCGTGCCGCATGTATTGAATACCGCTATCTACAACGAAATCATTGCGGTGAGCAACGAGAACGCCTTCGAGACGGCGCGCGCCGCCGCCCGCGAGGAGGGATTGTTGGTCGGCATTTCCTCGGGGGCGGCCTTGTGGGCGGCGATGCAGGTGGCGCGGCGGCCCGAGAACCAGGGCAAGATGATCGTGACGATCATCCCGTCGTTCGGCGAGCGCTATCTGAGCACCGCCCTGTTCGCGAACCTGGCCGGCTGAGCGGGCGCCGAAGAGATCGTCCTGCATGCGGGACGGGCACGCCGCGCCCATCCCGCGTCGCCATGTCCGCTCAGTGCTTCACCAGCGCGCAGCGATGCTGCAAGGTTCCTTCCTCGACCTGCAGCGTGCAATGCCCGATCTTGAAATCGTGCCGCAAGCGGGTCACGATCTCGTCGATCGCCCGGTCTCCCGGATAACCGCCCGGCATCACCAGGTGCGCCGTCAGCGCCGTTTCGGTCGTGCTCATGGCCCAGATGTGCATGTCGTGCACGCCCGCCACGCCGGGTTGCTGCGCCAGGAAACGACCGACCGCCACGGCGTCGACGCTGTCGGGCACGGCCGCCATCATCAGGCGCAGCGATTCGCGCAGCAGCGACCAGGTCCCCAGCACGATCACCAGCACGATCGCCAGGCTCACGGCCGGGTCGAGCCAGGACCAGCCGGTGGCCATGATGACCAGGCCCGCAATGACCACCCCCAGCGAAATGGCGGCATCGGCCGCCATGTGCAGGTAGGCGCCGCGGATGTTCAGGTCGCCCTTGCTGCCGGCCATGAACAGCCAGGCCGAAAAACCGTTGATCAGCACGCCGATCCCCGCCACCACCGACACCGTGAAGCCTTCGACCGGCGCCGGCGCCGTGAAGCGGTGCACGGCTTCCCAGGCGATGGCGCCGCAGGCGACCAATAACAGCAAGGCGTTGGCCAGCGCCGCCAGGATCGACGTGCTGCGCATGCCGTAGGTGTAGCGCGCGTCCGGCGCGCGCTTGGCCAGCAGCGCCGCGCCCCAGGCCAGCACCAGGCCCAGCACGTCGGAGAGGTTGTGGCCGGCGTCGGCCATCAGCGCCGTCGAGTTGGCCAGGAAACCGTAGACGAATTCAATGGCGACGAACAGCGAATTGACGCCGATCGCCAGTGCGAAGGCGCGCCCGTGGCCGGCGGCCGGGACGTGGTGGTGATGGTGGCCATGCCCGTGCTTGTGGTCATGCTTGTGATCGTGCTTGTGATCGTGGTCGTGGCTCATGCGTCCATCCCGGTAGTGGGTTCGGCGACGTGCTCGAACATGGTGGCCAGCAGGGTGCTGATGTGGGCGTCGGCGGCGGCGTAGAACACTTGCTTGCCCTGGCGCTCGGCCTTGACGATGCGGGCCGCGCGCAGCAGGCGCAGGTGGTGGCTGACGAGCGAGCTCGACAAGGAAAGGGCGGCGGCGATCTCGCCCACCGCGGTCGGCCGCGCCAGGCAGGCCAGCACGATGCGCAGGCGGCTCGGATCGCCCAGCAGGTGGAACAGGTCGGCCAGCTGCTCGACGGCCTCGTCGGGATAGTCGGCTTGGGTCATGATTAATATGTGAATATTTGTTCACATGTTAGAGCAAGAAAGTGAATCCAGCAAGCGGTGGATGGTCAAAAACAGGGCATGGCCGCCCGTGTGGGCCGATGCGACAGGACGTGCACCCACCCTCCCAATCGAACGGGGGCTAAACCGGAGCGCATCATATAATTGCCGGTGTATTAATAATCAGGAACAGCGAGGATCGCTGAAGCGTGCAACAAGAATATTTCCAACGCTCAGTTTATTGCCTCGTCGCGGTACCGTTTCCGGCCGCCTTACGGGTCGATACGAACAGTAGCGCCATGGCGGCGGCGGTCCGGTCAGCAGGTGGACGACGCTTTCCCAGATAACATCAATCAACAGTTAGGATCGATACATGAACAAGAAAATCGCCATCGTCGGCGCTGGATTTTCCGGAGCTGTGATTGCCAACCAGCTTGCGCAAGCGGGCTACACCGTCGAAGTCTTCGAATCGCGCCCCCACATTGCGGGCAATTGCCACTCTGAACGCGATGCCGAAACCGGCGTCATGCTGCACGTCTACGGTCCGCACATCTTCCACACCGACAACGAGCGTGCCTGGGAATTCGTCAACCGCTACGCCGAATTCAAGCCTTTCGTGAACCGCGTCAAGGCCATCACCAAGGGCCAGGTATTCACCTTGCCGATCAACCTGCTGACGATCAACCAGTTCTTCGGCAAGACCATGGGGCCGGCCGAAGCGGAAGAATTCCTGCAGTCCCTCGGCGACAAGACCATCGAGAACCCGACCACCTTCGAAGAGCAGGCGCTGCGCTTCGTCGGCCGCGAGCTCTACGAAGCCTTCTTCAAGACCTATACCGTCAAGCAGTGGGGCCTGGAGCCGAGCGAACTGCCGGCCAGCATCCTCAAGCGCCTGCCGGTGCGCTTCAACTACGACGACAATTATTTCAGCCACAAGTACCAGGGCATGCCGGCCGAAGGCTACACCGAGCTGGTCAAGAACATCATCACCGTGCCTGGCGTGACCGTGCACCTGAACACCCGTTTCGACCCGGACCTCAAGTCCGACTACGAGCACGTCTTCTACAGCGGCCCGATCGACGCCTGGTTCAAGCATGCCGAAGGCCGCCTGCCGTACCGCACGCTCGATTTCGAAACCTTCCGCGCCACCGGCGACTACCAGGGCAACGCGGTCATCAACTACTGCGACAACGAAAAGCCGTACACCCGGATCACCGAGCACAAGCACTTTTCGCCGTGGGAAAAGCACGAAAAGACGATCTGCTACAAGGAATACAGCCGCCAGTGCGAAGAGAAGGACATCCCGTACTACCCGATCCGCCTGGCGCGCGACAAGCAGCAGCTCGAGCTGTACGTGAACCTGGCCAAGAAGGAGCCGAACGTCACCTTCGTCGGCCGCCTCGGTACCTACCGCTACCTGGACATGGACGTCACCATCAACGAAGCCTTGATGACGGCCGATAAGTTCCTCGATTGCGCGCGCGACAAGGCGGCCATGCCGGCCTTCGTGATCGATCCGCTGGCCTAAGTTTTTTCCAGGCTCGGCAACGAAGCCCGTCGCATGACGGGCAGGCCCGCCGTCGACGCTTCGCCGATCAGCGAGAAATTGCAGATGGCGACATCGGCGGCGAGCTGCAATGTGCCGGCTGCGATCTCTTCATAGGACATGACGCGGAAGTCGCCCGCGCCGCCGCTCGCCGCCTGCGCCGCCGCGACCAGGCCGGGAATGGCGTCGACGCCGACCATCGCTACCTCCGGCAGCGCCCGCACCAGCCAGCCTTCGCCGCAGCCGAGATCGACCCCGGTGCGCGGCGCGCAGGCGCGTACCGCTTCCACGATGGCCGCATCCGTCACCAGCGCGCGGCTGGCGATGTCGCGGCCGCGCACGGCGGCCACCCAGGGTCGCTGTTGCGCGACCAGGATTGCACGATGCGTTCGTCCGTCAGCTCAGCCATGCAATCTCTCCATCGAATCGACGCCGCGTTTCAAGGCCGCAGTTGCCCTTCGCTGTCGCGCGCTTCGACCGGCCCCAGTTTCAGCTTGTCCAGCTGCGCCGCGATCTTCTTGCGCTCGCCCACGGCGACCACCACCAGCTTGGCCGGGTCGAGGTAGCGCCTGGCCGCGGCCTGCACGTCGGCCGCGGTGACGGCTGCCAGGCGCGCCGGCAGCTCGGTGTAGTAATCGAGCGGCAGGTCGTAGATGAAGGTCTCGGCCAGGCTGGCGCCGATGTCGCTGTTGGTTTCGAAGCGGTTCGGCAGCGACAGCAGCTCGGCATTGCGCGCGCCCGCCAGTTCCTGTGCATCGAGCGGCTTGTCGACCATCGCCTGCGCTTCCTTGAGCAGTTCGGCCACCGAGGCGCCGGTGACGTTCGCGCGCACGCTGCCGGCGATAATGAAGGGACCGGGCGTGCGGTCGTAGCGGAAGCCCGAGTACACGCCATAGGTATAGCCCTTGTCCTCGCGCAGGTTCTGGTTGATGCGGCTGGTAAACAGGCCGCCGAAGGCCGCGTTCATCACTTCCAGCGCCGGATAATGCGGCGTCTTGCGCTCGGCGGCCAGGGTTGTCAGGCGCAGCGCTGTCTGGCCCGCGCCCGGCTGGTCGACCAGCACCACGCGCGCCTTGGTCGTGGCGGGCGTGCCCGGCACCAGTGGCGGCACCGGGGCGCTTTGCCAGGATGCGAAGCGCGCTTCGGCCAGGGCCGCGAGGTCGGCGCGCGAGATGTCGCCGGATACCACCAGCGCCGCGTTGCCGGGCACGTAATGGCGGCGCCAGAAGCCGTGCAGGTCGTTGCGGGTGACAGCGCGGATGGCAGGCTCGGTGCCCAGCTGGCCGTAGCCGTAGGGATGGCGTGGGCCGTACAGGGCGCCGGCGGCGGCCAGGGCGGCGATCAGTTCCGGATCGTCGCGCTGCTGCATCAGCTCGCCCAAGCGGCTGGCACGCTGGCGCTCGACTTCCGCGGTCGGAAAAGCGGGGTGCTGCACGACGTCGGCCAGCACCGCCAGCGCCGCGCCGAAGTTGGCGCTGAGCGACAACAGCGCGACCGAGGAGGCGCCGGTGCTGCTGTCGGCATCGATGAAGGCGCCCAGCTGCGCGATCTCGTCGGCGATCTGGGGCGCGCTGCGCGTGGCCGTGCCCTCGAGCAGCAGCTGCGCCGTGAAACCGGCCAGGCCCGGCAGCGCGGGGGGATTCGCGTCCGAGCCGCTGCGCACGACCAGCTCGGCCGATACCAGCGGCAGCGCCGGATTGTAGTGGTGGATCACCGTCAAGCCATTCGGTAGTTTGAACGCTTCGCCCTGCGGCAGGTTCAGGCGCGGCGCCGGTCCCGCTTTCGGCATCTGGGCGCGCCAGGCTTCGGCTTCGTTGATGCCGCCGGCGCCCTGGCCCGAGCGTGCCTTCGGCGGTTTCGGCGCCGGCGGGTCGGGCGGCAGGTCGGGGATGCCGGGCACGCCGGCGACCACCACGCGCGACTTCTGCTGCAGCCAGGTGCGCGCGGCGCGCTGGACGTCGGCGGCCGTGATCCTGCGCAGCGTCGCCACGTCCTGGGCCAGGTAGCCCGGGTCGCCCGTGAACTGGTTGTAGTGGTTCAGCTGGTCGGCCAGGCCGTCGCCGCCGAGTTTTTCCAGCGAGCTGACGATGGCCGTCTCGATCTGGTTGCGCGCCCGCGCCACTTCCTGTTCGCTCGGGCCATGGTCGCGCAGGGCCGCCAGTTCGGCGTCGATCGCCGCTTCCAGTTCGGCCGGGGTATGGCCGGCGCGCGCCGTCACCTCGATCAGGAAGGTCGACGCCAGCGCGCGCGCATCCTGGTTGGCGTCGACGTCCTGGGCGATCTGGCGCCCGTAGACCAGCGATTTATACAGGCGGCTCGACTTGCCGCCGGCGAGGATCTGCGCGGCCACCGCCAATTCCGCATCGCCCGCCTGGTAGGCCGGCGGCGTGAGCCAGGCCATGTAGACGCGCGGCAGTTCGACCCGGTCCGGCACCACCAGGCGGCGCTCGCTGGTAATGGGCGGCGTCGTCACTGCCGGGCGCACCACGGCCGGGCCGCGGCGCAGGCTGCCGAAGTATTTGGCGACCAGGGCCCTTGTTTTGACCTTGTCGATGTCGCCGGCGATCACGATGCTGGCGTTATTCGGGCCGTAGTAGCGCGTGAAAAAGTCGCGCACGTCGGCCAGCTTCGCGTTCTGGATGTCGGCGTGCGAGCCGATCACCGAGGCGCGGTAGGGGTGGTCTTGCGGGAACAGCGCGTGGTTGAGCGCTTCCTCGACGATCCCGTAGGGTTCGTTCTCGACCGTGTCGCGCCGCTCGTTCCTCACCACGTCCTGCTGGTTGGCGAGCGACTTCTGGTCGAGCACGTCGGGCAGGTAGCCCATGCGGTCGGCATGCACCCACAGGGCCAGTTCCAGCTGGTTCGAGGGCACGGTGTCGTAGTAATTGGTGCGGTCGTAATCGGTGCTGCCGTTGCTGTCGCTGGCGCCGGCGCCTTCCATCAGGCGGTCGGCCAGGCCGCGCGGCAGGTGCTTGCTGCCGGCGAACATCATGTGCTCGAACAGGTGGGCAAAGCCGGTCAGGCCCGGCGCTTCGTTGGCCGGGCCGACGTGGTACCAGACGTTGACGGCCACCAGCGGCAGCCGCTTGTCTTCGACCAGGATCACCTGCAGTCCGTTGGGCAGGGTGTACTTGTCGAAGGCGATGCGCGGGATGCCGGGCAGGCTGGTGGCCGCTGCGCCGCCGCTCGGCGCGGCGCTGCCCCCGCCGCCCTGCGCGCCGGCGCCGTTCAGGGCGGCCATCAGCAGCGATGCGGCAAACAACGGGCGGGTTTTCATGTGGTGCTCCAGAAGGTAATCGGTTCGTGCTCGATGGGTCAATGGCCGTTCAGTGGCAAACGCCGCTACCCCTGTCGGGCGGCGAGGCGTTCGGTAACTGAGGTGGGGTCGCTTCCAGGAATTCCCAGTCATAGCGTCCCGGCGCCAGGCGCAGGCGCAGCACGCCGTTGCGGCTGGCGTCGCGCGCTTCGCTGTGATCGCGCGGCACCAGGAACGGCGTCGGATAGGCGCCGCCGGTGCCCACCACGAACTGGCGCGGGCCGCTGGGAGCGAAACGGCCGTCGGCATCCTGCGGCGCGAAGCGCTCGTAATCGTGGTCGTGGCCGGACAGCACCAGTTCCGCGCCGGCCGCCTGCAGCAGCGCCCAGGCCGCGCGCATGTTCGGCATGCTGCCGTGGCCGCCCGAACTGTACAGTGGATGGTGCCAGAATGCCAGCGTGCAGGCCGGCGCGCCGTCCGGACCGGCGCGCGGGTCGCGCGCCAGTGCGTCCTTCAGCCAGGCCAGTTGCCTGGCCTGCGCCGCGCCCGTCAGGTTGCTGTCGAGCGAATAGATATGCCAGGCGCCCAGCGCGAGGCGGTAGTAACCGCGTCCGGCGCGCGCGCCGAAGTAGGCGAAATAGGGCAGTGCGCCCTTGGTATAGTATTCGTGGTTGCCGGGAGACGGCCAGGTGCGCTCCTTGAAACGGCCCCAGGTCGGGCCGTAGCAGTCGGCGAATTCCGCCGCCGTGCCGCGCGGGTAGGTGTGGTCGCCCAGGGTCAGGACCACGGCCGCCGGGTCCGCAGCCAGGCCGGCCGCGACCACGGCGGCCGTGTCGGCCGCGCCCGACCAGCGCGGGTCGGGGTAGGGGCAGCGGGCGAGGTCGCCGGCGGCGTACACGGTCTGCACCGCCGGTGCCGGCTGACCCGCGCCGGCAGCACTCGCCGCTCCCCCCGCGCAGGCGATCAGCAGCGCGGCGCCGCGCGCCGCGGCCGGCCGCCGCCGCACTAGGCCTGCCTCACTGTGCGCGCCGCACTATTCAATGAAGCGCAGCAGGCCGCGCAGCGCATGGGCCACGGCCTGCTCGCGCACCGATTGGCGGTCGCCCTGGAACACCAGGCGCTCGGTGTGGGTGGTGTCGCCGCGCGACCAGCCGAAACAGACCGTGCCGACCGGTTTGCCCGGTACCGCGCCGGTCGGGCCGGCAATGCCGGTGGTGGAGACGACGACGTCGGCATTGCTGTTGGCCAGGGCGCCTTCGGCCATGGCGCCCGCCACTTCCTCGCTGACCGAGCCGAACTGGGCAATCAAGGCCGCCGAGACGTCGAGCAGCTCGGTTTTCGAGGCATTCGAGTAGGTCACGAAGCCGCATTCGAACCAGCCGGTCGAGCCGGAGATCTCGGTGACGGCCTGCGAGACGCCGCCGCCGGTACAGGATTCGGCCGTGGCCAGCACCAGGCGCTTGGCCTGCAGCGCCATGCCCACTTTCGTTGCAAGATCGATCAAATCGTTCGTCACGTGCAGCTCCTCCAGGTGGCGCCGGGCATGCCCGGCGGTCGCGACAGCGGGTGGTCGCGCATGATTCATTCTAGCGCGACGTGGCATCGACCGGTGTGGCAAACTTGCAGCGCCCGATTGATGGCGCCCGGCCTGGGCCACGGCGCGAAAAATGTCCCGTGCGACACGTCGACAATCCGCACTGCTATCCTGCATCGCGGCGGTTTCGCCGTTTCTTTTTTTCAACAAAACTCTTATGCCGTTTGTATTGTTCACGCGCGCCCGGACAGGGCCGGTTCCACGGTGATGGCTTTTGCCGTCCGGGCCGCGCGTGCGGCGTTTGCTTTTTGGGTCGAGTTCGTCCGTTTCGCCGACCGGCAGCGCGCCGCCTTCGCCAGGCCCGACAGCCCGCCCGTGAGCGGCATGGCCGGCCACGACGCGCCTGCTGTCCGGCCCCACCACCCCGTGTCCGTGCGCAGCGCGTGCGGCCATCCGCTGGCCATGGCCATGGCCCTGCGCGCGACAGGCGCCCGATGACGCGCCGCTCCTCGATCCGCAAGAAACTGGTGGTCGTCGTGATGGCCACCACCTTCGCCGCGCTGCTGGTATCGGTCGGCCTGATCATCGTCTACGACCTGCGCAGCTACCAGCGCTCCCTGGACAACGACTTGTCGACCCAGGCCGAGCTGGTCGGGCACATGACCTCGGCCGCGCTGGCGTTCGACGATCCGCGCCTGGCGGGCGAGAACCTGGCGCTGCTGCGCACCCGGCCGATAGTCGCGGCGGCCGCCATCTTCGACGAAAACGGCCGCCTGTTCGCCTCCTATTCGGCGCACGGCAAGACGGCCGCTTTCCCGGCGCGCCCGCAAAGCGCCGGCTCGCGCACCGAGGGCGACGCGCTGGTGCTGTTCCGGCCGATCGTGGAAAACGGCGAAACCATCGGCACGGTCTGGCTGCGCGCCGAGAACCGCCTGCTGGAGCGCACCCTCGATTACCTGTCCATCGCGCTCGGGGTGATGCTGCTGGCGATGGCCACGGCCTACCTCCTGATGCGGCGCATCGGGCGCGTGATCACGGCGCCGATCGTCGCCGTCACCGAGATCGCGCGCGACGTCGTCGCCACGCGCGATTATTCGCGCCGCGCGCCGCGGGTCGGCAACGACGAGGCGGCCGAGCTGGCCGACTCGTTCAATGCGATGCTGACCGAGATCGAGCAGCGTACGCGTGAACTGGAAGACTCCAACGCCGAGATCGCGCGCGAAGCGGCCGAGCGCTCGCGCGCCCAGCAGGAAGTGATGCGCCTGAACGAGCAGCTCGAGCAACGCGTCGACGAACGCACGCTGCAGCTGGCGCTGGCGAACGCGGAACTGGCCAACGCCATCGACGAGGCGCGCAACGCGAACCAGGCGAAATCGGCCTTCCTGTCCGCGATGAGCCACGAGCTGCGCACGCCGCTCAACGCCATCCTCGGGTTTGCCCAGATACTGACCACCGGGTCGCTGCCCACGACCGAGGCCCAGAAGACGGAATTCGCGACCCACATCCTGAAGGCGGGCCGCCACCTGCTCACGCTGATCAACGAGATCCTCGATCTGGCCAAGGTGGAGTCGGGCACCGTCACGCTGTCGATGGAGCCGGTGGCCCTGGGCGAGATCCTCGACGAATGCCAGACCATGATCGAACCGCTGGCGGCCGCGCGCGGCATCCGCGTGCTGTTCCCGCAGCAGGCCGACGCCGTGCTGCTGGCCGACCGCACGCGCCTGAAACAGGTGCTGCTGAACCTCCTGTCGAACGCCGTCAAGTACAACCGCGACGCCGGCGCCGTGGTGCTCGACTGCGTGCAGGTGACGCCGGAGCGGCTGCGCATCTCGGTGCAGGACACCGGCATCGGCCTGCGGCCCGACCAGCTCGAGGGTCTGTTCCAGCCCTTCAACCGCCTGGGCCAGGAAGCGGGACCGCAGGAAGGGACCGGCATCGGCCTGGTGGTCACGCGCCGCCTGGTCGAACTCATGAACGGCACTATCAATGTAACCAGTAGCCGCGGCGTGGGCAGTGTGTTTACGATTGAGCTGGGCACGACCGCGCCGTTGGCCGGCGCCGCCGGCAATGCGCCGGTCGAGACCGGCACCCCCGCCAGGGGCGCGGACGCCCCGCATCTGCTGCTGTACGTCGAGGACAATCCGGCCAACCTGAAACTGGTGGAGGAAATCGTGCGCTTCCGATCCGATCTGCGCCTGATGGCGGCCGGCGACGGCCCGCTCGGCCTGTCGCTGGCGCGCGCGCACCAGCCCGAAATCATCCTGATGGACCTGAACCTGCCCGGCATGAGCGGACTGGACGTGCTGGCGCAACTACGGCGCGAGCCGGCCACGCGTGATATCCCGGTGATCGCGCTGACGGCCAATGCGATGGCGCGCGACATCGAGCGCGGGATCGCGGCCGGCTTCTTTCGCTATCTCACGAAACCGGTCGACATCGACAAGTTCAACGAGGCGATCGACCTGACGCTGGCGCACCTGCGCAGCCGCAAAGAAGTCGCCCCATGATCACGCAAGCCGAGGTACGGCGCGCCCGGGTGCTGGTGGTCGACGACCAGGCGGTCAACGTCCAGCTGCTCGAATACCTGCTCAAGACCACCGGCTACGAGAACGTGTACAGCACGACCGATCCGCGCCAGGTCGTCTCCCTGCACCTGAAACACCGCTTCGACCTGATCATCCTCGACCTGCACATGCCGCACATGGACGGTTTCCAGGTGATGGAGGCGCTCAAGCCGCTGGAAAGCGAATCCTGGCTGCCGGTACTGGTGGTGACGGCCGAGCCGGACAAGAAGCTCGCCGCGCTGGAAGCGGGCGCGCGCGACTTCATCGGCAAGCCCATCGATACGGTCGAGGTGATGACGCGCATCCGCAACCTGCTCGAGGTGCGCCTGATGCACCGCGAATCGCTCGAATACGGCGCCCGCCTGGAGCGCACCGTGCGCGAGCGCACCGCGGCGCTGGGGCGTTTTCGCAGCGCCATGGACGCCACCACCGACGGCATTTTCCTGATCGACGCGGCCAGCCTGGCGCTGGTGGACGTCAGCGACGGCGCCTGCCGCATGCTCGGCTTTTCGCGCGAGGCGCTCTTGCGCATCGATCCGGTGGCGCTGGGCCTGACCACGGCGTCCCAGCTCGAGCGCCACCTGGCGACCAATGGCGCGGCCCACGAGGCCGACATCGCCGAGACCGAACTGCTGCGCGCCGGCGGGGAAGGCGCGGTGCCGGTCGAGATCAGCTGGCAGTGGCAGGAGGCCGGCACCAGCAAGCTGCTGATCGCGGTCGCGCGCGACATCAGCGAACGCCTGCAGGCGCAGCAGCACCTGAAGCACCTTGCCAGTTTCGACGCGCTCACCGGCCTGCCCAACCGCACCCTGTTCTTCCAGAACCTGCGCGAGTCGATCGAGCTGGCGCAGGACAAGGCCTGGCGCGTGGCGGTGCTGTTCATCACGCTGGACCGCTTCAAGATCGTCAACGACTCGCTCGGCCCGGCCCTGGGCGACGAACTGCTGCGCCAGTTCAGCGACCGCCTGGTGCGCGTGCGCGAGCAGCGCGATTCGGTCGGGCGCCTGGGCGGCGACGAATTCGCCGTCATCCTCAGCATGACGCGCGAGCAGCAGGAAGAAACGGCGCACCTGGCCAACGAGATCCGCGAGGCGCTGCGCGCACCCTTCGACCTCGATGGCCAGCAGGCCGGCATGACCGCCAGTATCGGCATTGCCATGTACCCGGACGACGCGGTCGATCCGGACACGCTGGTGAAATACGCCGACACGGCCATGGTGCGCGCCAAGGAAGCGGGGCGCGACGGCTACCGCTTCTTCACGGCCGGCATGAACGTGCAGGTGCTGGCGCGGCTCGACCTCGAAGTCGCCTTGCGCGGCGCGCTCGAGGGCGGCCAGTTCGTGCTGCACTACCAGCCCAAGCTCGCACTGTCGACCGGCCGCATGTGCGGCGTGGAAGCGCTGCTGCGCTGGCACCGGCCCGGGCACGGCCTGGTGTATCCGGCCGAATTCGTGCCGGTGCTGGAAGAAACCGGGATGGTGGTGCGCATCGGCGACTGGATCATCGGCGAGGCCTGCCGCCAGATCGCCGACTGGAACGCGATGGGGGTGCGCGACGTGCGCGTGGCGGTCAACGTGTCGAGCCGCCAGTTCGTCGAGGGCGACCTGGAAGCGGCGGTGCGCGCGGCGATCGAACGCCACGGCATCGAGCCGGGCATGCTGGAGCTCGAGCTGACCGAAAGCGCGCTCATGACCAATGCCGAGCGCACCATCGAGGTGCTGCAGCGCCTGAAAAAACTCGGCATCCGGATCGCGATCGACGACTTCGGCACCGGCTACTCGAGCCTGGCCTATCTGAAGCGTTTCCCGATCGACAAGCTCAAAATCGACATCGCGTTCGTGCGCGACATCGTCACCAGCCCGGACGACGCGGCCATTGCACTGGCCATCATCAGCATGGCGCACAGCTTGCACATGCAGGTGATCGCCGAGGGCGTCGAGACGCGCGCCCAGATGGCGTTCCTGCGGCGCCACCGCTGCGACGAAATCCAGGGCTTCCATTTTTCGCGCGCGGTGCCGGCGGACCAGCTGGCCTACCTGGTCCGCCAGAACCGCGCGACCCCGGACTGCACGGCCGCGGACGACAGCAACGTCCAGACGATCGTGGTGGTGGACAGCGACGTCGATACCCTCAGCACGCTGCACCGCCTGCTGCGGCGCGACAATTACCGGGTGCTGACGGCTTCCACGCCGACCGAGGCCTTCGAGTTGCTGGCGCTGTACCGGGTGCAGGTGGTCATGTGCGACCAGCGCATGCCGGCCATGAGCGGCATCGAATTCCTGAGCAAGGTGAAGGAGATGTACCCGGACACGAAGCGCATCATCTTGTCCGGCCCCACCGCCTTGCAGACCGTGCTCGATTCGATCAACCGCGGCGCGATCTACAAGTTCTACACGAAGCCGTGGAACGATGCCGAGCTGCGCGATAACGTGCGCCTGGCGTTCCGGCATTACTGGATGGAGCACGGGCCGTATGACGACCGCAGGGTGGAGCGCACGGGATAGGCCGTCGGGGGTGCCGGCTGCGCATGGGCAGGACGCCTCACTCCCCGCCGAAGTGGTCCCACCCGCGCACGTCCATCGCCAGGGCCTGGCCCGCGGCATCGACCAGCCGCAGCCCCGGCTGGGCGTCGATCGTCCCCACGCGGGTGACGGGCGTGCCGGCCGAGCCGGCCGCCGCCAGCACCGCCGCGCGCTCGCCGGCGGGGGCGGTGAAGCACAGTTCGTAATCGTCGCCGCCGGCCAGGGTGAAGCGGCGCCGCAGCGCCAGCGGCTGCCGCGCCAGTGCGGGACCGACCGGCAGCGCGTCGACATCGAGCGTGGCGCCGACCTTCGAGGCGTCCAGGATGTGCGCCAGGTCGCCGATCAAGCCGTCGGAGATGTCGAGCGCCGCGTGCGCCGTCGGCAGCACGGCCAGCGCGCGGCCCAGGGCGACGCGCGGCGTCGGCAGGTGCATGCGCGGCGCGGCCAGCGCCAGCGCCTCGGGTTGCAGCGCGATTTCCTTCCAGTAGCCGGCCAGCGCCAGGCGGGCGTCGCCCAGGGTGCCCGAGATCCAGATGTCGTGCCCGGCGCGCGCGGCGTCGCGGCGCAGGGCGTGGCCGGGCGCGATTTCACCGAACACGGTGATGCAGACGACGAGCGGCCCGCGCGTGGTGTCGCCGCCGACCAGTTCGCAGTCGTGCAGGTCGGCCAGGGCGAACATGCCGGCCGAGAAGGCTTCCAGCCAGTCCGGGTCGGCGCCCGGGAGCGACAGGGCCAGCGTGAAGCCGACCGGCCTGGCGCCCATCGCCGCCAGGTCCGACAGGTTCACGGCCAGGCATTTATGGCCCAGCATGCGCGGGTCGGCGCCGGCGAAGAAATGGCGTCCTTCGATCAGCATGTCGGTCGAGATCGCCGTCTGCATGCCGGGAGTGGGCGCGAGCAGGGCGCAATCGTCGCCGATGCCGAGGACGGCGTGGCCGGCGCGGGCGCGGCGGAAGTAGTGTTTGATGAGGTCGAATTCGGAAAGCATGGCCTGATTCTACCGTCCGCCCGCCTCGCCGTGGCACTCCCGGCTGGACATGCTTCCGGTGGCGGATACCGGCGTAACGATCCGCTCCCGATTATCGGAGTTTCTTATATTGCAAGACGTTGTATCAGTAAAACCGATAGTTTTCCTGCCGTGGAAAATACGTAGCTGACTGAAATAGCCACTCTGATAAAATTGGAGGTTCCCCTCTAGTTCAGGAAGGCTGCATAGCATGGATTCGTCACCGGACAAAAAAGAAGAATTACGCCAACAACTGCGTGCTGCAGCGCTCGAATACCACCAGCTTCCCCGTCCAGGCAAGATCAGCGTCACGCCGACCAAGGGCTTGCTGAACCAGCGCGACCTGGCGCTGGCCTACTCGCCGGGCGTCGCCGCTCCTTGCGAAGAGATCGTCAAGGACCCGGCAGCCTCCTACAAATACACCGCGCGCGGCAACCTGGTGGCCGTGATCTCGAACGGCACCGCCGTGCTGGGCCTCGGCAACATCGGCCCGCTGGCCTCCAAGCCCGTCATGGAAGGCAAGGGCGTGCTGTTCAAGAAGTTCGCCGCGATCGACGTGTTCGACATCGAGATCGCCGAAAACGATCCGGATAAACTGGTCGACATCATTGCCTCGCTCGAGCCGACCTTCGGCGGCGTCAACCTGGAAGACATCAAGGCGCCCGAGTGCTTCTACATCGAGCGCAAGCTGCGCGAGCGGATGAAGATCCCGGTCTTCCACGACGACCAGCACGGCACCGCGATCATCGTCGGCGCGGCCATCCTGAACGGCCTGAAGGTGGTGGGCAAGGATATCAAGGGATGCAAACTGGTGGTCTCGGGCGCGGGCGCGGCGGCCCTGGCCTGCCTCGACCTGATCGTCGACCTCGGCTTCCCGATCGAGAACATCTATGTCACCGACCTCGCCGGTGTCGTCTACAAGGGCCGTCTCGAGCTGATGGACCCGGACAAGGAACGTTTCGCACAAGACACGCCGTACCGCACGCTGTCGGAAGTCATTCCCGGTGCCGACATCTTCCTCGGCCTGTCGGCCGGGGGCGTCCTGAAGCCGGAGATGGTCGCCGCGATGGGGCCGAACCCGCTGATCCTGGCGCTGGCGAACCCGAATCCGGAAATCCTGCCGGAAGACGCGAAGGCCGTGCGCGGCGACGTCATCATCGCCACCGGCCGGTCGGACTATCCGAACCAGGTCAACAACGTCCTGTGCTTCCCGTACATCTTCCGCGGCGCCCTCGATTGCGGCGCGACGACGATCACGCGCGAAATGGAAATCGCCGTCGTGCACGCCATTGCCGACCTGGCCCATGCCGAGCAGTCCGACGTCGTGGCCACCACCTACGGCATCAACAACCTGTCCTTCGGCCCGGAATACCTGATCCCGATGCCCTTCGATCCGCGCCTGCTGACCCATATCGCGCCGGCCGTGGCCAAGGCCGCGATGGACGGCGGGGTCGCCGCGCGTCCGATCGCGGACCTGGAAGCCTATACCGAGAGCCTGCAGCAGATCGTCTATCGCAGCGGTTCGTTCATGAAGCCGCTCTTCCAGGTCGCCAAGAGCACCCCGCCCGAGATGAAGCGCATCGTCTACGCCGAAGGCGAGGACGAACGCGTGCTGCGCGCGGTGCAGGTGGTGGTCGACGAGAAGCTGGCGCGCCCGATCCTGGTGGGCCGCCCGGCGGTGCTCGAGCAGCGCATCGAGAAGTTCGGCCTGCGCCTGAAGCTGGGCGTGCATTTCGACGTCATCAACCCCGATTTCGACGAGCGTTACCGCGACTACTGGCAGACCTATCACCAGATGGTCATGCGCAAGGGCGTGACCGCGGACATGGCCAAGCTGGCCATGCGCCGCCGCCATACCCTGATCGGCGCGATGATGATCCACAAGGGCGACGCCGACGGCATGATCTGCGGCACCTACGGCACCACCTGGACCCACCTGGACTTCATCGACAAGGTGCTGGGCAAGCGCGCCGGCACCAAGGTGTACGCGGCGATGAATTTCATCATCACCGAGGAACGCCAGCTGGCGATGGTCGACACCCACGTCAACGAGAATCCGAACGCCGACGAACTGGCCGAGATCACGATCATGGCGGCCGAGGAACTCGAGCGCTTCGGCATTACCCCGCGCGTGGCGCTGCTGTCGCATTCGAACTTCGGCACCTCCGACAGCGAGTCGGCGCAGAAGATGCGCGCCACGCTGGCGCTGGTGCGGGAAAAGGCGCCGAACCTGGAGATCGACGGCGAGATGCACGGCGACGCGGCGCTCGATTCGAAGCTGCGCGCCAAGATCATGCCGCAGTCGTCGCTCAAGGGCGACGCCAACATGGTGGTGATGCCGAACATCGAGTCGGCCAACATCGCCTACAACCTGCTCAAGACGGCCGCCGGCAACGGCATCGCGGTCGGCCCGGTACTGCTCGGTTGCGCCAAGCCGGTACACATCCTGACCCCCTCGGCCACGGTACGCCGCATCGTCAACATGACGGCCCTGTGCGTCGTCGATGCCGTATCGAACCGTTGAACTTACTTAGGCAATGCGTGCGGGCGAAAGTTCGGCCCGTCTGAACCCATGTTGAGCAGGACTTGCAGGCGAGCGTGCTCGCCTGTCTTTTCGGGCCGTCTCACGTAACAATCCGTAAGCACCTACCCCTGGGCTTGTATTTCGGCCAATAATGCGCTGCCGATGCGCCTGTTGTTATGTTGCACCGCACCCTTACGGCGCATGCTCCTCTGTTACAATTGGCGGTTGTCAGAAACGTATACGTCGCGCACGACACTTATCCGGAATTTCACATCATGCAGAAAGCAACAAAAAGAGCGGTCATCACGGGTATCACCGGCCAGGACGGCGCCTATCTGGCGCAGTTGCTGCTAGAGAAGGGTTACCACGTCACCGGTACTTTCCGCCGTGCCAGCTCGACCAATTTCTGGCGTATCGAAGAACTCGGCATCCAGGCACATCCGAACCTGTCGCTGGTCGAATACGACCTGACCGACCTGGCATCGAGCCTGCGCCTGATCCAGACCGCGGAACCGGATGAGGTCTACAACCTGGCGGCGCAAAGCTTCGTCGGCGTTTCCTTCGACCAGCCGCTCACCACCGCGTCGATTACCGGCCTGGGCGCCGTCAACCTGCTCGAGGCGATTCGCCTGATCAACCCGAAGATCCGCTTCTACCAGGCGTCGACCTCGGAAATGTTCGGCAAGGTCCAGGCCATCCCGCAAATCGAGGACACCCCGTTCTATCCGCGCAGCCCGTACGGCGTGGCCAAGCTGTACGCGCACTGGATGACGATCAACTACCGCGAGAGCTACGGCATCTTCGGCGCCTCGGGTATCCTGTTCAACCACGAATCGCCGCTGCGCGGCCGTGAATTCGTCACGCGCAAGATCACCGACTCGGTCGCCAAGATCGTCCAGGGCAAGCTCGACGTGCTCGAACTGGGCAACCTCGACGCCAAGCGCGACTGGGGCTTTGCCAAGGAATACGTGGAGGGCATGTGGCGCATGCTGCAGGTCGACGAGCCAGATACCTTCGTGCTGGCCACCAACCGTACCGAAACCGTGCGCGACTTCGTCGACATGGCCTTCAAGGGCGCCGACGTCTCGCTGGAATGGACCGGCAGCGGCGAGAACGAATCGGGCCAGTGCACCCGGAGCGGCAAGACCCTGGTGCGCATCTCGCCGAAATTCTACCGTCCCGCCGAAGTCGATCTCCTGATCGGCAACCCGGAAAAAGCCAGGCGCGTGCTGGGCTGGGAGCCGAAGACCAGCCTCGAGGAGCTGTGCCAGATGATGGTCGACGCCGACCTGCGCCGCAACGAGCAGGGCTTCTCGTTCTGACATGAGCGCCGCGATGCATGATTTCCGGTGTGACCCGGCCGCACGTGAAGGCGAGGGCAAGCGCGCCCTGATCACCGGCCTGCGCGGCTTCACCGGCGCATACGTGGCGCGCGAACTGGAAGCGGCCGGGTACCGCGTATTCGGCACGGCCATGCCGGGCGACGATAGCGGCTCCGGCATGCTGCCGGTCGACCTGTGCGACCGCGATGCCGTCGCTGCGATGGTCGAGCAGGTCGAGCCGGACGTGGTCGTGCACCTGGCCGGCATCGCCTTTGTCGGCCATAGCGACGTCGCGCAAATCTACCGCGTCAACGTGGTCGGCACGCGCAACCTGCTCGAGGCCTTGGCCGGGGCGCGCCACAAGGCGTCCAGCGTGCTGCTGGCTTCGTCGGCCAACATCTACGGCAACGCCAGCGTGCCCGTCATCGACGAAGGCGTGGTGCCGGCGCCGGCCAACGACTACGCCGTCAGCAAGCTGGCCATGGAATACATGGCGCGCCTGTGGATGGACAAGCTGCCGATCGTCATCGTGCGCCCCTTCAATTACACCGGCCGGGGGCAGAGCGAGAGTTTCCTGCTGCCGAAGATCGTGGCGCATTTCCGCCGCCGCGAACGCCGCATCGAACTGGGCAACCTGGCGATCGCGCGCGACTTCTCCGACGTCCGCATGGTCGCGCGCAGCTATCGCCGTCTGCTGGCGGCGGCGCCCAGCGGCGAAGCCTTCAATGTCTGCTCCGGCCGCAGCCACTCGCTGGCCGAAGTGATCGACCTGAGTTCCGACATCGCCGGCTACCGCATCGAAGTGCAGGTCAATCCTGCGTTCGTGCGCGCCAACGACGTCCTTACACTGTCGGGGAGTAACGACAAGCTGGCCAGGGTCATCGGGCCGCTCGAAGCGCCTCCATTACTGGATACCTTGCGCTGGATGTACCAGGGCTGACCATGGGCGGGCCGCAGTCCCGCGCACGACCAGCCCGGGTTGCCCTCAGCGCGCCGCGGTCGCAGGCCTGTTCTTTTCCGATCGTACCTATGCGCGTCCTTCACTTCTACAAGACCTATTATCCCGACAGCGTCGGCGGCATCGAGCAAGTCATCCGCCAGATGTGCGTCGGCACCGGCCGCCTCGGGGTGGCCAATACCGTGCTGTCGCTGTCGCGCGAAAAGGACCTGGCGCCGATCGCCTTCGAGGGCCATACCGTGCACCGCGTTCCGCTCGACTTCGAGCTGGCCTCAAATGCCTGCTCGATTTCCTCGCTCGGCGCGCTGGCGCGCCTGGCGCGCCAAGCCGACGTCGTGCACTACCATTTCCCGTGGCCGTTCATGGACCTGGCCCACTTCATCGCGCGCGTCAAGAAGCCGACCGTGGTCACCTACCACTCCGACATCGTGCGCCAGAAGAAGCTGCTGCGCCTGTACCAGCCGCTCAAGCAGCGTTTCCTGCGCAGCGTCGACGCCATCGTCGCGACCTCGCCGAACTACATGGAATCGTCGCCGGTGCTGGGGCGCTACCGTGACAAGACCCGCATCATCACCTACGGCCTGGACCAGGGCACCTATCCGCAGCCGGACCCGGCGCTTCTCGCGCACTGGCGCGAGCGGATCGGCCCGAAGTTCTTCCTGTTCGTCGGCGTGCTGCGCTATTACAAGGGCTTGCATGTGCTGCTCGAGGCGGTCGCCGACACCGATTATCCGGTGGTGATCGTCGGCGCCGGGCCCGAGGAAGCGGCACTGAAGATCCAGGCCATGCGCCTGGGCTTGAAGAACGTGGTCTTTGTCGGCGCCGTCGGCGAGGACGACAAGGTGGCCCTGCTGACCCTGTGCTACGCGCTGGCTTTCCCCTCGCACCTGCGCTCGGAAGCGTTCGGCATTTCGCTGCTGGAAGGGGCGATGTTCGGCAAGCCGCTGATCTCCTGCGACATCGGCAGCGGCACTACCTATATCAACATCGATGGCGAGACCGGGCTGGTGACGCCGCCGGACGATCCGCGCGCCCTGCGCGCGGCCATGCGCACGCTGTGGGACAACCCGGAGATGGCACGCGACATGGGCGCGCGCGCCGCGGCCCGCTTCGAGGCGGTGTTCACGGCCGAGCAGATGGCGAGCGGTTACCTTGCCCTGTACCGCGAACTGGTGGCGCGCCACAGCGCCAGGTCGGGCGCCGTCGCGCCGGCTGTGGCGGTCCTGCCTCCAAGCCGCGACTGAGGCTCAGGCCGCTTCCGCCCAGCGCTCGCGCACGGTGCGGATCGCCGGCAGCTGGGCAACGAACAGGTCGATCAGCCCCGGATCGAAGTGCTTGCCCTTTTGCTGGAGCATGTACTCGATCGCTTCCTGTTCGGTCCAGGCGCGTTTATAGGGCCGGATCGAGGTCAGGGCGTCGAACACGTCGGCAATGGCCACGATGCGCCCGGTGAGCGGGATCGCGTCGCCGGCCAGTCCGTTCGGATAGCCGCTGCCGTCGTACTTCTCGTGGTGGGTAAGGGCGATCTCGCGCGCCAGCGCCAGCATGCCGTCGCTGTGCTCGCCAATGATCTCGGCGCCGATCGTCGCGTGGCTCTGCATCACCTTCCATTCATCCGGGTCGAGCGGCCCGGTCTTTTGCAGGATACGGTCGGGAATGCCGATCTTGCCGACGTCGTGCATCGGCGCGGCATGCAGCAGCTCGTCCGCTTCCCGCTCCGTCATGCCGGCCGCCAAGCCCAGGATCTGCGAGAAATGGCTCATGCGGATCACGTGCAGGCCGGTCTCGTTGTCCTTGTATTCCGCGGCCAGGCCCAGGCGCTGGACGATTGCCAGGCGCGAGGCTTTCAATTCTTCCATCCGCACCAGCGACAAGTGGGTACGCACGCGCGCGCGCACCACCGGCGGGCTGACCGGCTTGGTGATGTAGTCGACCGCGCCGGCCTCGAAGCCTTCCAGTTCGTCGGCAGTATCGGCCAGGGCGGTCACGAACACCACCGGAATCGGCGCCGTCAGCGGATTGGCCTTCAGGGCCGCGCACACTTCGTAGCCGCTCATCCCCGGCATCATCACGTCCAGCAGCACCAGGTCCGGACGCTCCTTGTTCGCCAGTTCGAGCGCGCGGGCGCCGTCCTTCGCGAACAGCAGGCGGTAGTGGTCCTGCAGGATCTGGCGCAGCAACTGCAGGTTGCTCGCTTCGTCGTCGACCGCCAGGATCAGCGGCTTGTTGCCGGTCATGCTCATTCCATCGTTTCCCGTGGCATTGAATTGTCGTGCTGCTTCTCGTGTTGCTCGAGTTCCTCGAGCGCGGCGTCGAGCTGCCGCTGGGCGAGGTCGAAATCGAAATCGGCCAGCGCCGCCTGGACCTGGGTCACGCGCGCGGCCAGCGGATGCCCGGAAAGGGCCGCGGCCAGGCCGGCCAGGGCGGCGTCGTCGAGCGCGCCGCGTGCCAGGACGTCACGCAGCACGCGCCCGGCGCGCAGCGCGCGCGGCAGGTCGGCCGCATGCGGCGCCGGAGCCGGCTTGCTGGCCGCGAGCGGGCGGTCGGCGCGGATCGTCCGGATCGCCTCGGCATGCGTCGCCGCGGCATGGGCCAGGGCTTCGGGCAGCAGCGCCACGCCAGCCAGCGCCTGGCCCTGGTCGCCTTCGGCCAGGACCTCCAGCCCGGCCAGCGCGTCGGCCAGCAGTTCGAGACCGACGTTGGCGGCCACGCCGCGCGCCTTGTGCGCCAGCATGCGCAGCGACGGATAGTCGGCGCTGTCGAGGAAGCCGCGCAGGAACTGCGGCAGCATCGCATGCTGGCTGTGGAAGTGTTCCAGCGCCTCGCGGTAGGCGTCTTCCTCGCCACCCCAGCGGTGCAGGGCGGCGCGCCGGTTCAGGACCTGGCGCTCGAGCACCGGCGCCACATCCGGCCCCGGGGCGCCGGCCCCCAGGCCCAGCACCCGTGCGATCTCGTGCGACAGGGTGACCCAGTCGACCGGCTTGGAGACGAAGCCGTCCATGCCCACCTCGAGACTGGCGCGGCGGTGTTCGGCCAGCACGCTGGCGGTCATCGCAATGACCGGGATGCGCGCGCGGCCGGCCGCCAGCGCCTGCTCGCGGATGCGGCGCGTGGCGCTCAGGCCGTCAAGCACCGGCATCTGGAAGTCCATCAGGATCAGGTCGAATTCCTGGCGCGCGGCCAGGTCGGCCACCGCGGCGCCGTCGGAGGCGGTCGTCAACGTGTGGCCGCGGCGCGCCAGCAGCAGCTGCAGCAGCTCGAGGTTTTGCGGCACGTCGTCGGCCGCCAGCACGCGCAGCGGCGGCAGGACGGCGGCGGTGCGCACGCGCGCCTGCTGCGGCGCGAAGCGCGACACCACCAGCGGCAGTACCACGTGGAAGGTCGTGCCTTCGCCGATGACGCTCTCGGCCCAGATCTTCCCGCCCATCAGCTCGACAAGCTGCTTGCTGATCGTGGTGCCGAGCCCGGTGCCGCCGAACCGGCGCGTCATCGAAGCGTCGGCCTGGGTGAAGGGGTCGAAGATCGCCTCCAAGCGGTCCTGCGCGATGCCGATGCCGGTGTCCTTCACGCTGAAGTGGAGCATGCCGTCCTGCGCCTCGGCGCGCAGGCCGACGGTGCCGGCGCCGGTGAACTTGATCGCGTTGTCGAGCAGGTTGGTCAGGACCTGGCGGATGCGCAGCTCGTCGCCGCGCAGGTTGGTCGGCAGCGCCGGGTCGTAATGGATGTCGACCTGCAAGCCCTTGGCGCGCGCATTGGCCGCCAGCGTCGAGGACAGTTCGTCGATCAGGGACAGCAGGTTGAAATCGTTGAGCTCGAGTTCGACCGCGCCTTTTTCCAGTTTCGCCGTGTCGAGGATTTCGTTGAGCAGGCGCAGCAGCGAGCGGCCGTTGCTGCGCACCGTGTCGAGGTGGCGGCGCTGGTCGGGCGCCAGGTCGCCGTCGAGCAGCACGTCGGTAAAGCCCAGGATCGAGTTCATCGGCGTCCGGATCTCGTGGCTCATGTTGGCGACGAAGCTGGCGCGCGCGGCGGCGGCCTGTTCGGCCGCGTCCTTCGCTTCGCGCAGCGCATCTTCCATCTTGCGGCGCTCGCTGATATCGAGGATCACGCCATCGAGCCAGGTCAGTTCGCCCGCTTCGTTGCGTACGCCGGTGCCGTTTTCCCACAGCCAGCGGGTGGAGCCGTCGGCATGCAGCAGCCGGTATTCGACCAGGTAAGGACGCTCTTCCTGCAGCGCCGCCGCAATCGCCCCGGACACGCGCACGCGGTCGGCGGCGTGGATCAGGGCGCCGAAGCAGCGCCGCGGCGCCGCACCCGGCGGGTCGCCCAGGAAGTCGCGCGCGGGATAGCCGGCCACGCGCTCGACGGCCTCGCTGATGAAGACCATCGGATGCGCGCCCTCGATCCGGCTGCGGTAGGAAATGCCGGGGATGGTGCCGATCAGGGAGCGGAACTGGGTTTCGCTGGCGCGCAGGGCCGCCACCATTTCGCGCCGTTCGGTGATGTCGGTGACAAAACAGACGAAGAGCTCGCGCTCGTCCAGGCGCGCATGGCCGACCGCGACACGGATCGGCACCAGGCTGCCGTCGCGGCGCACGGCCTCGACTTCGGCGTTGTTGGGCGCGGCGTGGGCGCTGCTGTCGCGCAGGTAGCCGAGCAGGCCGCCTTCGTTGCTGCGCCTGGCGTCGGTCATCAGGAGACGGATGTTCCCGCCCACGATCTCGTCGCGCTTCCAGCCGAAGATCTTCTCGGCCGAAGCATTGAATTCCTCGATCCTGCCGCTGCGGTCGATCGTGATCACGCCATCGACGGTGGTGGTGAGCAGGGCGCGCATCCAGGCTTCGCTGCGCGAGAGTTCGACGTAGAGCTGGCGGTAGCGCAGCAGGCCGTTGGCGCCGAGCACGACGACCGTGAACAGGACCGTGATCAGGGAAACCGCCAGCGCCAGGAACGTGGTGTTCGACGCCGCCGCCGCGTTCGGGTCGACCGTGCCGACGAAGCGCGCGGCGGCCATGCCGGTGTAGTGCATGCCGGTGATGGCGCAGCCCATGACGACGGCGGCCAGCAGCAGGCGTTTGCCTTCCGACAGGCTGCGCAGGCGGGTCAGGCCGAAGCGTACCCAGAGCGCCAGCGTCGACAGCACGACCGCCACCACGATCGACAGGGCGAAGGTGAGCGGTTCGTAGCGCAGGTCGAGGCGCATCTGCATCCCGGCCATGCCCGCATAGTGCATCGTGCCGATACCGGCGCCCACCAGTACGCCGCCCATGACGAGGGTGCCGGTGCCGATGCGCTCGCGCGCGATCAGGTTCAGCGCCAGGTAGCAGGCGCCGATGCTCGGCAGGTTCGACAGGATCGTGATCATCGGGTCGTAGTCGACCTGGGTGCACAAATTAAAGGCCAGCATGCCGATGAAGTGCATGGCCCAGACGCCGGCGCCGAGCGCCAGGCTGCCGGTAAACAGGAAGAGCTTGCGTTGACGCGTCTGCTGGCGCGCCTGCCCGGCAACCTGCAGGCCCATCCAGGACGCAAAGATCGCCATCAGTAATGACAAGGCGACCAGCTTCGGGTCATAGGTTCCATAACTAAACAACGAAGGATCACTTGGCAAGGTGAAGAGCGACATGGCATTCCAACGGGAAAGGCGCCCAAGGAGGGCGGCGATATCGTCAGTATGGCACTTTCTTTGTGGAAAGTCTTTTCGTGAAATGCTGAAATTGCCGAACGCACAATTAAATTGTCGCGCAGTTACCACCATATGGACGAGCACCCTGGCAAGATACCGGATAGCAGGATGCCGATCGGGTATGCTGCGTCCATAGGGAGATTTTTGTGCTGCACGAACGGGTTTCTTAATGTCCATTCGACAACTTCCAAGGGCGGCCTTGGCCGTGACGCTGCTGTGCGCCGCCGCAATGACCGACGCCGATACGCGCGTCGAGTCGGCGTCGCTGTACATCACGACCGAGACCGCAGCGCCGTCGAGCATGCAGGACAGCGAGGGCAAGGTCGTCGGCATCTCGACCGACAAGGTGCGCGCCGCCATGGAGCGCGCCGGCCTTGCCTATACCATCGAGCTGCTGCCCTGGAAACGGGCCTACGCCGCCGCGCGCGACCGGCCCGATGCCTGCGTCTACTCGGCCACCCGCACGCCCGAGCGCGAGCCGCTGTTCAAATGGGTGGGCCCGGTCGACAGCGCGGAATGGGTGCTGATGGCGCATGCCAACCGCCGCTTTTCGCTGCGCACCCTGGAAGACGCGCGGCCTTACCGGATCGGCACCTACAACGGCGACGCGCGCGACGATTTCCTGCGCAGCCGGGGTTTCCGGGTCGACTCCGCGCCCAACGATCTGACCAATCCACGCAAGCTGCTGCTCGGACGCATCGACCTGTGGGCCGCCTCGCTGCGCGTCGGCAGTCCCGTGCTCGAACAGAACGGCTGGGCCGGGCAGATCGTGCCGGTACTGGTGTTCAACCGCGTCGACGTTTTCCTGGCCTGCAACCGCGCGGTGCCGGACGAGGTGATCGGGCGCCTGAACGCGGCGTTCCTGGCGCTCGAACGGGACGGCACGATGCGGCGGGTGGAGCGCTCGTACGATCAATGGTCGGTGCAATCGGCCAAATAGGCGATCGCGCATACCTGCGTGCGCATGGCCCGCCCGGCGCTCGATGGCGGGCCAGGACGATGGTGATCGACCGGCATTGCCGCCGCAAAGCAAAAACCCGCGTTCTCCAGGGGAGAACGCGGGTTTTTTCATATTCGTGCGTCGTGGTGCCGGGAGCCGGAATCGAACCGGCACGCCTTGCGGCGCGGGATTTTGAGTCCCGTGCGTCTACCTATTCCGCCATCCCGGCAACGCGCTCCGCATTATCGCTGATTTGGATTGTAGCGGCAACACTTTCCCTGTTTGAAAGATCAGCGCCCCGCGGGAGCGGCGACGGCGCGGCTGCGGGCGCCGTGCCGGCCAGGGCGGCCTGCAAGGTGCGCAGGGTGGGGATCGGGCCGATGACTTCCAGCGAGTGCCGGCCAATGCGCACGTGGACCGCCTGGCCGCGCCAGGCGCCGCGGCCGGCCCTGACGTAGCGGATGCACTCGAGGCTGCCGGACGCCTGGGTGAAACCCATTTCGCCAAGCGTGCGGTCGAGCATGGAGCGCATGTGCCGGGCATGGAAGCGGGTGCTGATGTCGAGGCGGCCGGGGGCGCGTGCGCACAGTGGCAGGGCCAGGCCGGCCAGCACCGGCAGCACGATGCAGGCCAGCGGCGCAGCGGGGTCGAGCGCGCGCAGCGCCAGCACCAGCAGCGGCGTGCCGAGCGCCATCGTCAGGCCATAGGCGGTCCAGGGCGACAGGCCGCGCAGGCCCGAATGCGGCGCCCCCACGATTTCAGAGAACATTACGCTTTTCATGGTGTCTCCTTTCTTAGAGGGCGGATGGGGGTCGGCAGGCGCCTTTGCCATTGTCGGCCCCGCTTGCGTCCTGGCGTTGACGTGACTCAAACAAGCTGGCGGGACGCTGCCTGGGCAGGGCGCGACCCGGCCCGCTGGCACGTCGACATGCGCGAAGCGGCGTTAACTTGCCGATGGAGACACCATGAAACGATCATTGTTCGTGCCGGGGGCCGTGCTCTCGGCCATCCTTCCGGTCGCGCTGGCGGGCGCATCGCCGGCGCGGGCGCAAGCGCTCGAACGCAGCGTGGCGGTGAGCACGGTGCCCGACGGGGCGGGCGGCTTCAATGCCTTCTTCGGCGACGCGTTCAACGCGGCCGACAGCGGCAGCGGCTTCACCGGCCTGTTCACGTTCGAGGTCGCCGGCACGCCGTTCGACGCCAGCGCGTCCACCACCTCGTCCTTCCTCGATTCGCCGGGCTCGAAAGACCTGTCGATCACGGCCCTGAGCCTGTACCGCTACGATCCGCGGACCCTGAACGTGATCGGCAACGCGGTGGCCGGCATCGACCTGACCGGCTCGGGCGACAATCCGGTCGATTCCTGGGCGGTGACCGGCTTGAACCTTGCGAGCGGCGCGTATGCGATCCGCGTCGACGGGCGAGTGGCGGGTACGGCCGGGGGCAGCTTCGGCGGCGACCTGAGCGTGTCGCCGGTGCCGGAGGCGCCGTTCCACGCCTTGCTGCTGGCAGGCCTGGCGGGCGGCGCGCTGGCCTGGCGCCGCGGCTTGGCGCTGCCGCCGGCGGCAAGGGAAAGGCCGCCTGGACGGGCGGCTTGAGGAGGGGGGCGCCCGCTCAGCGCGCGCGCCGGTACAGGCGGAACCGTTCGTTGCGGTCGGAGGCGCGCCGGCCTTCCCACAACAGCGTGGCGCCGCGTGCGTTCCAGTCGCGGAACAGCGCGCGGTCGTCGCGCGTTTTGACATTGTCTTGCAGCAGGACGTAATCGCATCGGCCGCCTTCCATGCCGGCGAAGGGCAGGCGCCCGTAAAACGCGAACGAGGCGCGCTGCGGCGGGCCGACATTGGTGTCGATGCAGTTCGCGTCATGCGGCAGCTTGGCGGCGATGGCCTGGGCCACGCCGGCGTAGCTCTTGCTGTAGTTCAGGTCCGGCAGGAACAGGGTCATCAGGAGCACCCACAGCAGGATCAGGCCGCTCGAGGACAGCACCACCGCGCGCCACAGTACGGTGCGCTGGCGCGAGACGCGCCAGCGCACGAGCCAGATCCAGCCGACCGAAACGGCGGCCGCCACCGTGAAGGCGACGAGCCCGAATTCGGGCGTGAAGCCCGGCACCAGTTTCAAGGCATTGTGCGACAGCTTGGCCGGCCAGCCGGTCAGCTTGGCGATCCAGAACAGCCAGACCAGGGCCGCGAGCGTCGTCAAGGCCATCACCGAGAACCAGTCGATGGCGTTGATCGCCCCGCGCTTCATGGTCGGCAGGCCGAAGGCGGCCATCAGGGCCAGCGGCGGCAGCAGTTTCAGCAGGTCGCCGTTCTCGGGCGACGGGTCGCACAGGGACAAGGCGGTCAGCGCCCCCAGGAAGGTGAGCGGCAGCACGATGTGCAGCATGTTTTCCTGGCGCCGCCAGGCCCAGATCGCCCAGCCGGCAAACGGCCAGGCCGGCCAGAAGAACCAGACCCCGACCCGGAAGAAGGCCTTGATCGCCACCCAGCCCGGCAGGGCCAGTTGCGCGATGTTCGCGTCGAACCACGCGCCCACCGGCGACT
Organism: Massilia jejuensis; assembly: GCF_042656795.1. Taxonomy (NCBI): domain Bacteria; kingdom Pseudomonadati; phylum Pseudomonadota; class Betaproteobacteria; order Burkholderiales; family Oxalobacteraceae; genus Massilia; species Massilia jejuensis. The sequence goes on along the minus strand of NZ_JBHSMS010000034.1, from coordinate 133,087 downwards.
GGCCGTAGGGCTGCGCCAGGCTCGCCGGCACGATCCACACCAGCGTCAGGGCCAGCGCGGCGGCGGCGGCCAGCAGCATGTGGCGCAGCGCGCTGGCGGCCGGAATATGGAAGAAGCGCGTGCACAGCAGCAGCGCCAGCAGCAGGGCCAGCGGCGACAGCGGGCCGCGCGCGAGCGCCAGCGCGCCCAGCGACAGGCCGACCAGGGCGGCGTTGCGCGCGCTGGCCGTTTCGATATAGCGCACCGCGCGGTACAGGAAATAGGCGACCAGCGAGCCTTGCAGCGTGACGGCCAGGGTTTCGTGGCTGTACAGCAGCAGGCCGAGCGAACCGAGGTAGACCAGGACCGTGGTATCGGCCAGGGTGCGGCCATAGGCGTCCGGTTCGGGCTGGCCGCCGAAGGCCAGGCGCAGCGGCTGCGCTTCGGGGCGGCGCCCGAGGTGGAAGGCGGTGTACCAGAGCGACATGCCGCCCATGACGAAGAAGCCGAGATTGGACACGCGCGCGGCCAGCACGTCGCCCAGCAGCCAGCCGAACAGCTTGATGCAGATGGCGCCCAGCCAGAAGGCGAGCGGGCCGTCCTCGAGGGCGGGCAGGCCGGCGATGTTCGGGTACAGCCAGTCGTCCAGGGTGCCGCGCGCCATCGTCCACATGATGCCGAAGCTGCCGGCGTCGTCCTTCCACGGATCGCGACCGATCAGGCCCGGCAGGATATACAGCAGGCCGAGCGCGAACAAGGCCCAGCGCGGCAAGGCCAGCGTGGCGGCAGCGGGGAGGCGGACTGGTTTCATCGATAAGTCGGATGCGTGGAATGAAGGTCGCGCTAGTATAACGGCGAATAGAAGACGAAAAAAAAGAAGCCGGGAATCGGCTTCTGGTTCCCGGCTTCATTGCGAGGCCCGTGCGGGCAGCGACAGCCCGCGAGGGGCTGTTGGGCGAATTTACCCTTGGTCGTTCGCGACGGCGGTCTTCGAACCGACAGCGCCGAACTTCTGGCGGAACTTCTCGACGCGGCCAGCGGTGTCGACGATCTTGTGCTTGCCGGTGAAGAATGGGTGCGATTCAGCCGACACCTCGATCTTGATCAGCGGGTAGTCCTTGCCTTCGAAGTTGATCGTTTCGCGGGTAGCGATGGTCGAGCGGGTGATGAATTTGAAGTCGCACGACATGTCCTGGAAGACAACTTCGCGGTAATCTGGATGGATTTCGTTTTTCATGGTTCTGCCTTGGGTAGGTTTGGTAGCCAAACAGCACTTCGTCGGTCGTCTTGCTTCGTGACCCGATTGCCGCTCACTTGCCAGGGTGAGTACTGCTGAACCGGCGATTATAAATCGCCCTGCGTCCCCAGGCAAGCTTTTGGCGTCCTGCTGTTAGCGCTAAGTAGTAATGTCCCCTCTCTGCTAAGTAGAGATGTCCCCTAGGATGCGTTCTAGGGGAGGATGGGATCGTGATCAAGATGACGGCCAAGGACGTGCTGCGTAGCCAGGTGATGGCACAGGTAGTGGAAGGAAAGCTGGATCAAGCCAGTGCAGCGAGCAGGCTGGGAATCAGCGTGCGACAGGTCAAGCGCTTGAAACGGCGCCTGCAAGACGAGGGGACGCAGGGCCTGCTGAGTCAGAAGCGTGGCGTGCCATCGAACCGGCGCACGCCGCCGGAGATGATGGCCAAGGCGGCCGCTCTAATCAGGAAGCACTACGCCGATTTCGGGCCGACACTGGCATGCGAGAAGTTGCAAGAGCTGCATGAGATCAAGCTGTCCGTGGAAACGGTGCGCCAGGCAATGCTGGGTGCAGGTTTATGGAAAGCCCGGCGCGGCGCCGGCATACGCACCCACGCGATACGTGAGCGTGGCGCAAGGCGTGGCGAACTGATCCAGATTGATGGCTCCCCGCACGACTGGTTCGAGGGGCGTGCGCCGCGCTGCTGCCTGCTGGTGTTCATCGATGACGCGACCAGCGAAGTGCAGCCCGCCGACCGTGGACTTGCGTTGCGTGGTGCCGACGTGACCATCGTAACCCACCCTGCCAGCCCAACCGAAGTGCTCTGGCAAGGGCGTGTCTTGCCCCATACGCTCAGCAGCAAAGCGATCAGGCAACAAGAGGCTGTCGACGGCAAGGAGGTCAACAGGAAGGTCGACCGCGCGCTGAGCCGGCGTACCCCACCGCAGCCGGTCGGCCACCCTTGGAAAAAGAAAATGTCCACCGCCCCGGGAAAGGCGCCGCCATGCGCTCAGTTCGAGCACACCAAGGCGCCTTTAGCCTTGGCTCCTGCTTCCTGAAGCGAGCCCCAGGGGACATTTCTACTTTGCAGAACAGGGGACATTTCTATTTAGCGTTGACAGCTTTTGGCGTCCTGCATGCGCGGCGGCCACATAAAAAAAGGCAGCCGAGGCTGCCTTCCTGGATGCTTTCGACTGGATCAGCCGCCGCGCCGCATCATGTCGAAGAACTCGATATTCGTCTTCGTCGCACGCATCTTGTCGAGGATGAACTCCATCGCTTCGATCTCGTCCATCGAGTACAGCAGCTTGCGCAGGATCCAGATCTTTTGCAGCTGGTCCGGCTTGATGAGCAACTCTTCGCGGCGCGTGCCCGACTTGTTCAGGTTGATCGCCGGGTAGACGCGCTTCTCGGCCAGGCGGCGCTCGAGGTGCACTTCCATGTTGCCGGTGCCCTTGAATTCTTCGTAGATGACGTCGTCCATGCGCGAGCCGGTTTCGATCAGGGCGGTCGCGACGATGGTCAGCGAGCCGCCTTCTTCGACGTTGCGGGCGGCGCCGAAGAAGCGCTTCGGACGCTGTAGCGCGTTGGCGTCGACGCCGCCGGTGAGGACCTTGCCCGAGGCAGGGATCACGGTGTTGTAGGCGCGCGCCAGGCGGGTGATCGAGTCGAGCAGGATCACGACGTCCTTCTTCATTTCGACCAGGCGCTTGGCCTTTTCCAGCACCATCTCGGCGACCTGCACGTGACGCGTGGCCGGTTCGTCGAACGTGGAGGCGACGACTTCGCCGCGCACCGATCGCTGCATTTCCGTCACTTCTTCCGGACGCTCGTCGATCAGGAGCACGATCAGGGTGACGTCGGGGTGGTTCGAGGTGATCGCGTGGGCGATGTGCTGCAGCATGACCGACTTGCCCGACTTCGGCGAAGCGACCAGCAGGCCGCGCTGGCCCTTGCCGATCGGCGAGATCAGGTCGACGATGCGGCCTGTGATGTTCTCGGCGCCGTTCATGTCGCGCTCGAGGCGCAGCGGCTCGTTCGGGTGCAGCGGCGTCAGGTTTTCAAACAGGATGCGGTGCTTCGAGGCTTCGGGCGACTCGCCGTTGACCTTGTCCACCTTGACCAGGGCGAAATAGCGTTCGCCGTCTTTCGGCGTGCGTACTTCGCCTTCGATCGAGTCACCCGTATGCAGGTTGAAGCGGCGAATCTGCGACGGCGAGATATAGATATCGTCGGTCGAGGCCATGTAGCTCGCATCGGGAGAGCGCAGGAAGCCGAAGCCGTCCGGCAGGACTTCGAGGGCGCCGTCGCCGAAGATCTGCTCGCCGGACTTGGCGCGCTTCTTCAGGATCGCGAACATCAGTTCCTGCTTGCGCAGGCGGGCTGCGTTGTCGATGTCGAGGCCGATGGCCATCTCCAGCAGCGCGGAGACGTGCATTGCCTTCAGTTCAGATAAGTGCATGTTGTGTGGGTGTCCCGTGACGGGAAGGTAAAGGTAGGGGAGGGAACGACGTGGATATAAATTTAACTGCGTTAAACTGCGTCGAGGTGGGGAGCGGTCGGAGCCGACCGGATTCCCGCCCGGACAATGGCGGCAGCGCGGGCGCGCTGCCGCCGCTATGCGATTCTTTTTAGATGTTGCTGTCGATGAAGGCGGTCAGCTGGCCTTTGGCCAATGCGCCGACTTTTTGCGCAGCGACTGCACCGTCCTTGAACAGGATCAGGGTCGGAATGCCGCGAATGCCGAACTGGGCCGGTACGGCCTGGTTGGCGTCGACGTCCATCTTCGCGATCGTGATCTTGCCATCGTATTCCTTGGCGACTTCTTCGAGGATCGGGGCGATCATCTTGCACGGACCGCACCACTCGGCCCAGAAATCGACCAGTACCGGACGCTCGGATTTGAGCACGTCGGTTTCGAAAGAAGCATCGCTGATGTGTTTAATGTTTTCGCTCATGTTTTCCTCAAAGAGAGGTAAGGATCAATGTACGCCTGGCGACTGCCGATCAACGGCTCGTCCGGCTTCCGCTTACTGATAAAACTGGCTGCAGCACAATGGTGGAGGCAAAGTGCGCTAACTCAATGGGAAGGGCGTCTGGAGGACGTCAGGCGGGGGATTTAGGCCGAATCATACCTTATTTTCCCAAAAGGTGTTCAGGCGTTTGTACAAAATCCTAACACGCCACTGCCGAGCGCAATTGCCCGAGCGCGAAGGGCGTTGCGCAAGACAGCCGCCACGTCCTACCGGAGCGCCCGCGCCGGTGATCGACTGCCAGTGATTATCCGCGAGAACGGGTCCGCGCGGCCTGCCGTGTTTAAAATATCCTGGCCGGGTAGCGCGCGTCCTGCGTCAACCCACCTTTCCCGTAAATTGGATCAGGTGGCCGGGATGCCACATCGTGACCACCGAGGCGACCCGGCCCTGGGAGGTGGTCCTGCGTTTGAGGACCAGGCAGGGGGTGCGGCCGTCGATGCCGAGCAGGTCCGTCACTTCGCGCGGCGCGCCCAGGGCTTCCAGGCTGTAGCTTGCGTCTTGCAGCGGGGCGACGGCCATCAGGTGTTCGTTCGGCGTGATGCTGGCGAAATCCTGCTCCAGGTAGGCAGGCGCGCAGGCCGGGTTGACCCAGCGGTCTTCGAGCTGGATCGGCACCTCGTTCTCGAAATGCACGATCAGGGAATGAAATAGCGGCGTGCCCGGCGCCAGGCCGAACTGCAGCGCCAGCGCCTCGGTCGCCGCGGCTTGTTCGAGCAGGTGCAGGCGGCTCGCGTGGCGGTGGCCGCGCGCGCGCACTTCGTCGGCGATGTTGCGGATCTCGACCAGCGTCGCCTGGTACTTGCGCGGCGCAACATAGGTACCCGAACCCTGGCGCCGGGTGAGCACCTGCTCGGCCGTCAGCTCGCGCACGGCGCGGTTGACCGTCATGCGCGAGACGCCGAACTGGCGCACCAGGGCCTGTTCGGACGGCACCAGGTCGCCTTCCTTCCAGCGCCCGGTGGCGATTTCGCCGACCAGGTAGTCCTTGATGCGCTGGAAGATGGGGGTGCTCGCTGGCGCGCTCGACTCGATCAAACTGCTCTCCGAAAGGCGATAATGATGAGGATTGAATGCCTGATTCTAGCATCGCGAATTCGAAAGCAAGGCGCGAGTTGCGGGACAAAACCTGGCATGCCAGGATCGGGCCATTCACCTTCGACCGGAATGCGCCATGAAGATTGACTCCACCGCAGCATCCCCTGCCAGCGCCTATGCCAGCGACGAGGCGCGCTGGCGCGCCGTGCAGGGCCGCGACGCCGCCGCCGACGGCCTCTTCTATTACTCGGTGCGCACGACCGGCGTCTACTGCCGCCCCTCGTGCGGCGCCCGTACCGCGTTGCGCGCGAACGTCGCTTTCCACGCCAGCTGCGCGGCGGCCGAAAGCGCCGGCTTTCGCGCCTGCCTGCGCTGCAAGCCGGACCGGGCGCCGCTGGCCGAGCGCCAGGCGCAGGCCGTGGCCGAAGCCTGCCGCATCATCGACGCGCAGGGCGAGGCGCCCGACCTGGACGCGGTGGCGCAGGCGGTCGGCATGAGCCGCTTCCACTTCCAGCGCGTGTTCAAAGCCTGTGCCGGCGTGACGCCGAAGGCCTATGCCGCGGCGCGCCGGGCCGACCGCGTGCGCGCCGCGCTGGCGACGGGCGGCAGCGTCACCGATGCGCTGTACGCGGCCGGCTTCCGATCGAGTTCGCGCTTTTACGCCGGCAGCGAGGCGATGCTCGGCATGGCGCCCGCGCGTTTCAAGGCGGGCGGCGCCGGCGAGGAGATCCGTTTTGCCGTGGGCGCCTGTTCGCTCGGCGCGATCCTGGTGGCCGCGACCGAACGCGGCATTTGCGCGGTGCTGATGGGGGACGATCCGGAGCTGCTGGTGCGCGATTTGCAGGGCCGCTTTTCAAAGGCGCGGTTGATCGGCGCCGACGGTGCGTTCGAGCAGACCGTGGCGCAAGTGATCGGCCTGGTCGAAGCGCCGCGCATCGGCCTGGATCTGCCGCTCGACGTGCGCGGCACGGCGTTCCAGCAGCGCGTGTGGGCGGCCCTGCGCGCGATTCCGGCGGGCGAGACGGTCAGTTATACCGAGCTGGCCCGGCGCATCGGCGCGCCCGCCGCCGTGCGCGCAGTGGCGGGGGCCTGCGCTGCCAATCCGGTGGCGGTCGCCATTCCCTGCCACCGCGTGGTGCGTCACGATGGCGGCTTGTCGGGATACCGCTGGGGGGTCGAGCGCAAGGCCCTGCTGCTCGCCCGCGAAACCTAGTTCAGCGCTGCCGCGCTTCCTGCGCCAGCGTCTGCGCCAGGCGCGCCCGCCCGGCCTCGGCATAGCTGCGGCAGGCAGCCGGATCGACCAGCGCCGCCTTGCCCCTGGCCTGGCGCTCGAACAAGCGGCTCGCCTCTGGATGCGCCGTCACCAGGATGTCGCAGGGCAGGGCCGCCACGCGCGCGATCGAGCGTTCCACGTCGGCCTTCGCGGCCGGATATGCCGCGCTGCCGCTGTAGCGGAAGCCGCCGGCGCTGACGGCGTTCATGCTGTCCGCATACACCATGTTCAGGGCCTTGCCGTTCTCGACCGCGATCCAGGTCCAGCTCATGCCGCCCCGGGTGTGACCCGGCGTATAGAGCGCCTTCACGCGCAGCGGGCCCACCGTCACCAGTTCGCCGTCGGCGACGGCCTTCACCCTGGCCACCGGCTCCATGTCCGGCAGGCCGCCGTATTGCGGATCGCCCGGGTCGGGCTTGCCCGATTCCAGCACCTGCCCGGCGTGCGGGCTGGTCATGACCGTCGCGCCGCTCAGGCGCTGCAGGGCGGCGACGCCGCCGCTATGGTCGTAGTGCTCGTGCGACACCAGGATGGCCTTGATGTCCTCTACCCTGAAGCCGAGTGCGCGGATATGCGCCGCGATCTGCTGCGGCGACTTCGGGGTGCCGCTGTCGATCAGGATGTGGCCAGCGTGCGAGGTGATCAGCACGGAACTGACCCCATGCGGGCCGACGTAGTAACTGCCGCCGTACAGGGGAAAGGGTTGCTGCGGGGCGTCCCAGTCGGCGGCCGCGGCCAGCGGCAGGCAGGCGATGAAGCAGGCGAGTCGTTTCACGGGATTCCAGTTCGTCGAGGTGGATTGCTACGGGGACATCATAACGAAAAAAGGCCGACGGCAGGACACCGGCGGCCCCCAAGGCGCGGGGAGTTCGCTACACTTCTGTTTTGCATTTCATAAACGTGCAACCCCTATCACTTCGACGGAGAGTCCATGCAGCCCAGTCTCAAGCAGTGTTCCGCGTTCGTCCTTGCCGCCCTTGCCATGCTGGGCGCGCAGGCCGATACCGTGATCGTCAACGCCAACGGTTATACGCTGAACGCCAAGGGCGACCTGGTGCAATTCGCCGCGCTCGCCTTCGACGAGCAGGGCAAGATCCTGGCGGTCGGCACGGCCGCCGACGTACGGGCGAAAGCGCCCGGCGCGCGCCAGGTGGACGTGCAGGGCAAGACCGTGCTGCCGGGCCTGATCGACGCCCACGGCCACGTGTTCGGCCTGGGCCAGATGCTGACCCAGCTCGATTTGTCGCAGGCCACTTCGCTCGAGGGCGCCTTGGCGTCGATCGCCGCCTATGCGCGCGCCAACCCGACGCAGACTTGGCTGCGCGGGCGCGGCTGGAACCAGGAAAACTGGAAGCTGGGGCGCTTTCCGACCGCCGCCGACCTCGATCCGGTCGTGAGCGACAAGCCGGTCTGGTTCGAGCGCGTCGACAGCCACGCCGGCTGGGCCAACAGCCGCGCGCTGGCCGCGGCCGGCATCACCGATACCACCCCGGACCCGGCCGGCGGCAAGATCATGCGCGATGCGAACGGCAAGGCGACCGGGGTGCTGGTCGACGCGGCCCAGGACCTGGTCGTCAAGGTCATGCCGGCCCAGACCGAAGCCGAGGGCCGCGTGGCGCTTGAGCGCGCCCTCGGCGCAATGGCGAAAGTCGGCCTGACCGGGACCCACGACGCCGGCGTGGGCGTGGCCGAAGACCGCCTGTACCGCGCCTACGCCGACGCGGGCAAGCTGACCGCGCGCATCTACGGCATGATCGGCGGCACCGACGCCGACTTCGATGCGCTGGCCAAGGACGGTCCCCTGAAAACCCATGCCAGGGACATGTACGCGCTGCGCGCGGTGAAGCTGTATTCGGACGGCGCCCTGGGCAGCCGCGGCGCCGCGCTGATCAAGCCCTACAGCGACGAACCGCATTCGCATGGCCTGCTGTTCTTCAAGCAGGCCGAGATGAACGCCAGGATGAAAAAGGCGATGGCGCGCGGCTACCAGGTCAACGTGCACGCGATCGGCGACGCCGGCAACAAGCAGATCCTCGACATCTACAAGAAGGAACTGGGCGCGACGAAAAGCGCGGCCCAGCGCCATCGCATCGAACACGCCCAGGTCGTGGCGCCAGCCGACATCGCGCGTTTCAAGGCCCTCGGCATCATCCCGTCGATGCAGCCGACCCATGCGACCTCCGACAAGAACATGGCCGAGCGCCGTGTCGGCGCCGAGCGTATCAAGGGGGCCTATGCCTGGCGCAGCTTCCTGCACCAGGGCTCGCGCATCGCCTGCGGTTCCGACTTCCCGGTCGAGTCGCCGAACCCCTTCTTCGGCATCCACGCGGCCGTCACGCGCCAGGATGCGGCAGGCCAGCCGATTGCCGGCTGGTACCCGAACCAGGCGATGTCGCTGAAGGAAGCGTTGCGCTGCTTCACGCTCGACGCCGCCTACGCTGGCCACGCCGAAAACAGCCTGGGCTCGCTGGAGCCGGGCAAGTGGGCCGACTTCATCGTCATCGACCGCGACCTGTTTACCATGCCGACCTACGACATCCACAAGACCGCCGTGCTGCAGACCTGGGTGGCGGGCAAGACGGTGTACACCTCGCAGTAAAGGTGTGACAAAATGGATTGACTGGCTTGTATAGACAACCTAGACTTCGTACGTATCCGGTGCGCGGAAGGGCCGCGCGCCTGTTTCTGTCCTAGGAGCTGCCATGACCCAAGAATCGCCCCGCGCTGCCGATCCCCGCTTCGATCCGGCCCGCACCATCCGCGCCCCGCGCGGCAGCGCGCTCTCCTGCAAGAGCTGGCTGACCGAAGCGGCCTACCGCATGCTGCAAAATAACCTCGACGCGGAAGTGGCCGAGGACCCGCAGCGCCTGGTGGTGTATGGCGGCATCGGCCGCGCCGCGCGCAACTGGGAATGCTACGACCAGATCCTGGCCTCGCTGCGCACGCTGGAAGACGACCAGACCCTGCTCATCCAGTCGGGCAAACCGGTCGGCGTCTTCCAGACCCACGAGAACGCCCCGCGCGTGCTGCTGGCGAACTCGAACCTGGTGCCGAAATGGGCCGATTGGGAGCATTTCAACGAGCTCGATCGCAAGGGCCTGTTCATGTACGGCCAGATGACGGCCGGCAGCTGGATCTATATCGGCACCCAGGGCATCGTGCAGGGCACCTACGAAACCTTCGCCGAAGCAGGGCGCCAGCATTTCGATGGCGACTGGGGCGGACGCTGGATCCTGACCGCGGGTCTGGGCGGCATGGGCGGCGCCCAGCCGCTGGCCGCCACCTTCGCCGGCGCCGTCTCCTTGACCGTCGAATGCCAGCAGAGCAGCATCGATTTCCGGCTGCGCACGCGCTATCTCGACAAGCAGGCGAAGGACATCGACGACGCCCTTGCCCTCATCCAGGAGCACTGCGACAAACGCGAGGCGGTCTCGATCGGCTTGCTCGGCAACGCCGCCGACGTGCTGCCGGAACTGGTGCGCCGAGCGCGCGCCGGCGGCCTGGTGCCTGGCATGGTGACCGACCAGACCTCGGCCCACGACCTGATCCACGGCTACCTGCCGCAGGGCTGGACGGTACAGGAGTGGAAGGCGGCCCAGGCCGATCCAGGCCAGCACGCACGCCTGAAAGCGGCCGCCGCCGCGTCCTGCGCCGTGCACGTGCAAGCCATCCTCGACTTCAAGGCCCTGGGCAGCCACGCGGTCGACTACGGCAACAACATCCGCCAGGTGGCGCTCGACGAAGGCGTCGCGAACGCCTTCGATTTCCCCGGTTTCGTACCGGCCTATATCCGTCCGCAGTTCTGCGAAGGGCGCGGCCCGTTCCGCTGGGTGGCGCTCTCGGGCGACCCGGAAGACATTTATAAAACCGACGCCAAGATCAAGGAGCTGTTCCCGCGCCACGCGCAAGTGCACCGCTGGCTCGACATGGCGCGCGAACGCATCGCCTTCCAGGGCCTGCCGGCGCGCATCTGCTGGCTCGGCCTGGGCGAGCGCCACCTCGCCGGTCTCGCCTTCAACGAGATGGTCCGCACGGGCGAACTGAAGGCGCCGATCGTCATCGGCCGCGACCATCTGGACACCGGTTCGGTCGCCAGCCCCAACCGCGAAACCGAAGGCATGCGCGACGGGACCGATGCCGTCTCCGACTGGCCGCTGCTGAACGCCTTGTTGAATACGGCGGGCGGCGCGACCTGGGTTTCGCTGCACCACGGCGGCGGCGTCGGCATGGGTTACTCGCAGCATGCCGGCGTCGTCATCGTGGCCGACGGTACCGACGCCGCCGCCAGACGCCTGGCGCGGGTGCTGGTCAACGACAGCGGCTCGGGCGTGATGCGCCACGCCGACGCCGGCTACGAAACGGCCATCGCCTGTGCCCGGCGCAGCGGCCTGAACCTCCCGATGATCAACAAGGGCAATACCCCATGAACGACGCATACCACGGCTGGACCCTGCACCCGGGCGCGATGACCCTGTCCGACCTGCGCGCGGTCTGGACCGCGCATTTTCCGATTTCGCTCGCGCAGGATGCCGCCGCAGGAATCGCGGCCTCGGCCACGCTGGTCAAGACCATCGTCGACAAGGGCGATCCGGCCTACGGCATCAACACCGGCTTCGGCATCCTGGCCAAGGCCCACATCCCCAACGACCAACTGGAACAGCTCCAGCGCAACCTGATCCTGTCGCACGCGGTCGGCACCGGCGAGCTCGTTCCGGATGCCGTCGTGCGCCTGATCCTGCTCACCAAGATCGGCAGCCTGGCGCGCGGCTATTCGGGCGTACGCCCGGTCATCATCGACACCCTGGTCGCCCTCTACAACGCCGGCGTCATGCCGGCCATACCGAGCCAGGGTTCGGTCGGCGCCTCGGGCGACCTGGCGCCGCTGGCGCACATGACGCTGGCCATGCTGGGCGTCGGTCCGGTGCGCTACAAGGGGCAGGTCATGCAAGCCGGCGCGGCACTGGCGCTGGCCGGCATCGAACCGGTCACCCTCGCCGCGAAGGAGGGCCTGGCCCTGATCAACGGCACGCAGGTATCGACCGCGCTGGCCCTGCACGGCCTGTTCATGGCCGAACGCCTGGTGGAAGCGGCGATGGTCACCGGCGCGCTGTCGGTCGATGCCGCGCGCGGCAGCGACGCGCCCTTCGATGCCCGCATCCACGCCGTACGCGGCCAGCCGGGCCAGATCGCGGCCGCCGCCATCTACCGCGAACTGGTGGCCGGCAGCGCGATCCGCGCCTCGCACCTGGTCGGCGACGAGCGCGTGCAAGACCCGTACAGCCTGCGCTGCCAGCCGCAGGTGATGGGGGCGGTGATGGACCTGGTCGCCAACGCCGGCCGCACGCTCCTGATCGAAGCCAATGCCGTGACCGACAACCCGCTCCTGTTCCCGGCGGCCGGCGACCCGGAACAGGGCGCGATCCTCTCGGGTGGCAACTTCCACGCCGAGCCGGTGGCCTTCGCGGCCGACACGCTGGCCCTTGCGATTGCCGAAATCGGGGCGCTGGCCGAACGCCGCATCGCGCTCCTGATCGACGCCAACCTGTCGGGCCTGCCCGCCTTCCTGGTGCGCGAACCGGGGCTGAACTCGGGCTTCATGATCGCCCACGTCACGGCCGCCGCCCTGGCCTCGGAAAACAAGTCGCTCGCCCATCCGGCCAGCGTCGACAGCCTGCCGACCTCGGCCAACCAGGAAGACCATGTCAGCATGGCCACCTTCGCGGCGCGCCGCCTCGACCAGATGGCACACAATACGGCAGTCATTGTCGGGATCGAGCTGCTGGCGGCAGGCCAGGGCATCGAATTCCACCGGCCCCTGGCAACGTCGGGGCACCTCGAACACGTGCATGCGCAGCTGCGCAAGCGCGTGGCGCCCTTCGATGCCGACCGCTTCTTCGCGCCCGACATCGAGGCGGCGCGCAGGATGGTGATCGATGGCGAGCTGTCGGCGTCCTGCAAGGCGCTGTTCGCCGTGTTACACCCTTAAAAACAGGAGATGGTATGGATTTCCGGTTCAAGGCAGGCCAGGCGCCGCTGCTGCTGTCGATGCCCCACGTCGGCACCGACATTCCCGACGAGGTGGCCGCGCACATGGCGCCCTGCGCGCTGGCGAGCGCCGACACCGACTGGCACCTGGCCGAACTGTACGGTTGCGCCGACCGGCTCGGCATCTCGACGCTCGCCGCACGCTGGTCGCGCTATGTCATCGACCTGAACCGCCCGCCCGAGAACACCAACCTGTATCCGGGCCTGGACACGACCGGCCTGTGCCCGGTCGATACCTTCGGCCGCGAAAGCCTGTACCAGGAGGGCCGCGTGCCCGGCCAGGCCGAGGTCCAGCGCCGCCTGGCGCGCTACTGGCAGCCCTACCACGGCCAGCTGCGCGCCGAACTGGCGCGGTTGCTGGCGCTGCACGGGCGCGTGGTGCTGTGGGATGCGCATTCGATCGCCTCGACCGTGCCGCGCTTTTTCGAGGGCCGCCTGCCGGACCTGAACTTCGGCACCGCCGAAGGCAAGTCCTGCGATCGCGGGCTGGAGCAGGCGGTCGTTGGCGTGGCGCGCGTCCAGGACCGTTTCAGCATCGCGGTCAACGGCCGTTTCAAGGGCGGCCACATCACCCGTTACTATGGCCAGCCGCAGGCGGGCGTGCATGCGATCCAGCTCGAGATGTGCCAATGCCTGTACATGGATGAAGCGCCGCCGTTCACTTATCGCCCCGAGGTCGCGGCCGGGGTCCAGCCGCTGTTGAATGACCTGTTGGGGTCCGCGCTCGACTGGGTGCGCGCATGAACGCCCTGTTCGCGCGCCACGCCTTGCTCCCCGCGGGCTGGCATGGCGACGTGCTCGTCGAATGGGATGCGCGCGGCAACCTGACGCGCGTCGAGCCGCGTGCGCGCCCGCCGATCGGGGTGGCGCGGGCCGAGTATGTGGTGCCGGGCATGGTCAACCTGCATTCGCACGCCTTCCAGCGCGCGCTCGGCGGCCTGACCGAAAAGGCGGGCGATGGGCCGGACAGCTTCTGGACCTGGCGCGCGCTGATGTACCGCTTCGCCGCGAACATCACGCCGGAACAGGTGGAAGCGATCGCGGCCCAGCTGTTTTCCGAATGCCTGCGCCACGGCTACACGGCGCTGTGCGAATTCCACTACATCCAGCGCGATCCGGCGGGCAGCCTGTACGCCCGGCCCGCCGAGATGGCCGAACGCGTGGCGGCGGCCGGGCAGCAGGCCGGCATCGGGCTGACCCTGCTGCCGGTCTTGTACAGCCACGGCGGCTTCGGCGCCCAGTCCTTGCAAGCCGGGCAGCGGCGCTTTCAGACGGACGTCGACACCGTGCTGCGCATCGTCGAGGCCCTGGAACCGCTGCGCAATGGCCAGCTCGAAGTGGGCGCGGCGCCCCATTCGCTGCGCGCGGCCGGCATCGGACAGATCGCGGAACTGATGGCGGCGCTGCCGGTCGAACGTCCGCTGCACATCCACATCGCCGAGCAGCAGGGCGAGGTCCAGCAAAGCCTCGACTTCAGCGGACGCCGTCCGGTTCAATACCTGTTCGACCAGCTCGCCGTCGACGCGCGCTGGTGCCTGGTGCATGCGACCCATCTGAACGCGGCGGAAGTGGCGCAGCTGGCCGCCAGCGGCGCCGTGGCCGGCCTGTGTCCGACGACCGAGGCCAACCTGGGCGACGGCCTGTTCCCCCTGGGCGACTACCTGGTCGCCGGCGGACGCTGGGGCATCGGCAGCGACAGCCACGTCTCGCACAGTCCGGTCGAGGAATTGCGCTGGCTCGAATACGGCCAGCGCCTGGCCGGGCAGCGCCGGAATGTGGCCGCCACGCCGACAAGGCGCGACGTGGCGCTCAACCTGTGGCAGGATGCACTGGACGGCGGCGCGCAGGCGGCCGGCCGTCCGGTGGGGGCCCTGGCGGCGGGCCGGCGGGCCGACTTGCTGGTGCTCGACGCGGCCCATCCGAACCTGGACGGCGTGGCGGACACCGACGTGCTGGGCCGCCTGCTATTCTGTGGCAATGACAACCTGGTGCGCGACGTGCTGGCCGGCGGACGCTGGGTCGTGCAGGGCGGGCGCCACATGGCCCAGGAAGCAATCGGGCGCCGCTACCGGCAAGCCATCCAACAGTTGCGCGAGGCACAAACATGAACATCCTGATTCCGTTTGCCGGCCTGTCGGCCCTTCCGTGGAAAAACGGCGGCGGCAGCACCACGACGATCGCGGTCGGCCCGCCCGAGGCCGGCCTGGAGGACTTCGACTGGCGCGTCAGCCTGGCCACGATCTCCGAGGACGGCCCGTTCTCGCGCTTTCCCGGCGTCGACCGCACGCTGGCGCTGGTGGACGGCCACGGCATGACGCTCGACATCGACGGCAGCGAACGCGTGATCATCTGCGAAAGCGGGCCGGTGCTGGCCTTCGACGGCGACTCGGAGGTGGTGGCCAAGCTCAATCGCGGCCCGACCACCGACTTCAACGTCATGACCCGCAGCGACCGCTGCTACCACCAGTTCGGACGCCGCCGCCTGGCGGGCAAATCGCGTTTCGTGGCGCGCGCCGACCTGACATTGATGTTCCTGGCCGAGGGCGAGACCCTCGAGATCGCCAGTGACATTGAACGCATCAACATGGTCCGCTACGACGCCGTCATGTTCGATCCGGGCACGATCTGGTCGATCGAGGCGACCCAGGCGGTGATCTTCATTGTCGACATTTTCTATTACAACGAAGACGAGGATTACGAAGATGAGTGAGCGCCACGGGCCGCGCGTCGACGCGGTGTTTGCGAACGTTAACCTGGCCACGATGGTCGGCGGCTACGGCGAGGTGAAGGATGGCGCGATCGCCGTGCACCACGGCCGCATCGCCTGGCTCGGCCCGCGCCGCGAGGCGCCCCGTGCGGCCGTCATCCACGACTGCGACGGCGCCTGGCTCACGCCCGGCCTGGTCGACTGCCATACCCATATCGTCCACGCCGGCAGCCGCAGCGACGAATGGGAAGCGCGCCTGGAAGGGGCCAGCTACGAAGACATCGCGCGCGACAGCGGCGGCATCATGGCAACCGTGCGCGCCACGCGCGCGGCCAGCGTCGAGGACCTGCTGCGCCAGAGCGCGCCGCGCGTCTCGCAGCTGCTGGCCGAAGGCGTGACGACGCTGGAGATCAAGTCCGGCTACGGGCTGAATCTGCAGGGGGAAGCGGCCCTGCTGCGCGCCGCGCGCCGCATCGGAGAATTGTTGCCGGTGAAGGTGCGCACGACCTTCCTGGGCGCGCACGCGTTGCCGCCCGAGTTCACGGGCCGCCCCGACGACTACATCGCCGAAGTCACCGAGCGCATGCTGCCGCTGCTGGTGAAGGAAAAGCTGGTCGACGCGGTCGACGCCTTCTGCGAGCACATCGGCTTCAGTTATGACCAGACCGAACGGGTGTTCGCCGCCGCCAAACGGCTCGGCCTGCCCGTCAAGCTGCACGCCGAACAACTGTCGGACGGACGCGGCGCCGAACTGGTGGCGCGCTACCGCGGCCTGTCGGCCGACCATCTGGAACACGTGACGCCGGCCGGCATCGCCGCCATGGCCGCGGCCGGCACGGTGGCCGTGCTGCTGCCCGGCGCCTATTATTTCCTGCGCGAGACGCAGGCGCCGCCGATCGCCGCCCTGCGCGCCGCCGGCGTGCCGCTGGCGGTGGCGACCGACTGCAATCCCGGCACCTCGCCGCTCAGTTCCCTGCTGCTGGCGATGAACATGGCTTGCACGCTGTGGCGCCTGACACCGCGCGAAGCCTTGTCGGGCGCGACTGTCCACGCGGCGCGCGCGCTCGGCCTGCAAGATGAGGTCGGCACTCTGGAGGTGGGCAAGCGCGCCGATTTCGCGCTGTGGGACATCGGCCGGCCGGCCGAGCTGGCGTATGCGATCGGCTTCAATCCCTGCCAGGCGGTGGTCAACGGCGGTGTGATGCGCGCGCGCGATGTGGGCTTGCCGGCGGGGTTCTGAGTGCGCCGCAGGGCGATTGCAGGCATGTCTCCCGGAGCGAAGCGCACATTCTCAAGCACGCTCCGCCCTTGCATTTGTGATCACTCAATCGTGCAACAGCGGTTGCTTACCCTTGATCGGAGTCAATTCGTCAGTCTCCAGCTCGGTAATTATAGGTACCAGAGTATCGGTAAGAGAGGTAAGCAATTGTAAGAACAACAGCTTCCAGCGATTTCGAGCCGCTATAGTGAAATCGTTGATTTCCAGTCTCCCCTCCCCATTACCACAATGGGTTCGCCCACGGCGCCTCGCGGCTCCGTGGGTTTTTTATGCCTGGAAAGCCGGCGCGATGCTCAGTCCGCGCGCCGCGCGAGGTGATCCAGCGCTTCCCCGGTCACGCGGCAGATCCGCCACTCCGGCATGATTTCGGCGCCCATGGTCTGGTAGAAACCGATGGCCGGTTCGTTCCAGTCCAGCACCGACCACTCGAAGCGGCCGCAATCGCGTTCGACTGCGATCTGGGCCAGCTTCGACAGCAACTGGGTCCCGTAGCCCTTGCCGCGGTGCGACTGGCGCACATATAAATCTTCCAGGTACAGGCCCTTCTTGGTGAGGAAGGTCGAGAAATTGTGGAAGAACAGGGCAAAGGCGACGACTTCGCCGTTTTCCTCGCCGATGATGGCTTCGCAGGCGGGGCGCGTGCCGAACAGGCCGTCGTGCAGCAACTCTTCGGTGGCAACGACCATGTGCTCGAGTTTTTCGAACACGGCCAGCTCGACGATCATCGAGTGGATGTGGCTGACGTCGGCGGGTTCTGCCGGGCGGACGGAGAAATGGATGACAGCGGTCATGGAGTTTCGGTTGCGTTGTTCAACATAATGGTGCGTACCGGTTTGACGGCGGGTGCGCGCAGGGCCCAGGCCACGCTGGCCAGGCACAGGATCATGCCCAGGAATTCGACCGGTCCGGGACGATACGCTTCCAGCTGGATCGACAGCAGCACCGACAGCACCGGCGTGATGACGCCGATATACACGGCCTTTTGCGGACCGATGCGGTTGATCAGCGTGAAGTAGGCGAGGAAAGCGATCACCGAGCCGAAGATCGACAGGTACAGCAGGCCGAGCGTGTAGGAGAGCGTCGGCGGCAGCATGAAGCGCTGGCCGGTCAGCACGGCGTACACGGCCACCAGCAGCGTGCCCCAGAACATCGACCAGGCGGTGGTGAGCATGACGTTGCCCGACTGCTCGCGCACCTTGCCGACCACGATGCTGCCGGCCGAGCTGGCGATCGTCGCCACCAGGGCCAGCGCCACGCCCAGCAGGAAATGGCCGCTGCCGCCCGCCTGCACGTCGCGCCAGGCGGCAGCGATCGAATGATAGAAAAGCAGGGCGACGCCGCCGGTGGCCACCGCGCCGGCGCCCCAGGTGCGCGGCGCGATCGGGGTGCCGTAGACCACGCGGCCGAGCAAGGGCGTCCAGAACACCATCAGCGCGAACAGCACGGCGACCAGGCCCGAGACCACGACTTCCTCGGCCTGGTAGGTGCAGATATAGGACAGGCCGAAGGTCGCCATGCCCTGCAGCATCAGCCACTTCTGGGTGCTCCACGGCAGCTGCAGCTTGACGCCGCGGCCGATGCAGATGGCAAACAGCACGCTCGATGCGAGGGCGAAACGGTAGACCACCGAGACCGAGGGCGGCACTTCGCCCAGCTGCAAGGTGATGGCCCAGAAGGTCGAGCCCCAGATCAGCGAGGCGATGGTAAACAGGACGGGAGAAGACATCGCGGAAGTATACGTGCTTTCCCCGTTTCCTGCCGTCTATAAATGGGAAAAGCCCGGGTCCGTGCCGGGGCCGGCGCAGGGGTGTGGCGGTGCCGCATCAGCCGCCGGGCGACGCGGCGCAGGCCGGTTCAATGCGTCACGCGCGTCGTGTAGCCGTTGCTGAGCAGGCGCACGCGCTCGCCCGGACGGAACAGTTCGTCCGCCGCCTGGGTCACGGCGCGCAGCTCGCCGCTGTCGAGCCTGACGGTGATTTCGACACCGTGACGCCTGTTCGCGCCGGCCTCGACCCGCTGGCCGAGCAAGCCGCCCGCGATGGCGCCGATGATGCCCATCGCGGCCGACCCGTCGCCGCTGCCGGCCTGCGAGCCGGCCAGGCCGCCGAGCGCGGCGCCGCCCACGGTGCCGACACCCGATTCCGGATGGACGATGACGACATTGCGTACCGACTCGACCGTGCCGGTGCGGATGACTTGCTCGTTCTGGGCCTGGTAGGCGTGGTAGACGCTGCCCGACGGCGGCGGGACGGCGCAAGCGGCGAGCAGGGCGACGAAAACGAGAGAGAGGGAAGTTTTCATGGCGGTCTCCAAAAGCGCGAGGCGCTGCCAGAAAAGCTTACTCCTCGAAAGCGGCCCGCGCCACCCGCATCGGCGCCTCAGTAGGCCAGGTTGAAACGCCGGTACAGGAAGCCGAGCACGAACAGCGGACCGATCAGCAAGAAGCGCACGTCGTCGAGAAAAGAAGGTTTTTTTCCTTCGATCTTGTGGCCGATGAACTGGCCGATCCAGGACACGACGAAGACGGCGATCGACAGCGGCAGCACCGTCATCGGCGGCATGGCGGCGAGGATCGCCAGCATCAGGATCGACATGGCGAGCATGCCGACCGCGAACGGTTTCGACAGTTGAAGGTAGTACCACATCGCCCAGCCGACGGCGGCCAGCGCGGCGGCCGGGTGGATGGCCCACAGGATGCCGAGCAGCGAAAACACGATCAGCGGCACGCACACGAAGTGGATCAGCTCATTGGTTCGATGGCGGTGGCTCTCGCCGTACTGGGCGAGCAGGGCGTGGATGGTGCGCGCGCTTGCGGTCTGGTCCAAGGGTGTCTCCGGCCGTGATGGTCATGCGAAAGATTCTACACCGGAGCAGGGCCAACAATCAGGTCGCCGCATCGGCCACGGGCGCGAATGCCGGCCGCGCGCCGAGCCGCATCTGCGGATGGTTCGCGAACACTTCCGACACCCATTCCACGAACACGCGCACCTTGGCCGACATGTGGCGGTTCTGCGGGTAGACGATGTGCACCGGCAGCGGATCGCTCGTCCAGTCCGGCAGCACCTGCACCATGCGCCCCGCTTCGACGTGGCGCATCACGAGGTAGTCGGTCATCTGGACCACGCCCAGGCCCGCCAGTCCCGCCTGCACATAGGCGTTCGAATCGTTCAGCGCGATCACGCCCGGCATCGGCACCTTGATGTGCTCGCCGTCGCGGTTGAAATCCCAGTCGTAGACTTTGCCGGTCTTGGCGGAGAAATAGTTCACGCAGCGGTGCTGCGCCAGCTCGCCCGGATGGCGCGGCACGCCGAAGCGCGCCAGGTAGGACGGGGCGGCCGCAGTGACGAAGTTGATGATGCCGACGCGCCGCGCGATCAGGCTGGTATCCGTCAGCGCACCGCCGCGCACCGCGCAGTCGACGCCTTCCTCGACCAGGTCGACCGGACGGTCGGTGCTGCCCATTTCCAGCGTAATGTCGGGGTAGCGCTCGAAAAAGGCGGGCAGGGCGGGAATCAGGATCTCGCTCGACAAGCCGGTCGGGGTATCGACGCGCAGGCGCCCGCTCGGATTGATGCGCATGCGCGACAAAGACTCTTCGGCTTCGCGCACGTCCGACAGGATACGCACGCAGCGCTCGTAATACGCCGCGCCGTCCGAGGTCACCGTCACCTGGCGCGTCGTGCGGTGCAGCAGCTTGGCCGAGAGCGAGGCTTCCAATGCCTGCACCAGGGTCGAGACGCTCGCTTTCGGCAGGTCGAGCACCTGCGCCGCGCGTGTAAAGCTGCCTGTGTCGACCACCTGGACGAACACTTCCATCGCCTGAAGTTTGTTCATGGAACCCCCTTTCCCGATATTTTAAGCTTATTGTTCGCCATTCACGAACAATCAATTCGAGATTGCCATCTTTATTTGCTTGACGATCGTGTTTATAGTGATCGCATTGCAGAAAAACCTATCAGTCAGCGGGAGCAGGACATGAAGATTCGGGACAGCATCGTGGCAAGCATCGCCATGGCGATCGGTACCCTCGCCATGGCGGGGGTGGTCGGCAGCGGGGTCTATGCCCAGGCGGCGCAGGCCGAAGCGCGCGGCGTGCATGCGCTGTCCGCTGCGGTGTCCGAATCGCTGTGCAACGAGGCCGCGCCGATGGCGACGCTGGCCGCCGTCTCGCCGCGGGGGGCGCGATGAACGACCGCTTCGATGCCGTCGACCCCGCCGCCGACGCGGTGCGGATGCGCGAACTGGAGGTGGCCGGCGAGCAGGGCCTCTTGAAGGGGCGCCTGTACGCCACCGGCGCCAAGGCCAGGCGCGACACCCTGGTCGTGTTCTTCCCGCCCGGCGGTTTCGTCGCCGACAACCTCGACGACTCGGACGGCTTCCTGCGCCGCCTGGCGGGGGTCAGCCACGCTCCGGTGGTGCTGGCGTCCAGCTACACGCTCGCCACCGTGCGTCCCTTCCCGGCGGCGGTCGAGGATGCCCACGCCGTGCTGCTCTGGGCGACAAAGAACAAGACCAGGCTTGGCTGGAGCGGCAAGCACCTGCTGGTGGCCGGCATCGAGGCCGGCGCGAATCTCGCCGCCGTCTGCGCCCTGATGTCGCGCGACCGCGGCGCGCCCAGGCTCGCCGGCCAGGTCCTGATCATGCCGATGCTCGACCCCGGCCTGTCGACCTGCTCGATGCGCGAGATGCCCAATTGCCCCGACCAGGAAAAGCTGGCTGACGGCTGCGCCGCCGCCTACCGCGGCTATTTGCCGAACGCAGCCGACCGTACCCATCCGTATGCTTCGCCCCTGCAATCGAGCCGGCTCAAGAACCTGCCGCCGGCCCTGATCCTGTCCGCGGACGACGATCCCTTGCGCGACGAAGCCGAAGCCTATGGCGCCAAACTCGCCGGCTTCGGCGTGCAGGCGACCGTGCGCCGCATGCTGCCGGCGCCGCAGATGGCGGACAACCGCAACGAATGCGCCTGCGAGGGGCCGGCACTGGCCGCCATCGCCGACTTCATTGCTGATCTCGAAGGGCAGGAGAGGCTTCCAGCGTAAGCCAGCAGCTTCCTGATTTTCCAACACTAGCGAACTGGATAGCCGCACCGTTCCGGTGCGGCGGGACCCGTTTTTCCTGCGATTCGTCGCGGGCAGGACGGGTGTCGCCAACGTATTTACGTTCTTGCAATAAAAAAAGGTCCATCATGAAAAAACCGACATACCTGGCCAGCACCGCCCGGCCCTTGATCGTCGCGCTGGCCGCGGCCGGCATCCTTGCCGGCACGCTCAGCGGCTGCGACGACGCGACCGGCAAGCCCGCCGCCGCGGCACCCGCCGCGCCGCCCGTCTCGGCCGCCATCGTGCTGGAAAAGCCGGTCGCCGAAACCCAGGAATTCTCCGGCCGCCTGGAAGCGGTCGAGCAGGTCGACATTCGTTCCCGCGTCAGCGGCTTCATCACCGCCGTCAACTTCAAGCCGGGCAGCAAAGTCAAGAAGGGCGACGTGCTGTTCGTGGTCGATCCGCGGCCTTACCAGGCCGAAGCCACCCGCGCCCAGGCCGCCGCTGCCTCGGCCCGCGCCAAAGCCGATCTCGCCAGGCGCGAGCTGGCGCGCGCCGAGAGCCTGGTGGCCGACAAGGCGATCGCCCGCCGCGAATTCGACGAAGCCGCCGCCAGCCAGAAGGAACTCGAAGCCAATGCCGGCGCCGCCCAGGCCCAATACGAAGCGGCGCGCCTGAATCTGTCCTACACCCGCGTCGTCTCGCCGATCGACGGCCGCGTCTCGAAAGCCGAAATCACCCTCGGTAACCTGGTCGACTCCACGGCGGTGCTCACTTCCGTCGTGTCGATCGAGCGCATCTACGCCAGTTTCGACGGCGACGAAGAGACCTATCTGCGCGTCGGCGCCAAGGCCCGCGACGGCGCGCCGGTGGCGGTGCGGGTGGGCCTGGCCAACGAAGAAGGCTTCCCGCACGAGGGCACGCTCGAATTCGTCGATAACCAGCTCGATGCCCGCACCGGCAGCGTGCGCATGCGCGCAGCCTTCGAGAACAAGGATGGCGCACTCGTGCCCGGCCTGTTCGCCCGCGTCCAGCTGGGCGCGGCCGACAGCCGCAATGCCGTCCTGATCAACGAACGCGCGGTGGGCACGGACCAGAGCCGCAAGTTCGTGTTCGTCGTGGGCGCCGACGGCAAGGCCGAATACCGTCCCGTGACGCTCGGCCCCGTCGTCGACGGCCTGCGCGTCGTGCGCAGCGGCGTCAAGGCCGGCGAAAAAATCGTCGTCAACGGCTTGCAGCGCGTGCGTCCGGGCGCGCCGGTGGCGCCGCAGATCGTCCCGATGGGCAGCGCCGCGCCGCTGGCGCTGGCCGCCGCCACCAGCGCCAAGGAGTAAGCCATGAATTTCTCCCGCTTCTTTGTCGACAAGCCGATCTTCGCGGTCGTGCTGTCGGTGCTCGTCCTCGTGTCGGGCCTGATCGCCATCTTCCAGCTGCCGATCTCCGAATACCCGGACGTGGTGCCGCCCTCGATCGTGGTGCGCGCCCAGTATCCGGGCGCCAATCCAAAGGTGATCGCCGAGACGGTGGCCGCGCCGCTGGAAGAGCAGATCAACGGGGTCGAGAACATGCTGTACATGTCCTCGCAAAACACCTCGGACGGCGCCCTGATGCTGACCGTTACCTTCGCCATCGGCACGAATGTCGAGCAGGCCGAAACCCAGGTCCAGAACCGCGTCCAGCGCGCGCTGCCGCGCTTGCCGGAAGAGGTGCGCCAGATCGGCGTCACCACCGTCAAGAGTTCGCCCAACCTGACCATGGTCGTGCACCTCAATTCCCCGGACGGCCGCTACGACGACCTCTACCTGCGCAACTACGCGACCCTGAACATCAAGGACCGCCTGGCGCGCATCGAGGGCATGGGCGAAGTGCAGCTGTTCGGCTCCGGCGACTACGCGATGCGCGTCTGGCTCGATCCGCAGAAGGTCGCCGCGCGCGGCCTGGTGGCGGGCGACATCGTCGACGCCATCCGCGAGCAGAACGTGCAGGTCGCGGCCGGCGTCATCGGCCAGGGACCGGCCAAAGGCGCCGATTTCCAGCTCACCGTGAATACGCAAGGCCGCCTGTCGAGCGTCGAGGAATTCGGCGCCATCATCGTCAAGGTCGGCGGGGACGGCTCGACCACCTTGTTGAAGGACGTGGCGCGCCTGGAGATGGGGGCCAATTCGTATGCGCTGCGTTCGCTCCTGAACAACAAGTCGGCGGTCGCGATTCCGATCTTCGAGGCGCCGAACGCGAATGCCCTGCAGCTGTCCACCGACGTGCGCGCCACCATGGCCGAACTGTCGGAAGAGTTTCCGGAAGGCGTCGAATACAGCATTGTGTACGACCCGACCCAATTCGTGCGCGAGTCGATCGACTCCGTCATCAAGACCCTGTTCGAAGCGATCGTGCTCGTTGCGATTGTCGTGATCGTGTTCCTGCAAAGCTGGCGCGCCTCCGCCATTGCGCTGCTGGCCGTTCCCGTATCCGTGGTCGGCACCTTCGCCGTGATGCTGATGTTCGGCTTCTCGATCAACACCCTGTCACTCTTCGGCCTGGTGCTGGCGATCGGCATCGTGGTCGACGACGCCATCGTCGTGGTAGAGAACGTCGAGCGCAACATCGGCAACGGCCTGAATCCGCATGACGCAACGATCCAGGCGATGAAGGAAGTGTCCGGTCCGATCGTGGCCATTGCCCTGGTGCTGTGCGCCGTGTTCGTCCCGATTGCCTTTGTCTCGGGCCTCACGGGCCAGTTCTACCGCCAGTTCGCGCTGACGATCGCGATCTCCACCGTGATCTCGGCGTTTGCCTCGCTCACGCTGGCCCCGGCCTTGTCGGCGGCGCTCCTGAAGCCGCACGATGCGCCGAAGGACCGCCTCACGCGTGGCATCGATGCCGTCTTCGGCCGCTTCTTCGCCGCCTTCAACCGCTTCTTCGGGCGTTCCTCGCAGCGCTACGAGGGCGGCGTGCAGACGGTCCTGCGCCGCAAGACCCTGTCGCTCGGCGTGTATGCGATCCTCGGTATCGCGGCCGTGTTCATGTTCAAGGTGGTGCCGCCGGGCTTCGTGCCGCAGCAAGACAAAGCCTATCTGATCGGCTTCGCCCAACTGCCGGACGCCGCCTCGCTCGATCGCACCGACGCCGTGATCCGCCGCATGTCGGCCATCGCCAGGGAAATCCCGGGCGTCGAATCGTCGATCGCGTTCCCCGGCCTGTCGATCAACGGCTTCACCAATGCGCCCAACGCCGGCATCGTCTTCACGGGCCTGAAGCCATTCAGCGAACGCAAAGGCAAGGACCAGTCGGCAGAAGCCATCGCGCTTGAAATCAACAAGCGCATGGGTGCCGTGGAAGACGCTTTCGTAATGGTGCTGCAGCCGCCCCCGGTGAACGGCCTGGGCACCACCGGCGGCTTCAAGATGATGCTGGAAGACCGCGGCAATCTCGGCTACGACGCGCTGTACAAGGCGGCGCAGGCGATGCAGGCCAAGGCCTGGGCCGATCCGCGCCTGGCCGGCGTGTTCTCGAGCTACCAGATCAACGTGCCGCAGCTGTTCGCCGACGTCGATCGGGTAAAAGCCAAGCAGCTGGGCGTGCCGCTGCAGACGATTTACCAGACGCTGCAAGTGAATCTCGGCTCGCTGTACGTGAACGACTTCAACCAGTTCGGCCGCACCTACCAGGTGCGCGTGCAGGCGGACGCCCAGTTCCGCTCGCAGCCTGACCAGATCGCGCAGCTGAAGGTGCGCAGCACGAAAGGCGAGATGATTCCGCTGTCCTCGCTGATGCAGGTGAAGGACACCTATGGCCCGGACCGCGTGCAGCGCTACAACGCCTACGTGTCGGCCGACATGAACGGCGGCCCGGCGGCCGGCGTGTCGTCGGGCCAGGCGCAAGCCATCTTCGAGCAGATCGCGAAGGAGACGCTGCCGAAGGGGATCGCCTACGAATGGACCGACCTGGCCTACCAGGACATCCTGTCGGGGAACACCATGGTCTTCGTCTTCCCGCTGTGCGTGCTGCTGGTGTTCCTGGTGCTGGCCGCCCAGTACGAAAGCTGGACGCTGCCGCTGGCCGTGATCCTGATCGTGCCGATGTCGATCCTGTGCGCGCTGGTCGGCGTCAAGCTGAGCGGCGGCGACAACAACATCTTTACCCAGATCGCGCTGTTCGTCCTGGTCGGCCTGGCCTCGAAGAACGCGATCCTGATCGTGGAATTCGCCCGCGAGCTCGAACACCATGGCCGCAGCGTGGTCGACGCCGCGCTGGAAGCGAGCCGCCTGCGCCTGCGTCCGATCCTGATGACCTCGATCGCCTTCATCATGGGTGTGGTGCCGCTGGTGTTCTCGACCGGCGCCGGCGCCGAGATGCGCCATGCGATGGGTGTCGCTGTGTTCGCCGGCATGCTGGGCGTGACCTTCTTCGGCCTGTTCCTGACGCCCCTGTTCTACGTCCTGCTGCGCACGTTCGCCAAGCGCTTCGAAAAACCCGCCGTCACCGCTGTCGCGGTGCGCGCCGAAGGAGTACGCCAATGAGAACGATGATTGCACGCGGCGTTGCGCCCTTGCTGGCGGCCCTGCTGCTCAGCGCCTGCGCGGCGCCCGTCTTCAAGCAGCCCGCCATCGATACGCCGAGCGCCTTCAAGGCAGCGCCTGGGGTGCGCACCGCGGCCGACGGCAGCCGCTGGCGTGAGGCGCGGCCGGCCGAACAGCAGGCGCGCGGCCAGTGGTGGCTGGCCTTCCAGGAGCCGCGCCTGACCGAACTGGTCGACGAGGCGACCCGCAACAACGCCGGCCTGGCCGTGGCCGCGGCGCGCGTCAAGCAGGCCAGGGCGATCGCGGGGATCGCGCAAGCGGACCGCACGCCCCAGGTGGGCGTCGGGGTCGGGGCCCAGCGCGCCCGGCCATCCGCCCTGGACCCGGGCCTGCCGCAGGGCAGTGCGGTCGCGCCGCAAACGGGCTATAGCGCCAGGCTGAGCGCCAGTTACGAGCTCGACCTGTTCGGCCGCGTGAGTGCGAACGTGGAGGCGGCGCGCCAGGATGCGGGCGCCGTCGATGCCAGCTACCGTTCGGTGCTGCTCTCGCTGCAGGCGGACGTGGCCCAGACCTGGTTCCGGCTGCGCGCGCTGGACGCGGAGCTGGCCACCGTCGACGCCGCGGTGCGCCTGCGAGAGGAAAGCGTGCGCGTGAACCAGCGCCGTTTCGATGTGGGCGACATCGGCGAATTCGACCTGTCGCGCGCCAGGACCGAGCTGTCGGCCACGCGCGCCGACGCCATCGGCCTGCAGCGCCAGCGCACGCATGCCGAACACGCGCTGGCGGTGCTGCTGGGCCGGCCGGCCGCGCGCTTCACGGCGAGCACCAGCCCTTTGCCGGAAGGCGGCGCGCTGCCGGCGATTCCCGCCGGCCTGCCTTCGACCCTGCTCGAACGCCGGCCCGACATCGCCGCCGCCCAGCGCGCGATGGAGGCGGCCAATGCCCGCATCGGCGTGGCGCGCGCCGCCATGTTCCCGGCGCTGAACATCAATGCAAGCGGCGGCGGCATCGGCGGCACGGTGGCCGAGGTCTTCACCTGGAGCAGCCGCTCCTGGGTGCTGGGCGCGCTGCTGGCGCTGCCGATCGTCGATGGCGGGCGCAACAAGGCGAACGTGGCGCGCAGCGAGGCGGCCCTGGAGGAATCGGTGGCGGCCTACCGCGAACGGGTGCTGGCGGCGTTTGCCGAAGTCGAGGACAACCTGGCCGGCGTGCGCATCCTGGCCGAGCAAGGTGCGCAGGTCGACGACGCGGTGCGTTCGGCACGGCGCTCGGCCGAACTGGCGCGCAAGCTGTACGACGCCGGCCGTTCCAGCTATCTCGACCTGCTCGACGCCCAGCGCAACCTGGCCGCCGTCGAACGCAGCGCGGTGCAGGTGCGCGGCAACCAGGCGCTCACCACCGTCGCCCTGATCCGCGCATTGGGTGGCGGCTGGGATGCGCCGACGCCCGACGCCGCGCCGCTGGCGATGCGCTAAGCCCGATTACGTGGACCCCTTGCGGCGGATCCCACCGGGTCCGCCGGTTTCATGCGCGGTTACAATCCTCGGATGACGACTCCGGCACCCCCCGACTCCACCCTGCTGACCGGCCTGGCGCCGGTGCTCGATACCGACACCCGCATCCCTGATCCTGGGTAGCTGCCCAAGCGCAGTCGCTCGCCGCGGACCGGTACTACGCGCACGTGTTTATGCGTGACGGGGTTTGTTCAGTGTGTATGTAAAATGCGCCCAGAACCCACATGGCGCTAGGTTTCAGCCCATTGACACAGTCGGAATCTGGGGACGAAGCGTTCATTTCGAACGCTGCCTCATAACTTGCGAAAATGAAAGTTCTGCCTATGCTCGTTGGCTTGTCTCCCGTTCTTGATCGACACACCCGGATTGTCATTCTTGGGAGTTTTCCTGGTGAGGCTTCGCTTTCGGCAAAGCGATACTATGCCTATCCGAGGAATCAGTTCTGGCGGCTTATGTCAGCAGTGACAAATGAGCCTCTTGCAGATATGGAGTATGACGAGCGACTGGCTCGCTTGCTTGCTCATCAGATCGGCTTATGGGACACCATCGCCGCTTGCGAACGTGAAGGAAGCTTGGACGCCGCCATTCGTCAGGCACGGGCTAACGAATTTGGCGTTCTGCTACGTCACAGCCCGCACCTTTTCCGCGTCTGCTTCAACGGTAAGACCTCCGGCAAATCCGAGCAACGCTTTAGCATGGCAGGTTTCGAAACCCTCTTATTGCCCTCGTCATCGCCAGCCTACGCTCATATGTCCTTTGAAGATAAGCTGGCTGTCTGGAAAAAGATCGTAGACCCAAAGACCAGCGTCCCACTGTCCGCTAGCCCGGAGATGTGAACACCTTAGTTAGATAGGCGCAATACGGATATGATGTCATCTGTCTTCCTGCCGAAGCACCAAGATGATAGATTTCAATATTTTTCAGTCTGTTTTCAACAATTCACCGGACGGCGAATTCCTGTTCTCTGCAAATCCCTCCTTAACGATTCTTGCAGTCAACAATAGAGGCTTGGAGGCAGTCTCGCGCGAGCGCGATGATGTAGTGGGAAAACCCCTGTTCGAGGCCTTTCCAGGGAATCCTGAAGATCCACAGGACACGGGAACGCTTGCACTTCATCAATCGCTTATCAAGGTCATCGCCACTGGAAAACCTGACAGGCTTCCAGTACAGCGCTATCCGATCCCCGTGCAAATGCCTGACGGAAGTGTAGGTTATGAAGAACGGTTTTGGAGCGTTTCCAATACACCAATTTTCGATAACGACGGCAAGCTGATCTGCATCTCGCACCGCACGGTCGACGTGACACAACGCGAACGCGCGGAAGCGGCAAGAAAAGAATACATCGCGAGGCAAACGTTTCAACTCCAGCTCGCTGATCGAATCCGCCCGCTGACCGCCCCAGATGAAGTAACCGCCGCTGCGAGCGAGTTGCTTGGAAGATTTTTGAATGCGGAGCGGGTGTTTTACGGTGAGGTGGACGATTCCGAAGAATTTCTTGACCTGACGCGCGATTGGGCCGACGGTTCAATGGCCTCAATGGCCGGCATGCGACTGGTGCTGGACGAGTTTGGTCCCCAAGTCATCGATATCGTGCGTGGAGGGCGGACAATCTCCGTCGATGATGTCACCACGAACGAACATTGCGCCTCCTATGCCGATGCGTTTTTGGCGAAGGGCGTGCGGTCCTTCATCGCCATTCCGCTATTAAAGGACGGTCGACTAAAGTCCATCCTGAGTGTGCATGATTCAGAAGTACATTATTGGAACAATACTGAAGTTGCAATGGCCGAGGACATGGTAGACCGAACCTGGTCCGCATTGGAAAGCGCGCGCGCGCAGTCAAACTTGCGCTACGAACGCGATCAGAGCCAATACATCTTCGACAACATGCTTGAAGGCTTCGCCGTTCTGGATCGCCACTGGACCATTCTGCGCATGAATGCGGAGGGATTGCGGCTGACGCGATGTCGCGCCAGCGAAGTCATTGGGCGCAGCCATTGGGATGTCTGGCCCTATCTGAAGGGAACCAAGAGCGAAGTCGTTTACCGCCGCGTAATGGAAACCGGGAAGACAGAGATTATCGAAAATGTGCACGTCTTGCCCGACAATACGCGATCGTGGATGGAGGTTCGGGTTCATCGTTCACTCGACGGCGGCATTGCGTTCTTTTTCCGTGATATCACTGACCGCAAGCTCAGCGAGGAAAAGCTGCAGGACACCGACCGGCGCAAGGATGAATTCCTGGCAATGCTGGCCCATGAACTAAGAAATCCCCTTGCGCCGATTCGCGCAGCGGCCGAGCTGCTGCAGCTGGTAAAAATCGATGAGGCCCGCGTGCGGCAAACGAGTCAGATAATTGACCGCCAGGTAAGGCACATGACCAGTCTAGTGGACGATTTACTGGACGTGTCGCGAGTTACCCGAGGGCTAATCGAGCTTGAAAGAGCCAGAATCGATATCAATCATGTCGTGGCGGATGCCATCGAGCAGGTGACCCCGTTGATCCGTTCGCGCCGCCATCGCCTCGGCGTACAGTTAACGCCGGAACCGCCTCTGGTGATGGGTGACAGGAAGCGGCTGGTCCAGGTGATAGTCAATCTTCTGACCAATTCGGCCAAATATACCCGCGAGGGCGGGCAAATCCTGCTCAAAACCGAAGTGCGCAATCAGCATGTGCTCATCCAAGTGACTGACAACGGCATCGGCATGACTCCCGACTTGGTGTCCCGTGCATTCGATCTGTTCGCTCAAGGGGAGCGCACTTCTGACCGATCCTCGGGAGGACTGGGACTAGGGCTCGCCCTGGTCAAGAGCTTGATAGAATTGCATCATGGGATGGTTGCCTGCGAAAGTCCAGGCGTCGGAAGGGGCAGTACGTTCACAGTCTGCTTGCCGCGCCTATCCGGTCAGGATCAGGAAGAGAGCGTGCAACAGGCTCATCCGGCAATGCCCAACAACAGCAGTCCGCTGCGTATTCTGGTGGTCGACGACAATACCGATGCTGCTTCCATGCTGGGTATGCTGCTGGAAGCGAGCGGGTACCAAGTACTGATCGAACATGGATCGCATCGTGCGCTCGAACGTGTCAAATCTGACCCACCACAAGTCTGCATTCTCGACATTGGTTTAGCGGAAATGGATGGCTATGAACTGGCAAAGCGCCTCCGGGCATCGCCGCAGACGGCGGACGCACTGCTGATTGCAGTGACCGGATACGGGCAGGCGAGCGATCGTCAGCAAGCGCTGGCTGCTGGATTTGATCATCATCTGGTCAAACCGGTCGATATCAGACAGCTCTTGACGATACTTGCAGAAGTCAGCTACTTCTGACTGGTAGAGTCTGACGCCTCTTATCAAAGGCAAGAGTGCGGCATCCCGATGGCCGCCGGGGGCCGGACGACTGTTGCGCAGGAACAGGCAATCTTGGCCCATCCATACACGCCTGGCCGATCCGTGGTACACTGGCGTCAGTCGTGAAGGTCTTGAGGCCTGCATGACATTCCGTACGAGCCCGCAACGCGATATGTGTAATGTCGCCAGCGACCAGCCAGGCGGGATTGTGATTCGAGATACGTTGGTCGACTTACACCGATGGAGGCACCTTGCAGATAGCATGGGCGTCCAGGGCTCCGCACCTTGCAGATAGCATCGGCTGGAGCAGCGATACAAGCATTGGCAATACATTGAAACGAAGCCCGCAGCAAGCGGGCTTTTTTTTCTCTCTCTACGCAGGTCGGCGTCCGGTTGCAGGCCCGGAACACAGCCGCCGCCATTCTCTTTCCGCCGCCAGGGCGGCCCGTTTAATTTTTGTCCGGTCCAGTCCCCGCGGGCGCTGTGCACCGGCAGCATCGTCGTGGCGCCGTGTTCATGCGCCGGCTCGCAGTCAATCAATCCAAAGGAAACCACCATGGCAAAAGAAGAACTCATCGAAATGAATGGCCTCGTGACCGAAGTGCTGCCGGAACTGCGTTTTCGCGTCGACCTCGACAACGGCCACAAGCTGATCGCCTATACCTCGGGCCGGATGAAGAAGAACCATATCCGTATCCTGGCCGGCGACAAGGTCACGCTGGAACTGTCGCCTTACGACCTGAACAAGGGCCGTATCGTGTTCCGTCACATTGAAACGCGCGGCGCCCCGGCGCCACGCACCGGCGGCTTCCAGCGCCGCCGTTAAGCCGTTCCTGCTCCAGGCCGCGATCGGCGCATGCCGCCATCGCGACCGGTAACGCCAGCACGCCGCGGCGCGGCCATTCGGTCCGCCCGCATCTTCCCTTGCACGTTTCCCATCATTCAGTGACGCCCTGGCCCTGCCGCGATAGCGCGCAAGTGCATCAGCTTGGCCGAATAGCGCGCGCGCGCCTCGGGCCGCACGCTGGTATCGCGCGCCAGCAGCAGCTGCTTTTCCGCCTTCTTCCATTCGCCCAGTTGCAGACTGGCCAGGCCGAGCCAGAAATGGAACTCGTCATTGTGCGGCGCGCGCGCCACTTCGCGCGCGAACAGCGTGCGTGCGTTGGCGAAGTCGCCTGCCTGGTAGGCTTGCATCGCCTGGTGGAAATAGTGATAGGGCGGCGCCGGATACAGGCGCGCCAGCTGCTGCGCCAGCGCCTGCGCTTCGGCTGCCTTGCCGTTGGCGGCCAGCAGGGGTTGCAGGTTCTGCATCACGACCAGGCTATCGGGCTCGCGCTCGAGTGCGGCGCGGTACACCTGCTCGGCCAGCAGCGGCTGCCCGGCGCGCTGGTAGACGACGGACAGGGTGTTGAGGGCGGCGCTGAACGACGGTTTTTTCAGCAGTGCGCCGCGCACCCACCAGTAGGCGTCGACATGGCGGCCCCGTACCAGTTCCTCGGCCGCGCGGTTGTTCATGTAGCGCACCACGATGTCGGCTTCGTCGAGAAAGCGGACCCGCTCTTGCGTGTCGGGCGGCAGCTGCACGAAATCGACCGTCAGCGTGCCGGTGCCAGCGTCGTCGCCGCGCGGGCCGGCCGGCGCCAGGCTCAGGTTGACGTGCGAGCTGACCAGGTAAATGGCGCGCTCGCGGCTCCAGGTGTCCTCGACCTGCACCTCGCGAAATTGCACGCTCATGCCCAGTTCGCGCGCAAAGGCGGCCGTCATGATGACCAGTGACAGGCAGTTTCCCTTGCGCCCGGCATAGGTCTCGGCGGCCGTGCCGGTATGGGTGGCATCGTAGTCGAGGGCCAGTTCGCGGCGGTCGTAGAGCGCGCGCAGCAGGCCGGAGGGCTGGCCATGTTCGCGCATCAGGGTACGGAACGGCGTGCTGTTGAGATGGCGCCGCATGTCGGGGCTGAGGGCGAACAGCTCGCTCGTATCGATGGGCGCCGCGGGAGGCGGGAAGGCGGTGTCCTCGAGGAGGGGAGCGACCCGGCCGATGCCTGCCTGATCCGGGTCCAGCTGGGCGCAGCCGGACAGCAGAACGAGCAGCGACAGAATCCAGGTTCTCATCATGCCTCCGAAGCCGGTAGCGGCAGCTTCAGTATCGTCCTGGCCAGGCAGCTTGTCAAAGCTCAGTGATCGTCGTGCAGCGCTTCCTCGAGTTCATCGAGCAGTTCGGCCGTTTCGTCCTCGTCGAGCGAGAGATAGGCGCGCGCGCGTTCGCCGCCCTTGTCCCACTCGGGCGAGCCGGCATGGCCCTGGTAGCGGCGGATCGCGCGCTCGGCCAGCAGCGACAGGGCGACCAGGGAGCGCACCGCGTCGTCGGTGCTCTCGTCTTCCAGCACCGCGTAATCGTGGTGGTGCAGGATGGCCCACGACACCTCGCTCGACAAGCCCCAGTTGCGCGCCAGCAGGGTGCCGACGGCGGCATGGTTGGTGTTGTGGCGCTCGTCCTCGAGCGCCGTGAACCCGCGTTCCTGCTCGGTCTCGGCGTCCAGGAAGGTGGCCTCGTAGTCGGGGAAACGATTGACCAGCAGCGGCATGCCGGTATCGCAGAACAGGCCGAAGGTATGGGCGATGTCGGGCGCGCCGATGCGCAGGCGGCGCGACAGGAAGACCATCGCATGCGAGCGCTTGGTCGAGACGTCCCAGAAATTGGCCAGCGCCGCGCTTTCGACGGGAATTGCCTGGCGCGCCAGCAGGCCCGTCATCAGGGCCGCCACCTGGTTGATACCGAGGAACAGGATGGCTTGCTCGATCGACTTGGCGCGGCGTCCGCCGAACAGTGATGAGTTGGCGAGCTTCAAGAGGGCGCCGGCCATGCCGGCGTCGCGCGCGACGATGCGTGCGATGCGTTCGGGGTCGGGATGGCTCGCGGCCAGTTCCGCCTGCAAGTCGGCCAGCAGGCTGGGACGCGGCGGAATCCGGATCGACTTGATCAGCTCGTCGACCGGGTCGGCGGGTACGGCGCCGAGGGCGGCCGGCGCGGCGGCGCGCGTGCCGGCAAAGCGCGCTGTGGCACGCGTTGGCATTGCTGTTGCGGCAACAGTACTCATGGGATAAGAGTGTTTACGGGAAATGAGTGCGGAGACCGCCACTATAAACGAAGCAGCATTTCCATGCAGCAACATTGTATCGTGTGTGGCGAAACAGACAGAACGGTGCTGTCGGAAGGTCTACGATCTGCCGGATGAACCCAGCCAAACTTGCAGGAATTGATTTTTGTGCATCAGCCGACATCGTTGCCCGCCAGCTGATCGGGGTGGTGGTGCTGGTCGACGGGGTCGGCGGGCGCATCGTCGAGACCGAGGCCTACGACCGCGAGGATCCGGCTTCGCACGCCTTTTCCGGTCCGACCGAACGCAATGCCGCGATGTTCGGGCCACCGGCGCATGCCTACGTGTATCGATCCTACGGCATCCACTGGTGCCTGAATTTCGTCTGCCGCGAAGAGGGACATGGCGCCGGGGTGCTGATCCGTGCGATCGAACCGCTGGCGGGCCTGGACCTCATGCGCCGCCGCCGCGACGCCGACGACATCACGGCGCTGTGTTCCGGTCCGGGGAAACTGTGCCAGGCGCTGGAGGTGACGCGCGCCTTCAACGGCAGGTCGCTGGCGCTGCCGCCGTTCCTGCTGGAAGCGGCGGCGCCGGGAATCGAGATCGTCGAAGGCGCGCGCATCGGTATCTCGAAGGCGATGGAAGTGCCCTGGCGCTTCGGCCTGGCCGGCTCGCGCTTTCTCAGCCGTCCGTTCCGCTAGCGCGTACGCGCCGGGCCGCGGCGCCCGGGTCCGGCAGCGCCGGTGGCGCGCCGCGCATCGGGCTCGTCGGCGAGCGCCGCTCGCGCGGGTCCTGGAACTGCGCCGGCGCTTCGATGCCTTCGATCTGGAAGACCGACACGGCGCGCGCCAGGTTGACGGTCTGCTCGTGCAGGCTTTCGGCGGCCGCCGCCGCTTCCTCGACCAGGGCCGCGTTCTGCTGGGTCATGTCGTCCATCTGCCCGACCGCGCGGTTGACCTCGGCGATGCCGTCGGCCTGCTCGGTACTGGCAATGCTGATGCGCTCGATGATGTCGTTTACCTGGCGCACCGAGGCGACGATGTGGCCCATGCTGCTGCCCGCTTCGTTGACCGACGCGGCGCCGCCGTCGATGATCGACACCGAGTCGGCGATCAGGGCCTTGATCTCTTTCGCCGCCGCCGCCGAGCGCTGCGCCAGCGTGCGCACCTCGGAGGCCACCACCGCGAAACCGCGTCCCTGTTCGCCGGCGCGCGCCGCTTCCACCGCCGCGTTCAGCGCCAGAATATTCGTCTGGAACGAGATGCCGTCGATGACCCCGATGATCT
The DNA here is from genome assembly GCF_042656795.1 of Massilia jejuensis. Taxonomy (NCBI): domain Bacteria; kingdom Pseudomonadati; phylum Pseudomonadota; class Betaproteobacteria; order Burkholderiales; family Oxalobacteraceae; genus Massilia; species Massilia jejuensis. The sequence continues at coordinate 97,683 of NZ_JBHSMS010000034.1, read as the reverse complement.
CGACGATCTTGCGCGAACTGGCACGGATCGATTCCATCGTCGTCACCGCGCGGTCGACCGCCAGGCCTCCGTGGCTGGCCAAGCGCGCCGCTTCGGCCGCCAGATCGGTAGCCAGGCGCGCATTGTTCGCATTGTCCTTCACGGCCACGGTCAGCGTTTCCATCGCGCTGGCGGTCTGCTCGAGCGAGCTGGCCTGCATCTCGGTGCGGGTCGACAGGTCCAGGTTGCCGGTGGCGATCTCCTTCGAGGCCGTGTCGATCGAGCGCACCGAGGTCAGGATCGCATGCAGGGTCGTGTTCAGGGTCTCGACCGTGTGGTCCAGCGCGCGCGAGGTGTCGGCGATCTCGTCGCGGCCGTCGCTGCCGGTGGCAGCCGCCAGGCGCCCTTCGGCCAGTTCGGACACGACCTCGGAGATGGCACGGATGTCGCGCAGCATGGCGCGCCGCACCAGCATCGTGACGGCCAGCGACAGCGCGATCGAGAGCACGACCAGCACCGCCATCGACAGCCCCAGCGTACGGAACTCGGCGCCGGCCGCGGCATAGGCTTCTTCGCTCAGGCGCGTCTCCAGCGCCGCCAGCTGGGCCAGCTGGGTATTCAGGGTGACAAATTCCTTTTCCGCCTTTTGCATCGAGTTGGTGCCGAGCGACTGATCGACCTGGGCCATCTCGATGGTTTCCCGCACCGCCTTGCGGTAGGCCGCCAGCGCCGTGCTGGATGCATCGATCAGCTTGCGCTCGGCCGGGTTGGCCACCTTCGCCAGCGCTGCCAGGCGCGCGCCGATCGTGATGTGCTTCTTGTCGATGTCGCCGATCAGGACGTCCAGCCGGTTCTTGGCGAAGCTGCCGCTGACCCAGGCCAGTAGTTGGTAGATGTTGGCATGCGCGTATTTTGCGTCGCCGGCGACGTCGGCCGCCTCCTGCAGGTGGGCCGTGCGTACCTGCACCATGTTCTCGAGCGAGGCATGCTGGCGCACCATGCCGTAATAGGCGGCGCCGGAAAGCAGCGTCAGCAGCACCAGCACCAATCCCGGCGCCAGCAGCAGCTTCGGGCCAATCCGTAGTTTTTTGAGCATGCCTGTTCCCCAAATAAAAAGGCGGCCGAAGCCGCCTCTGATAAAAACCGCGCTTACTGCTTGTAGATGCCCGCTTCCAGCACGACGCCGTCAACGAGCAGGATATACGTGCTCTTTTGCTCGATCTTGCCGGTGGCCGGGTCCTTGTACTGGTAGTCGACCCAGCCCTTGCCCTTGGCGGTCGCGAGTTCGATGATCGCGCGGCGGTACTTCTTGCCGTTTGCGTCCGGTACATCGGTCAGGTCCAGACCGACGATCGACGGATTGTATGGATGCGCTAGTACGATACCGGTCTTGACGTCGCGCAGGTCGATATGCAGCGCGCCCTGGGCGAATGCCTGGTCCCTGGCCTGTAGGCGTTTCATCATTTCAATTTTGCCCTTGGCCTTGATGAAGGCAGCGCCCCGCTCGACCATCGCGACGGCGTCTTTTTCGGTGGGTCCGTTGGCCATCGCGCTGCAGCAGGCAAATCCGAGACACAGGGCGCTAGCAGTGGCAAGCAGCTTCATGAGAGGCAATCCTTTCGATAAGACATACCGTGCCGGGCCACGTCGATCGTGAACTGCACGCTCTTGCGCGATCCATTGAACGCAGCCCCGGCACGTTCGATGATCTTGCGATGGGCGTTGGTCAGGATCGGGTACCTGGCCGGCGCAGTCAGCCGCATGGGATCGGCCTCGTGCTTTTGCAGTCGTTGCCGATGAGGGTGTCCAGTCAGGCCCGGGCGAAGCTGAGTCGAAAAACGCGCCGCCGGCGGCGGCTGGCTGCTTATTTCTTGTAAATGCCCGCGACCAGAACCACATCGTCGACCCGCATCAGGTAGCTGGTCTTGGCCTCGACCTTGCCGTTGTCGGGATTCTTGTACATATAGTCGACCCAGCCTTTGCCTTCCTTCTTCGCAATGTCCATGATGTCGCGACGGTACATTTTTCCATTGACATCCGGAACATCGTTGAGGTCCTTGCCGACGATCGACTGGTTATAGGGATGGGCGATGTTGACGCCGGCCGGGAAGTCGCGCACGTAGATGTACATCGATCCCTGTACGAAATCCGGATCCTTGGCAGTAATTTTCTTGATCAAGGCCTCTTTGCCGTTCGCCTTGGCAAAAGCGGCGCCACGCTCGACCATCGCGATTGCATCCTTGGCGGTTGGCTCGGAAGCGCTGGCGCTTCCGATGGCAAGGCCGAGCAGGGTGGCGGTCAATACTCGTTTCATGTCATCTCCTGATTGAGGGTCATCACGGGTGAAGTTTGTTTCCTCTACGCATGCGTAATTTATCCTTTCCAGCAGGAATTCAATTGCGACAGCGCAAGCTTGACGCAGGTGGGCGAAGAACGGCCACCACCACGGCAAAACGGGAATTTAATTTCTGAAAGGTAACTTATTCCGGTCGCGACTAGTTGACGTCAGGCAAATTGTTATCTGAGGGCAAGTTTTACTATTTGTTCTTACAAGAAACTCCAGTTTCTTTTCCGAATCGCTCTCTAGTTGGAGAATGCCGTGATCACCGGACCGACGCCTTCCCAGTGCAAGCCTTCTATCCGCCAGACGATATTTTTGGCCCGCCAATGGCAGTGGATGAGTGCCCATCGACAGGAAACTGTGCAGGTGGTGTCCCATGTCCTGCCGTTTCGTGCGAACCAGTTCGTCCTCGACCGGTTGATCGACTGGCGCACTATTCCCGACAACCCGATTTTCCGGCTCACGTTTCGCCAGCGCGATTTGTTGCCAGCCGATGAATATGCACAATTGCGGAAACTGGTTCTCTTCAAGCTGATGGGCCTCGTGAAAGGCCTATCGCTGAGCCTGGCTTCCGGCAAGATGGCGATCGAAGGAATCACCCGCACCAATGGCGAACAACTGTTCGCGCTGCGGTTCCTCGCTGCCCGCAATGCAGACTGGACGCACTGGACGTTCTTCGCCAGGTTCGACCCCGGCGCCGCCTGTTGCGGCAACGTGATCCCGATCGTCCCGCCGGCCCGCCATGACGTTCGCGCGTCCGACGCGCGGCTTGAGCTGGCCTGACGATCATGGACACCACTATTGACCGCGACCTGCAGTCGAACCGGCTTTCCGGCGTCGCGGTATTTTTCTATGTGTTCCTGCCATTCGCATTCGGGCATTACCTTTCGCTGCTGCTGCGCAACGTGAACTCGCTGCTGGCGCACGACCTGGTCAGTGCCCTGTCACTGAGCCCCGGCCAGCTTGGCGTGCTCACCAGTGTATTTTTCCTGTCGTATGCCTTGGTACAGCTGCCAGTCGGAATCGCGCTGGACCGCTACGGTCCGCGCCAGGTGCAACTCGTGCTGATGCTGGTGGCGGCAATGGGCACGCTGCTGTTCGCCAGAGGGGAAAGCTTCGCCCAGCTGGTATGTGCGCGCGCCCTGATCGGACTCGGTCTGGGCGCCTGCTTCATGTCGGCGGTGAAGGTGATCTCGACCTGGATCGCGCCAGGCAAGGTACCGTCGGTGCACGGCTACTTGCTTGCCGTTGGCGGACTTGGTTCGGCCTCGGCGACCATGCCGGTGCGCATGGCCCTCGAGCATACGGACTGGCGCAGCATGTTTGTTGCGCTTGCCGCGCTGACGGCCTGCGCCGGTGTCTTGATCTGGATGGTGGCCCCGCGTGATGCACCGCCGCGTCATGCAAAGATGCCGACCCTGAAGTCGGTGCTGGACGTCTACCGCGAGCCCGCGTTTCGCAAGACCATTTCACTGATCCTGATCCCGCACACGATTTTCTTCGGTATCCAGGGCTTATGGATCGGACGCTGGCTGACCGACGTGGCGCGCTTTCCCAGCGCCGCCGTGGCCTACCTGCTGTACCTGAGCATGGCTGCGGTGATATTCGGTGCCATTGCCGTGGGCATCGGGACCGAGCGGGCGGCGCGGCGCGGCATCAAGCCACTCGACCTGGCTGGGGTGGGGGTAGCCGCATTTGTCGGGGTCCAGTGTATGATTGTATTGAACTATGCTCCCAGTTACCAGCTGCTGGCGGTGATGTTTACGCTGGTGGGCACCATCACCGGCATGGAATATGCCATCGTCGCACAGTCGGTGCCGCGCGAACTGACCGGGCGTGCCTCTACCTGCCTGAACCTGCTGATCTTTGTCGGCGCCTTCCTGGTGCAGGCCGGGTTTGGCCTGGTGATCGGGCTGTGGCACCCGGACGGCAGCGGGCGCTATCCGGTGGCGGCCTACCAGACCGCGTTCGGGCTGCTGGTGCTGCTGCAGCTGCCGGGCCTGCTGGCATGGGCACGGCGACGGAGGGCGCCGGTCCGCACGAAGGTCGATGTCGACGAGGCGCAAACGGCCGTATGAGTAGCGCATAAATTTCTTAACGGAATCGAGCGAGGCGGTATTGTCGTTTTCGCTACAATCGGTCCATCACTTTGCCCGATTCCGTCCAGGAGAAATCATGCGCCTTCGTTCGACCCCCATCCTTGCCGCCGCCGTGCTGCTCACGCTTGCCGCCTGCGGCGACAGGTCCAGCCTGCCCGTGGGCGCCGGCGTCGGTCCCTCGCCGACGCTGCCGCAACCGAAGAAAAGCCTGATCCCGACGGTCGACATCGCGCCGGCCAAGGGCTGGAACGGCGGCAAGCCGATGGCGGCCCAGGGACTCGAAGTCAGTGCCCTGGCTTCGGGCCTGGATCACCCGCGCTGGCTGCACGTGCTGCCCAACGGCGACGTGCTGGTGGCCGAATCGAACAAGCCGCAGACGCCCGAGACCAAGAAGTCGGGCATCAAGGCCTGGGTCATGGGCAAGGTGATGAAAAAGGCGGGAGCGGCCGTGCCGAGCGCCGACCGCATCACCCTGCTGCGCGACGCCGACGGCGACGGTGCGGCCGAAGTGCGCACGGTCTTCCTCAAGGGCCTGCATTCGCCCTTCGGCATGGCGCTGGTGGGCGAGACGCTGTACGTGGCCAACGCCGACGGCATCGTGCGCTTCCCCTACAAGACGGGCGCCACCGAGATCGCCGACGCGCCGCAGAAAGTCGCGCCGCTGCCGGCCGGATTGAACCACCACTGGACCAAGAACATCATCGCCAGCAAGGACGGCAGCAAGCTCTACGCCACCGTCGGCTCGAACAGCAACGTCGGCGAAAATGGCATGGACATCGAGGTCAACCGCGCGGCCATCCTCGAGGTCGACCTCAAGAGCGGCGCCACGCGCCTGTTCGCCGGCGGCCTGCGCAATCCGAACGGCATGGCCTGGGAACCGCAAACCGGCGTCCTCTGGACCGTCGTCAACGAGCGCGACGAGATCGGCAGCGACCTGGTGCCCGACTATCTCACCTCGGTCAAGGACGGCGGCTTCTATGGCTGGCCATACAGCTACTACGGCCAGAACGTCGACGAGCGCGTCAAGCCGCCGCGTCCCGACCTGGTGGCGAAGGCGATTTCGCCCGATTATGCGCTGGGCTCCCACGTCGCCGCCCTCGGCCTGACCTTCGCCGAAGGCGCGAAACTGGGCCCCTTGTTCACGAACGGCGCCTTCATCGGCCAGCACGGCTCCTGGAACCGCAAGCCGCTGGCCGGCTACAACGTCGTGTACGTGCCTTTCGCCGACGGCAGGCCGAACGGCAAGCCGGTCGAGGTGCTGACCGGTTTCGTCGACAAGAACGGCGACGCGCTCGGACGTCCGGTGGGCGTGGCGATCGACAAGGCGGGAGCGCTGCTGGTGGCGGACGACGTCGGCAATGTAATCTGGCGCGTGCGTCCGGCGGCGCGTTAATTTTATTGCGCGCGGACGGAGGTCGAACGCGGGGGCGCAGCGCCCGCCCGCGCGTTCGGCCACCATCGGCTCATGCGCGGCACCGGCCGGCTCACCCTACGCGCAACTGTCCACGAACCACAGCGGCACCGACGTCCACGCAATCCCCGCCAGCGCCAGCAGCGCCGTCAGCGCCGCCGCCCAGTCCAGCAGTGCCGTCTCCTCGTTTCCCCCGCTGAGCGTATGCCGGCCGTGCCAGGCCAGCGCCGCGCAGAGCGCCAGCGCGACGAGCGTCATCAAGGCCAGCGGCAAGCGGTGCGGATTGCCGGGCGCGAAGCCGGCCGGGCTGCACTGGGCCGCCACCAGCACGTAGCTGGCGGCGAAATGCGCGGCCCACACCAGCAGCGGCAGGGTACCTCGGACCAGCTTTCTGAAAAACCGTTCGCGCATCGATCACTCCATCAGCAAAGGGACGATATGGACCGCCAGCGCCAGCACGATGCCCTGCAGCGTCGTGTAATGCCAGAGCAGTGCCGTATTGTCGAGCGTGGCACGGCTGCTCGGGCTCAGGCGGCCGCTCCAGGCGCGCGCCGCCAGGTAGGGGCCGGCAATGGCCAGGATGATCACGTGCAGGCCCTGGTAGCTTAGCAATGCCCCGATCGTCGCGCTCCATGCGAGCGTGCGCGGCGCGAGGCCGGCCAGCTGGTAGCCATGCAGGTCGACCAGGAAGGAGGCGACCACGCAGCCGGTCGCCGCCAGCGCCAGCCAGGGCAGGCGGCGCTTGCCGATGCTGCGCACGGCCCACAGCATCGCTCCCGAGCCGGCCGCCAGCAGCGCGCCGGCGATCAGCGGCCAGCGCAGGTCCGGCAGGCTGGCCGAGGGCGGCGGGCACACTTCCAGCCGCATCGAGATGTGGATGTAGGCGAAGACGAAGGACGCGAAGATGGTCGCGTCGACCACCAGCATGATGATCGTCGCCCACCACGAGTGCGAAGCGGTGCCGCGCGCGCCGACCGGCAGCACCAGCGTATCGGAGACGCGCGCCTCGCTGATCGCGTGCTTGCGGTCCGAGCCCCACAGCCAGGCGACGGTCGAGACGATGGCCGCGATGCCGCAGGCCCAGGCCGTCACGTTCATCTTGATGGTCAGCAGCAGGAAGAAGCCCGCCGTGCCGGCCGCCGCGATGAACGGCAGCCAGCTGTCGCCCGGCAGGATCAGCAGGTAGGCCGGCTTGCCCGCCACCGGGCTGGTGGCGATCGTCTCGCGGCCGCCGCTGGCGGTGCCGGGCAGGTAGTGCTGGCCCGCTTCGACCTGGCCGGCAAGGCCCGGCTGGTCCCAGAGCGGGTCGGCCGAGCGCACTTGCGGGATGCTGCGGGTGCCGTAGTCTTCGGTCGGCAGCCACTCGAGGGTCGAGGCGTTCCAGGGATTGCCGACCGGCTGCTCGGGCCGGCGCAGCGTGCGCACGGTATCGATCAGGAACAGCAGCACGCCTGCCGCCAGCACGAAAGCGCCCAGTGTCGAGACCAGGTTCAGCCCATCCCAGCCCATTTCGGACGGATAGGTATAGACCCGGCGCGGCATGCCGAGCAGGCCGGTGACGTGCATCGGGAAGAAGGCAATGTTAAAGCCGCCGAACATCATCCAGAACGCCCACTTCGCCACGCGCTCGGACAGGCGCTGGCCCTTGATCAGCGGGATCCAGTAGTACAGGGCCGCGAACACCGGGAACACCATGCCGCCGACCAGCACGTAATGCAGGTGGGCGACGATGAAATACGTGTCGTGCGCCTGCCAGTCGAAAGGCAGCAGCGCCACCATCACCCCGGTCAGCCCGCCGAGCACGAAGATGAACATGAAGCCGCCCAGGAACAGCGCGGGCGCCGTCATCGTCACCTTGCCGCGCCAGAGGGTGGCGATCCAGCCGAAGACCTGGATCGCGGTCGGCACGGCCACGGCCATGCTGGCGGCCGACACGAAACTCATCGTCATCACGCCCAGGCCCGCCGTGAACATGTGGTGCGCCCACAGCGCGAAGCTGAAGAAGCAGACGATCACCAGCGCGACGATGATCGCCTTGCGGCCCACCAGCGGGGTGCCGGCGATCGTCGGGATCATGGTCGAGACCATGCCGGCCGCCGGCAGGAAGATGATGTAGACCTCGGGGTGGCCGAAGAACCAGAACAGGTGCTGCCAGAGGATCGGATCGCCCCCGCGCTCGGCGATGAAGAAAGGCCAGTCGAAGGCGCGCTCCATCTCCAGCAGGGTGGTGCCGGCGATGATGGCCGGGAAGGCGAACACGATCATCACGGCCACCACCAGCATCGCCCAGGCATATACCGGCATGCGGGACAGGCTCATGCCGGGCGCGCGCGTGAACAGGATGCCGACGATCAGTTCGATGGCGCCGGCAATGGCCGAGATCTCGATGAAGCCGATCCCCAGCAGCCAGAAGTCGGCGTTCAGCCCGGGCGAATACTGCTTGCCGGTCAGCGGCGGATACATGAACCAGCCGCCGTCGGGCGCCAGGCCGAAGAACAGGGTGCAGAAGAAGGCCAGGCCGCCGATCGCATACGCCCAGTAGGCATAGGCCGACAGGCGCGGGAAGGGCAGGTCGCGCGCGCCCAGCATGTTCGGCAGCAGGAAGACGGCGATCGCTTCGACGATGGGAATGGCGAACAGGAACATCATCACCGTGCCGTGCATGGTGAAGATCTGGTTGTAGCTGCCGGCCGACAGCAGCGTGTTGTCGGGCACGGCCAACTGGGTGCGCATCATCAGGCCGAGGATGCCGGCCAGCAGGAAGAACAGCAGCGCGGTGCCGATGTAGAGCAAGCCGATGCTGGTGTTGTCGACGCGGGTGAGGAAGCGCCAGCCGGTCGGCCTGCGCCAGGGTTTTTCCAGCCGCTCCAACTCGTCCGGCGGACGCGGCAGGGAGCTGGGCAGGGTGCCGGACAGGTCGTCGCGGATGATGGTGGTCGTCATTTCAGCTGTTCGAGGTAGGCGGCCAGGGCTTGCAGCGTGGCCCCGTCGATGTCAGTGGCGGCCGGCATGCGCGCGCCCGGTTTGATGGCTTGCGGATCGGCGATCCAGCCGGCCAGGGTGCCGCGGTGGTTGCGCAGGGTGCCGGCGGCGATGTGCGTACGCCCGCCGACGTGGGTCAGGTCCGGCCCCAGGCGCGCGCCCTCGGCCACGCCGCGCACCGTATGGCAGTGCTGGCAGCGTTGTTCGAGGAAGGCGGCGCGGCCGCGCGCGATCAGGGCAGTGTCAGGTCCCTGCGCCGGCGCCGCGGCCGGCTGCGCCTCGTTCGCCAGCCAGCGCGCGAAGTCCGCGGGCGCCATCGCGATCACGTGCAAGGCCATGCGCGCATGCTGCTCGCCGCAGTATTCGGCGCACTGGCCGCGGTAGACGCCGGGCTTGTCGGCATGCAGGGTCAGGCCGCTCACGCGCCCCGGCACCATGTCCATCTTGCCGTTCAGGGCGGGCACCCACAGGCTGTGGATCACGTCCTGGGACGTCAGTCCCAGGTAGACCGGCCTGCCTGCCGGGATCCGGATTTCGTTGGCGCTGACGACTTCGCGTCCGCTCGCCGGGTCGTGGTAGCGCACCTCCCACCACCACATTTTCGCCGTGACCCCGATCGACATCGCGCCGCGCGAGGTCTGCGGCGTCAGTTCGGCGCTGCGCCAGGTGCTCCAGACCAGCAGGGCGGTGAGGACGGCGGACGGGAAGGCGATGCCGGCGCCGGCGATCCACCAGCGCGTCGAGACCGGCCGCGCGGCGGGGCGCAAACTGAGCGCCATCAGCGCCATGACGGCGACGAAGATGACCGCGCCGCCGCCGAACAGCACCCAGGACAGCTGCGCGATGATCGCCGCGTCGGGACCGGCCGGGTGCAGGGCGGATTGAAGCGGCGCGCTCATCGCAGCGTGTACAGGTAGGCGGCCATGTGGCGCGCTTCGTCGGGCGAGACGCCCAGGTCCGGCATGGCGGTGCCGGGTTTGACCGCTTGCGGGTTGTCGAGCCAGCGGACCAGGTTGGGCGCGATGTTGGGAATGCCGCCGGCGATGTAGTTGCGCCGGCCGAACAGTTCGAGCGGCGGTCCGGCATTGCCCGCCGCGCCCGGCACTTCCGGCACCGCATGGCAGGCCGTGCACTGGTACTGCGCCATCAGGCGCTGGCCCCGGGCCGGATCGCCGCCGCTCACTTGCCGTGGCGCCTCGCGTTCGCTGCAGGCGGCCAGCGATGCCAGGCACAGGCCGGCCAGGCACAGGCGGCGGACACGGGGCAATGCGGGGGAAAGGAAGTGATTGCGCACAATTGAATTCCGACAGAAGCGATGGGTCTATATAATACAAGAGAAACAATATCATTTTTTCAATAGTGCGCGCCCCCGCCAGCGAAACCCGATGCCTTCGAACCGTACCCGCCTGATCCTGAAAACCGCCGCCGCCACCCTGGTGCTGGCCGGACTGGCGGCCGCCGCCGGCGGCGCGCTCGTGCTGCGCGCCGGCTGGTACGACACCACCGCCACGTCGCAGCACCTGCAGCCGGTCCATTCAGTGCTGGAACTGGGCATGCGCTACTCGGTGCGCAATCATTCGAGCGAGGTGAAAGTGCCGCCGCTGGGCGCGCCGCAGCAGGTCGCGCGCGGCGCGCTCGTGTACGCCGCCCATTGCGCCCAGTGCCATGGCGGGCCGGGTTCGGCCCAGGCCAAGCTCGGGCAGAGCATGCAGCCGCTGCCCGGTCCCCTGATCGATGCCGGCGCGCGCTGGCAGCCGCGCGAGCTGTACTGGATCACGAAACACGGCATCAAGATGAGCGGGATGCCGGCCTGGCAGTTCCACATGAGCGACGCCGACCTGTGGGCGGTGGTGGCGTTCATGGGCGTTCTGCCGAGCTTGTCGGCGCGCGATTATGCGCAGGCGACCGGCAGGCCGAACGTGACGGAAACGCCGGCCACGGCGCCGACCACGGCGGGAGCGGTGCAATGAGCGCGCGCCGCCTCGCTGCCGGCCTGCTGCTGGTCCTGCTGGCCGGCTGCCAGGACAAGCCGGCGCCCGCCGGCGTGCAGGGCGACGCCGCGCGCGGCCGCGTCGCGCTGGCCCAGCATGCCTGCCGCGCCTGCCACATGATCCCCGGGATCACCGGTCCCGAGACCTATGTCGGCCGGCCCCTGGTCGACCTGGCCGAGCAGCGCTTCATCGCCGGCAGGCTGCCGAACAACCAGGCCAACCTGGTGCGCTGGATCCGCGATCCGCAATCGATCGACCCCGGTACCGCGATGCCGGCGATGGGCGTGAGCGAACGCGACGCGCTCGACATGAGTGCCTGGCTGCTGGCGCCCGAACGCTAAGGCACTGGTATCATGCGAGCCCTGCCGGGCGCGCCATAGTGGCGCGCTCCCAGGGCAGATCAACAGGAGACAACATGAGATTGGTGCGCTATGGCCGTCCGGGCAAGGAAAAGCCGGGCCTGTTCGACGATGAAGGCCGCCTGCGCGACCTGTCCGGCGTGGTCCAGGATATCGACGCCACGCTGCTGGGCGCGCGCGCGCTGCGCAAGCTGGCCAAGGTCGACGTCAAGACGCTGCCGCTGGTGCGCGGCAATCCGCGCCTGGGCGTGCCGGTCAAGGGCATCGGCAAATTCATCGGCATCGGCATGAACTACGCCGACCACGTGGCCGAAACCGGCGCCGAACTGCCGACGGAACCGGTGTTCTTCACCAAGGCCGTCAGCTGCCTGAACGGCCCGGACGACCCGATCCGGCTGCCGAAAGGGTCCAGGAAAACCGATTGGGAAGTCGAACTCGGCGTCGTGATCGGCACCCGTGCCCAGTACGTGAGCGAGGACGAGGCCCTCGACTTCGTGGCCGGCTACTGCGTCGTCAACGATGTCACCGAACGCGCCTACCAGTTCGAGATGGGCTCGCAATGGGACAAGGGCAAGGGCTGCGACACCTTCGGCCCGGTCGGCCCCTTCCTGGTCACGCGCGACGACGTCCATGACGTGCAGGACCTCGACCTGTACCTGGAGCTGAACGGCAAGCGCATGCAGACCGGGAATACCTCGAGCATGATTTTCAGCGTGGCGCAGATCGTCAGCTATGTCTCGCGCTTCATGACCCTGGAGCCGGGCGACATCATCACCACCGGCACCCCGCCCGGCGTGGGCCTGGGGCGCACGCCGCAGCGCTTCCTGAAGAAGGGCGATACGCTGCGCCTGGGGATTGCGGGGCTGGGCGAGCAGCAGGCCGAGGTGGTGGCGTTTCCGAACTAGATGCTGGCGCCGGTCATGGCGCCAGCGCGGCGTCGACCGCGTCGGCCAGCCGCGCCACGATCTCCGACAATTCGCTGGCCGTGACGATGAACGGCGGCGCCAGCAGGACGTGGTCGCCGCGCCGGCCGTCGATCGTGCCGCCCATCGGATAGACCATCAATCCGCGCGCCATGGCTTCCTGCTTGATCGCCGCATGGAGTTTGCGCTCCGGCGCGAACGGTTCCTTGGTCGCGCGGTCCTGCACCAGCTCGATCCCGAGAAGCAGCCCGCGCCCGCGGATATCGCCCACGTGCTCGTGCTTGCCGAAGACGTTGCCCAGCATGCGTTTCAGGGTCGCGCCGCGCTGCTGCACCTGCGCCAGCAGGCCATCGCGCGCGATCACCCGCTGCACCGCCAGGGCAGCGGCGGCCGCCACCGGATGGCCGATACAGGTGTGGCCGTGCAGGAAGCTGCCGCTGCCATGGCGCAGGCGTTCGACGATCGCGCCCTGGGCCAGCACCGCGCCGACGGGCTGGTAGCCCGCGCCCAGCCCCTTGGCCACGGCGACGATGTCGGGCGCCACGCCATCCTGCTCGATCGCGAACATGGTGCCGGTGCGGCCCATCCCGCACATCACCTCGTCGGCGATGAAGAGGATGCCGTAACGGTCGCAGAGCGCGCGCACGCCCTTGAAATAGCCGGGTGTCGGGGGAATGGCGCCGCCGGTGGCGCCCACCACCGGCTCGGCCACGAAGCCGATCACCTTGTCCGGTCCGGCCTTGATGATCGCCGTTTCCAGTTCGTCCAGCAGCGCGGCGGTGTATTCGTCGACGCTCTGGCTGTCGCGGCGGTCGCGGTAGGCGTAGCAGGGCGCCACGCGCGGCACCTGCATCAGGAGCGGCGCGAAGGGCTTGCGGCGCCACTCGTTGCCGCCGACGGCCAGGGCGCCGAGGGTGTTGCCGTGATAGCTCTGGCGCCGCGCGATGAACACCGAGCGCCGTTCGTCGCCGCCCTCGACGAAATACTGGCGGGCCAGCTTGAGGGCCGTCTCCATTGCTTCCGACCCGCCCGACACCAGGTAGACCGCGTCGATGCCGGCCGGGGCGCGCGCGACCAGGGTCTCGGCCAGCTCCTCGGCCACGTCGGTGGTGAAGAAGGCCGTATGCGCGTAGGCGCAGCGGTCGATCTGGCGGTGCATGGCGGCGAGCACGTCGGGATGGCCATGGCCGAGCGAGGAGACGGCCGCGCCGCCGCTGGCGTCGAGATAGGCACGCCCGGCGCTGTCGACGACCGTGATGCCCGATGCGCTGACGGCATGCGGCGGCGTCTGGCGCAAACTGCGGTGGATGATGTGGCTCATGACTTTCCCTCCGGCAAAAAGTTGACGGTTGACAATAAGCTTGCCGGCGCCGGATTCCTTTGATCTTTGACGGAAGCTGTGCGAATATTTTTCCAGTCAGACACTTCTGCGACGCCGACCATGACCGACCGCCTCCGCCCGATTCCCCCGCACGAGATGACCGAGGCCCAGCGCCGCGCCGCCCAGGCCGTGATCGAAGGCCCGCGCGGCGCGCTCTACGGCCCTTTCGTGCCCTTGCTGCGCAGTCCCGAACTATTGGAAAACGCGCAGCGCATGGGCGAATACCTGCGCTACCGCAGCGCGATCGGGATCAGGTTGTCGGAACTGGCGATCCTGGTCACGGCGCGCCAGTGGAACCAGGGGGTCGAATGGGCGATCCATGCGCCGATCGCGGCCCAGGTGGGCGTGCCGCCGAACGTGATCGATGCGATCGCGCGGCGCGAGCGGCCCGCGGGGATGCTGGTGGACGAATCGGTGGTGCACGACTTCTGCATCGAACTGCACCAGCGCAAGGAAGTCTCGGACCGCACCTATGCCGACGCGGTGGCGCTGTTCGGCGAGCAGGGCGTGGTCGATTTGATGGGATTGAACGGTTACTACACGTTCCTGGCGATGGTGATGAACACGGCGCGCACCGAGATTCCGGTGTCGAGCGCCGCGCCGCTGCCGGACTAGCCTCAGGCCAGCGCTTCCTTCGCTGCCTGTTCCGGCGTCAAGCCGTCATAGAACAGGTCGGTGAACCACTCGACCTCTTCCTCGATATGGTCCTGCGCCTGTTCCTGCGTGGCGCCGCCGGCAACCAGGTGCGCTTCGACTTCGATGCACCAGTTAATCAGCGCCATCGTTTCTTCATCGAGCGCTTCTTCTTTCTTGGCCATGATGGACCTCCAAAAATGAACGGGAGCCGAAGCTCCCGCGGGTGAGGCTTCTTAAGCCAGTACCTTCTTCAGCCACGCCGAGATGTCCTGTACTTCCTCGAAGCAGAGCGAATGCTGCATCGGGTATTCGTGCCACTCGATGGTATAGCCAAGGCTTTCGAGGATGTCGCGCGACTGCTGCGCGCGGATGAACGGCACCACGTGGTCCTGGCGGCCGTGCGCCATGAAGATCGGGGTGTCGATGCTTTCCTCGGTGCGCTCGTGCAGTACTTTTTCGTTGAGCGGCAGGTAGCCCGACAGGCAGAGCATGCCGGCCAGCTTTTCCGGGTGGCGCAGGCCGGTCTGCAGCGTCATCGCGCAGCCTTGCGAGAAGCCGGCCAGGATGATGCGCGAGGCGGGAATGCCGCGCGATTTTTCGCGCGCGATCAGGGCCTCGACGTCGCGCTGCGAGTCGCGCAGGCCGCCTTCGTCCTCGCGGCGCGTGAGGTCGGCGACGCTGATGTCGTACCAGGCGCGCATGACGTAGCCGCCGTTGATCGTCACCGGAATCTGCTTCGCGTGCGGGAACACGAAGCGGATGCCGGGCAGGCCTTTCAGATCGAGCTCGCGCACCAGCGGCACGAAGTCGTTGCCGTCGGCGCCCAGGCCGTGCAGCCAGATGACCGCGACCGTCGGATTCGGCGCGGTTTCGATTTCGATGTTTTGCAGCAGATCGCTCATGCGTTGTCCTGGGGTGAAGGGGCCGGACGCCGGGCCGCGCCCTGGGCCGATTTCGGGCGCCAGGCGGTCGTCACGGCCGGATTGGTTTCCATGTAGGGGCCGCCTATCAGGTCGATGCAATAGGGGACGGCCGCGAAAATGCCGCCGGCGACGACCTTGCCGTCGGCGTCTTTCAACCCTTCCAGCGTTTCCTTGATCGCCTTCGGCTGGCCGGGCAGGTTCATGATCAGCGCCGCGTGGTCCGGCGTTTCGCGGATCACGGCGACCTGGCGCGACAGGATGGCGGTCGGCACGAAGCGCAGGCTGATCTGGCGCATCTGCTCGCCGAAGCCCGGCATTTCCTTGGTGCCGACGGCCAGCGTGGCCTCGGGAGTGACGTCGCGCCGCGCCGGTCCCGTGCCACCGGTGGTCAGCACCAGGTGGCAGCCGGTCACGTCGACCAGTTCGACCAGGGTCTTTTCGATCTGCGTGCGCTCGTCCGGAATCAGGCGCGGCTCGATCCGGTAGGGCGTCGTAATGGCCGAGGCGATCCAGTCCTGCAGCGCAGGGATGCCCTGGTCCTCGTAGACGCCGCCGCTGGCGCGGTCCGAGACCGAGACCAGGCCGATCACCAGTTCCACTTCGTTACTCGTCTGCAGGCTCATCGTCGTCCAGTTCTTCCTCGCTTGGGGCGGCCTTCTTCTTGCTCAAGTCCTTCAAAATCTGGAACAGCTCGCGGAAAGCCTTCGGCGGCTTCGACTCGAGCTGCTCCTTGCGCGCGTTGCGGATCAGCGTGCGCAGGTGCTGCACGTCGAGTTCGGGATTCTCTTCCAGCAGCTGGGTCAGTGCCTTGTCGTCGGAAAGGAGCTTGTCGCGGCGGCGTTCGAGCGCGTGCAGCGCGGCCGTTTCGGCCTTCGAGGCGCCTTTCCAGCTGTCGATGGTGCGCTGGATGACGGCCACTTCCTCTTCGGTCAGGGTACGCATCTTCTTGCCGACGAACTGCAACTGGCGGCGCCGTCCTTCGTGGTTGGTGATGGTCTGGCACATCAGGATCGCGTCCTTGACGTCTTCCGGCATCGGCACCCGCTTGACGCGGTCGCGCGGCTCGGCAACGAGTTGCGCGCCGAGTTTCTGCAACTCGTCCATCTGGCGCTTGAGCTCAGATTTGGAAGGGCGTTCGTATTCTTGCTCGAACTCGTTGGACTGGAAGCCCACCGAGCCGCGGTTTGGATTTGGCATGATATGGATTGATCCGATTGGCGCTGAGCCGATCAGTAAAAACAGTAAACGGCTGCTATGATAACTGTTTTAGGGCTCGCACAAAAAAACACGATATGAACAGCTCCGTATTCACCCACACCCAGGACCAGTTGAAAGCGCTGGCCAAGAGCGTACTCGCCTTTGCCCAGGAACAGGGCGCGACCGATGCGTCGGTCGAAATCAGCGAGGGGAGCGGGCTGTCGGTGTCTGTACGTCGCGGCAAGATCGAGACCATCGAACAGAACAAGGACAAGGGCATCGGCGTCACCGTCTACGCCGGCCAGCGGCGCGGCAACGCGAGCACCTCCGACTTCTCCGAAACCTCCCTGCGCGCCACGGTGGAGGCGGCCTGGAACATCGCCCGTTTCACCGCCGAGGACGACGCGGCCGGCCTGCCCGACGCCGACATGCTCGAGATGAACCCGCGCGACCTGCGCCTGTGCTACCCGTGGCAGATCTCCACCGAAGAAGCCGTGGAACTGGCGCAGCGCTGCGAGAACGCGGCCTTCGAAGTCGATCGCCGCATCACCAACAGCGAAGGCGCCAGCGTCTACGTGCAGCAGTCGCATTTCGTCGCCGCCAACACGCGCGGCTTCATCGGCGGCTATCCGTTCTCGCGCCACACGATGTCGATCGCGCCGATCGCCGGCAAGGGCAGCAAGATGCAGCGCGACGACTGGTACACGTCGGCGCGCGACCCGGCGAAACTGGCCAAGCCTGAAGCGGTGGGCCGCTACGCCGCCGAGCGCGCGCTGGCGCGCCTGAACGCCCGCAAGCTCGATACGCTCACCTGCCCGGTGCTGTTCGAGGCGCCCCTGGCCGCCGGCCTGGTGGGCGCCTTCGTGCAGGCCGTATCGGGCGGCGCGCTCTACCGCAAATCGAGTTTTCTCCTCGATACGCTCGGCAAGCAGGTCTTCCCGCGCCATATCCAGGTCATGGAAGACCCGCACGTGATCGGCGAGGTCGGCTCGTCTCCCTTCGACGAAGAAGGCGTGCGCACCGTGCGCCGCAAGGTCATCGACAGCGGCGTGCTGCAGGGCTACTTCCTCGGTTCGTACTCGGCCCGCAAGCTCGGCATGCAAACCACCGGCAACGCCGGCGGCGCGCACAACCTCAGCTTCACATCGAGCGAGACCACGCTGGCCGACGACTTCGAAGGCATGCTGCGCAAGATGGGCACGGGCTTGCTGGTCACGGAACTGATGGGGCAGGGCGTGAACTACGTCACCGGCGACTATTCGCGCGGCGCCTCGGGCTACTGGGTCGAGAACGGCGTCATCCAGTACCCGGTCGAGGAGATCACGATCGCGGGCAACATGCGCGAGATGTTCGGCCAGATCGTCGGCGTCGGCAACGACGTGCTCGCGCGCGGCAACAAGTCCACAGGCTCGATCCTCATCGAAAAGATGGTCGTCGCAGGTAATTAAACAAGGATTTCCATGAGCCGTTTCATCCGCATCGACAAAGACAACAACCCGAAAAAGGCCGTGCTGCTGAACCTCGACCTGGTGGCCTCGGTCGAGCTGTCCCCCCAGTCCGACCTGCTCAGCTCAGCCGACGAAAAGCGCGTCTATGCCAGCTGCCTGGCGCACGACAAGACCGTGATCGCCACCGTCCACTTCGACACCGTCGACGATGCGCATGCATGGCTGGAAAAGAACCTGGGCGTACAACTGTAGGACCGTCGCGGCGGATACCTGGACCCGGTGTTTAACCGGCCGCCGTTTCGCTGCCGACCTTGTACAAGGCGCGCTCCACCGTCGCCGCCAGCTCGGCCAGCTGGAAGGGTTTGCGCAGCAGCATATCGTCCCCGATCACCTGCTCGATCGCCTTCATGTCGGCGTAGCCGGTGGCGATGATCATCGGTACGCCGGGCAGCGTTTCGCGGGCGCGCATCACCAGCTCGGCGCCGGTAATGCCGGGCATCAGGTAGTCGGTGATGATCAGGTCGGGCGCCGCGCGCTTGAGTTCCTGCAAGCCCGCTTCGCCGTTCGGCGCCTGCGCTACCGTGTGGCCGAGCGCTTCGAGCGATTCGACCATCGATTCGCGCACGAAATCGTCGTCCTCGACCACCAGGATGCGCACGCCGGGGCGCGGCGTGGCGGCAGCCGCGGATGCGATTACGGGCAGGGCGTCGCCGGCGCCGCCGGCCGCGCGCAGCCAGATCTCGACCGTCGTGCCGACGCCCTGCTCGCTCAGGATGCGCGCCGCGCCGCCGGACTGCTGGGCCATGCCGTAGACCTGGGACAGGCCCAGGCCGGTGCCCTTGCCGACGCCCTTGGTGGTGAAGAAGGGCTCGAACACGCGCGCCGCCACTTCCGGCGGCATGCCTTCGCCGCTGTCGGTGACGGCGATGCGTACATAGTCGCCCGGCGGCAGCAAGCCCTCGGGCGGGCAGGCCGGGCCGGCGCTGAAGCGCAGCTCGCCGCCATTGCTCATGGCGTCGCGCGCATTGATCGCCAGGTTCAGCAGCGCCATCTCCATCTGGTTCATGTCGGCCATCACGCTGGCCGACTCGGCCTCGACGGCAAAGCCCAGGCGAATGCTCGAACCGAGCGAGGTGGCCACCAGTTCGCGCACGCCGTCGAACAGGGTGCCTACCTCGAGCGGACGCAGGTCGAGGCTCTGGTTGCGTGAGAAGGCCAGCAGCTGGCTGGTAAGCTTGCCGCCGCGCTGGCAGGCGCGGCGCGCCACCTCGGCGCGGCCCTTGGCCACCTCGTCCTTCGACATCAGCAGGATCAGGTCCATGCTGCCCTGGACGACGTTGAGCAGGTTGTTGAAATCGTGGGCGATGCCGCCGGTCAGGCGGCCGACCGCTTCCATCTTCTGGAACTGGACCATCGCCTGCTGCACGCGTTCACGCTCGATGACTTCGTTCATCAGGCGGTCGTTGGCCTGGGCCAGCGCGCGCGTGCGCTCCTCGATGCGCGCTTCCAGCGTTTCGTTCAGGTGTACCAGCGCTTCCTGGCTCTGGCGCAGGCTCTCGGCGGTGCGCTCGCGGTCGAGCAGCACGTCGCGCGCCTGGTACTGGCGGCGGCGCGCGCGCAGCACCGACATGGCGGCGCTGCGCAGGGTCTGCGCATTCAGGGGGCGCTCGAGCAGGATCACGTTGCCGAGCTCTCCCAGGCGCGCCCGGGCGCCGTCGGCCGGCAGGCCGATCACCCGGGTGAGCAGGACGACGAAGGGAAAGTCGGACCAGTGCTCCTGCGCCTCCAGCCAGGCGCGCAGGCGCGCCGTGTCGATGCCTTGCAAGGCTTCCTCGGCGACGATGGCCGCGCCGGCGCCGGCGCCGATGGCGTCGACGAAGGCGTCGAAGCTGTCGACCGTTGCGCAGGCGAAGGCGTCGCGCGCCAGCACCGAGCACATGACCTCGGCATCGCGCCCGTGCGGCGCGAAGATGACGATGCGCTCGTCGCGGTCGTCACGCGCCTGCATGCGGGATCGATGCCATCATCGGCGTCGAGCCGTGGTAGCTCGGCAGGCCGCTGAGCACCCCCTCGAAGCCCTCGAGCGGCTCGCCGACGCGCACGCCGTCGCGGCCGAGCTGGAGTTCGTGGATGGTCAGCGCATGGCTCGCGGTGCGGCTCTTGATGACCGTGATCGCGCGGCGCAGGCGCCCGCTCGACTCGAAAAAGCGCAGCAGCACGGTGGTGTCCGAGAGGTAGCTCAGGTCGACGTCGGACCGCACTTCGCCGATCAGGCCGTGCTGGCCCAGCACCAGCAGCGTGGTCACGCCCTGCTGGTTCAAATAGGACAGCAGTTCGTGCATCTGCAGCGTCAGGTACTGCTCGCCCGGCATCGCTTGCAGGTAGGCGTTCAGACTGTCGATGGCGAGGAAGCTGACGCCATGCTGCTCGACGGCGTCGCGCAGCATCTGGGCGAATTCGCCCGGCGACAGCTCGGCCGGGTCGATGTGGTGGATGCGCAACTGGCCGTTATCGACGAAGGGACGCAAGTCCATCCCGAGCGCCAGGCTGCGCGCGAAGAAGGTGCCGAGACCTTCGTCGAACAGGTAGAACGAGGCCGCCTCGCCGCGCCCGAGCGCCGACAGCAGGCAGCGCGCCGTCAGCGTGGTCTTGCCGATGCCGGAAGGGCCGACGATCAGGGTATTCGTGCCGCTGACCAGGCCGCCGCCGAGCAGCTTGTCGAGGCCTGTCGACCCGGTCGAGCGTACCTCCGGCGTGAAGTCGAGCATGTGCTCGGCCGCCACTAGGCGCGGGTACATGGTGATGCCGCCGGTATCGAGCGTGTAGTCGTGGTAGCCGCCACGGAAGCGGATGCCGCGCATCTTGAGGATGTTGACGCGGCGGCGCTCCTTGCCGAATTCCTTGGCGATCTGCTCGAGGCTGATGACGCCGTGGGCGATGCTGTGCAGGTGCTGGTCGGCCTGGCTGGTCTTGTCGTCCAGGAGCAGCACGGTGCAGTTGCGCGCCGCGAAGAATTGCTTCAGGGCCAGGATCTGGCGCCGGTAGCGCAGCGCGTTCTGGGCCAGCAGGCGCATCTCCGACAGGCTGTCGAAGACGACGCGCACCGGTTTCACGCGGTCGACTTCGGCCATCACGTTGCGGGTCGTTTCGCCCAGTTCGACTTCGGACGGGTGGAATACCGACTGCTGGGCGTCGATGTCGAGCGCCATGTCGCTGGCCAGTTCGAACAGGGTCAGCGCCTCGATCGACCAGCCGTGACTGGCCGCGACGGCCCGCAATTCGTCCGAGGTTTCCGACAGCGTGATGTACAGGCCGTGCTCGCCCTTGGCGGCGCCGTCGAGCAGGAACTGCAGGCCGAGCGTGGTCTTGCCGGCGCCCGGCGAACCTTCCACCAGGTACACGCGCTGCGGCGTCAGCCCGCCGCCGAGGATGTTGTCGAGGCCGGCGATTCCGGTCGACAGGCGAAGGGAGGGAGTGGGCTCTGCGGTGCGCAGGGAAGCTGGGGAATTCATGGACACGGCCTATCGATTGACCGGGGCGGTTGCTGCTGCCTGCCGGCGGACGCCGCCGCAAGCCCGACCGGGGTGTTAGCGTTGCCGACGTGTTCGGCAGTGCTGATGACGCGATTATAAAACGATTTGCCGTTGCGCCGCTGGCGCACCCGCTCATCCGGACACATCGAACCGTTTCAAGCGCTGGCCGTAAATTCCCCAAGTGCAATCGACGCCGTCGACCCGGCCGCGCAGGGCCCAGCCGGTGCCGATTTTCTCGACGGTGATGGGGGTGCCGAGTTCCTTGGCCACCTTTTCGGCCCACATGCTGGCCGAGCCCTGGCCCTTGAAGAGTTCCTGGCCGTTATAGATGACGGTGGCGTCGAAGACGGAGGCGGCAAAGACGGTCATGGTGCGTGTTCTTTCAAAATGAGGTCACGCATGCCGGCCCCGGCATGCGTTGCGAGCTTACTTGATCGCGCGGATCGACTGCAGCACCGGCTGCAGCACCGCCGCGCCGAGGCGGGCGCTGCGCGCGCCATCCCAGCCCACCTGCGGGTCCGGGTCGTTGGCGTTGTCCTTGAACGGCAGCTCCAGCGTGAGCGACAGGCAGCCGAAGGCGTGCGTGACGTGGGGCGAACCCATGGTCAGCGTCTCTTCGGTGTAGGGCGAGGCGCCGTAGCCGTGCACGTCCTGGAAGTCCGGACTGGCAATTTTGAAATCGTCGCTGAAGCGCTTCTGCGCGGCGGCCTGCTCGGGCGTGAAGTTCGGGAGCGACTCGCTGCCGGCCACGAACACATAGGGCAGGCCCTCGTCGCCGTGCACGTCCAGGCACAGGTCGACGCCGGTCTCGTGCATCTTCTGCCTGACGAGGAACACTTCCGGGCTGCGTTCCATGGTCGGGTTCAGCCACTCGCGGTTCAGGTTGGCGCCGGCGGCATTCGTGCGCAGGTTGCCGCGCACCGAGCCGTCCGGGTTCATGTTCGGGACCACGTAGAACACCGTTTCCTTGAGCAACTGGCGGCCGAACGGATGGGCCGGATCGAGCAGGGCGTCGAGCATGCCTTCGACGAACCACTCGGCCATCGTCTCGCCCGGATGCTGGCGCGCGATGACCCAGACCTTCTTCTTGTGCTCGGCCGGCTCGCCGATGACGAGCATGTTCAGGTCGCGCCCGTCCACGGTCGAGCCCAGGTCGAGCATGCGCACGTGCTCGCTCATCTGGGCGCGGTCGAGCAGTTCCAGGTGGCGTTCCCACGAATACGGCTCGAAATAAGCGTAGTAGACGCTGTCCATGCCCGGCGTGTGCGCGATCGTCATGACTTGGCCGTCGAACGAAGTCGGCACCCGGAACCAGTTGACGCGGTCGTAGCTGGCCATCGCGTTGTAGTCTTCCCAGCCGGCCGGGTAGGCCGCCTGGCCGGCGTTGAGCAGGCGCATCGTACAGGCCTGGCCTTGCGCGCCCTGCAGGCGGAAGTAGAACCACTGGGTGATGTCGGCGTGCGAATCCTTGCGGATGTTCAGGTCGATAGCGCTGGCGCTCGTGGCGTTCACGATCTCGATGGCGCCAGCGTCGAACTGGCTGCTGATCTTGATAGACATGGTGTGTCCCGTAGAAGGCGTAAAGCCGAGATCATACCAACTTATGCGACCCGCAATCCCCCGAAACGCCGATAAAACGCGTCATCGGCCGCGGGCGCGGCCGGATCCTCGCGCCGCAATACCGCATCGATGTGCACCTCGGCCTGCGCGTACACCATCAAATACACGGCACGCGCGAGCGCGTACGCATCCGACCCCGGCCACGGATCGGGCAGCAGCTCGAGCGGCAGCATCGGATCGTGCAGCTGCAGCCGCCGGTACGCATGAATCAGCAACGAGCGGATCGCGAACGCGTCCGCCGGCGCCGGCGCGGGCGAGGCGCGCAGCAAGTCCAGCAACGGCGTGTACTGCGCGATGAACCCCTGGTAACTGCGCGCCACCGTGCGCAAGTCCCAGGCTTCACCGACGAGTTCCTGCAAGGGCCGCGAACCGACCTGGGGCAGCTCGGCCGCGCTGAGCACGAACACGCGCCCGGCCGCGCCGGTGCGCTGCAAGGCGTCGCGCAAGCCGTCGGCGTCGGCGCCCGGATGGGCCAGCAGGCCCGGCCCCAGCATCGCGAAGCCTTCCCACTCCAGCTCCTTGCGCACCGCGGTGCGCACGTCGCCGTCGATGCTGCCGTTGGGCGCCAGCGCCAGCGCCAGCGTCCAGCGGCCGTCCCAGTGCAGGCCGGGCGGGGCATAGATGCGGCGGTCGGCGCGCTGGAAACGCGGCAGCGAGGTCGCATCGAAGCCGTAGCGGCTGCGCCGGCCCTCGCGGCTGGCCGCCAGCCAGCCCTCCTGCACTAGCCGGAACACGCTCGTGCGCACCAGGCGGTCGGTCACGCCGAGCGGGGCCAGCAACTCGATCAGGCTGCCCAGCCAGGCCGCGCCGCCATGGGGCGCGATGGCGTCGCCCATGACCGTCATCACCAGCGATTTCGAGCGCGGCGGCTCCTGGGCGAGGGCGTCGGCTATCCACGCGTCGCCAGTCAAATGGTCCATGTAATCCCGTCGTCGAGGGCAATCGATATGATTCAAAATTATGGTGTACATCTCGTTTTCTGTATCGTATTATTGTTGGACGATGTTTGCAATGGGGGACTGACCATGTACGCGCAATTGGTGGAGACGGGCCTGAAAAAGGTACAGACAGCCGAAGACATGAGTGCCGAGGAGCAAGCCTTCCAGGCCCGGATCGATGCCGGCGTGAAGATCGAAGCGAAGGACTGGATGCCGGACGCCTACCGCAAGACGCTGGTGCGCCAGATCTCCCAGCACGCGCATTCGGAAATCGTCGGCCAACTGCCGGAAGGCAACTGGGTCACGCGTGCGCCGACCCTCAAGCGCAAGTCGGTGCTGCTGGCGAAAATCCAGGACGAAGCCGGCCACGGCCTCTACCTGTACAGCGCCGCCGAAACCCTGGGCGTGTCGCGCGACGAACTGCTCGCGGCCCTGCACGCGGGCAAGGCCAAGTATTCGAGCATCTTCAACTACCCGACCCTGAGCTGGGCCGACATGGGCGCCATCGGCTGGCTGGTCGACGGCTCGGCCATCATCAACCAGATTCCGCTTTGCCGCTGCTCCTATGGCCCCTACGCGCGCGCCATGATCCGCGTCTGCAAGGAAGAGTCCTTCCACGCACGCCAGGGCTACGACATCATGATGAGCCTGGCGAAGGGCACGCCGGAACAGAAGGCGATGGCCCAGGATGCGCTGAACCGCTGGTGGTGGCCGTCGCTGATGATGTTCGGCCCCTCGGACGCCGAATCGGTCAACAGCGCGCAGTCGAGCAAATGGCGCATCAAGCTGTTCTCGAACGACGAGCTGCGCCAGCGCATGGTCGACCAGACCGTGCCGCAAGCCGAATACCTCGGCCTGACGGTGCCCGACCCGGACCTGAAGTTCAATGCCGAGACCGGCCACTACGTATTCGGCGAGATCGACTGGAGCGAATTCCACGACGTCCTCAAGGGCAACGGCCCCTGCAACCGCGAGCGCCTGCGCACCCGGGTCAAGGCCTGGGACGACGGCGCATGGTTCCGCGACGCGCTGGTCGCCCACGCCGACAAGCAGGCCGCCAAGAAAGCGGCTGCGTGAACGTGGTACGCACGCAGCGTGGTACGCACGCAGCGACAGCCGGCGGCACGCGCACGCCGATAAAAAAACCGACACACCGGAGAAGCACCATGAGCAAAGAATGGCCCCTGTGGGAAGTATTCATCCGCAGCCAGCACGGCCTGGCCCACAAGCATGTCGGCAGCCTGCACGCCCCTGACGCCGCAATGGCCGTCAACAACGCGCGCGACGTCTACACGCGCCGCAACGAAGGCGTCTCGATCTGGGTCGTGCGCGCCGCCGACATCGTCGCTTCCAGCCCGTCCGACAAGGAAGCCCTGTTCGAGCCCGCCAACAGCAAGGTCTACCGCCACCCGACCTTCTTCCCGATGCCGGAAGAAGTCAAGAACCTGTAAGCCAAGGTGGAGATTGAACTCGTGGACGCGAACATCGACTACCTTCTGCGCCAGGGCGACAACGCCCTGATCCTCTCGCAACAGCTCAGTCAGCTGTGCGGCAAGGGCCCGGCGCTGGAAGAAGACATGGCCCTGACCAACGTCGCCCTCGACCTGCTCGGCCAGACGCGCATGTGGCTGGCCTATGCGGGCGAACTGGAAGGCAAGGGCCGCGACGAAGACAAGCTGGCCTACCACCGCGACGCCGGCCAATGGCGCAATGTCCTGCTGGTCGAGCAGCCCAACGGCAGCTATGCCGAGACGATGACGCGCCAGTTCCTGTTCGATACCTGGCATTACTTCCTGATGCAGGGCCTGCTGAAGTCGAGCGACCCGCGCATCGCGGACATCGCCGAAAAATCGTTCAAGGAAGTCACGTACCACCTGCGCCGCAGCGGCGACCTGATGGTGCGCCTGGGCGACGGCACCGATGTCAGCCACGCGAAAATGCAGGCGGCCCTGGACGACCTCTGGATGTACAGCGGCGAAGTGTTCCTCTACGACGACATCGACAATGCGATGGTCGAACAGGGCGTCGCCCCGCGCTCGGAAGACCTGCGCGCCGCCTTCCTCGAGCACGTCGGCGAGATCCTGGCCGAGGCGACCTTGACGATGCCGTCGCCGGACGCCTGGATGCAGCGCGGCGGCAAGGCGGGACGCCACAGCGAACACCTCGGCTTCATCCTGGCCGAGATGCAGTTCCTGCAGCGCGCCTATCCCGGCGCCGAGTGGTAATGAAGGCCACGCAGGCCACGCTCGAGCAGGTCTGGTCCTGGCTCGCCGAAGTGCCGGACCCCGAGATCCCGGTGATCTCGGTGGTCGACCTGGGCATCGTGCGCGACGTCGCCTTCGAGGGCGAGGAGTGCGTGGTGACGATCACGCCGACCTATTCCGGCTGCCCGGCGATGCAGGTCATCGGCGAAGCCGTCCTCGCAGCCCTGCACGCGCATGGCCTCGCCAGGGTGCGGCTGGTGAACCGGCTTTCTCCCGCCTGGACCACCGACTGGATGAGCCAGAGCGGCAAGGCGGCCTTGACCGGCTACGGCATCGCGCCGCCGGTGCAGCAGGCGATCGATGTCAGCGGCCTGCGCAACGGCGTCAAGCGCGGCAGCTTCGTCGAGCCGCAAGTGCGCTGCCCGAACTGCGGCTCGCAGCACACGCAACTGACCAGCCAGTTCGGCTCGACCCCGTGCAAGGCGCTCTACAAATGCCTGGACTGCCGCGAACCCTTCGATTACTTCAAGTGCCATTGAGCAGACCGTATGAGCAGACCATGAGCAAATTCTATCCACTCACCGTGGCCAAGGTGAAGCACGAGACGCGCGACGCCGTTTCCCTGACGTTTGCCGTGCCGCCGGAACTGAAATCGACCTTCGCCTACCAGCAGGGCCAGCACCTGACGCTGCGCGCCATGATCGACGGCGAGGATGTGCGCCGCTCCTACTCGATTTGCTCGGCCGTGCAGGACGACTTGCTGCGCGTGGCCATCAAGCGCACGCCCGGCGGCCTGTTCTCGAGCTGGGCCAACGCGCACCTGGCGCCCGGCGCCACGCTCGACGTGATGCCGCCGATGGGCCACTTCAACGTGCCGCTCGACCCGGACAGCGAGCGCCACTACCTGGCCTTTGCCGCCGGCAGCGGCATCACCCCGATCCTGTCGATCGTCAAGACCACCTTGCTGGCCGAGCCGAAGAGCCGTTTCACGCTCGTCTACGGCAACCGCGCCTCCTCGTCCGTCATCTTCCGCGACGAGCTGAGCGAACTGAAAGACGTCTACATGGGCCGTCTGAAACTCGTCTACGTGATGAGCCGCGAGCAGCAGGACATCGACCTGTTCAACGGCCGCATCACCGGCGAGAAGTGCAGCGCCTTCCTGAAGCACTGGATCGACGCCGCGGACATCGACATCGCCTTCATCTGCGGCCCGGAAGAGATGATGCACGGGGTCTCCAGGTCGCTGCAGGAGGCCGGCATGGCCAAGGAAAAGATCCGCATCGAGCTGTTCGCCGCCAGCATCCCGACGGGCGAGCACAAGCCGCGCCCGGTGGCCGAGGGCGCCCACCGGCAGACGGAAGTGACGGTGATCATGGACGGCAGCGCCGCCAGCTTCACGATGGACAAGGACAAGGAATCGATCCTCGACGCAGGCCTGCGCGCCGGCATCGACATGCGCTACGCCTGCAAGGGCGGCGTCTGCTCGACCTGCCGCTGCAAGGTCGTCGAAGGCAATGTCGAGATGGACGTGAACTACGCGCTGGAAGACTATGAAGTCGCGCGCGGTTTCGTCCTTTCCTGCCAGGCCTTCCCGATCACCGACACCGTCGTCGTCGATTTCGACCAGCACGAATAACGCATCAACCAACCAAGCCGGAGGAGACACCATGCGCTACGAATCGATCCTGTTCGCGATTGAAAACGGGGTCGCCGTGCTGACCCTGAACCGCCCCGAGCGCCTGAACAGCTTTACCCAGGCCATGCACCTGGAAGTGCGCGACGCGCTCGACACGCTGCAAGCGGACCGGTCGGTGCGCGTGCTGGTGCTGACCGGCGCCGGCCGCGCCTTCTGCGCCGGCCAGGACCTGGGCGACCGCGCGGTCACCCCCGGCGCGCCCGGCGTCGACCTGGGCGAATCGGTCGAAAAATTCTACGCGCCGCTGGTGCTGATGCTGCGGTCGCTGCCGATGCCCGTCATCTGCGCCGTCAACGGCGTGGCCGCCGGCGCCGGCGCCAATCTGGCGCTGGCCTGCGACATCGTGCTGGCCGCGAAATCGGCCAGCTTCATCGAAGCCTTCTGCAAGCTCGGCCTGATCCCCGACACCGGCGGCACCTGGCATTTGCCGCGCCTGGTCGGCCAGGCGCGCGCCACGGGCCTGGCCATGCTGGGCGAGAAACTCCCGGCCGAAAAAGCCGAGCAATGGGGCCTGATCTGGCGCGCGGTCGAGGATGAAACCCTGATGACCGAAGCGATGGTCATGGCCACCCACTTCGCCAGCGCCCCGACCAAGGGCCTGGCCTTCACCAAGAAGGCGCTGCAGGCAAGCTACGCCAACACCCTGCCGGAGCAGCTGAAACTGGAAGGCGAGATGATGCGCGAACTCGGCTACAGCCACGACTACCGCGAAGGCGTCGCCGCCTTTATCGCCAAGCGCCCGGCGCAGTTCAAGGGAGAATGAGCATGCGCGCACTGGCCAAGGGCAGCGTCGTTGCCGTCATCGGCGGCGGCGCCATGGGTCGCGGCATCGCACAAGTGGCGGCAAGCAGCGGCCACGAGGTGCGCATCTTCGACACGCGGCCGGATGCGGCCGCCGACGCCGTCGATGCGATCGGCAAGGTGTTCGCGACATTGGTCGGCAAGGGACGCATGGACGCGGCGCAAGCCGGTCCCGCACGCGAGCGCCTGCGGGCCGTCGCGTCGCTGGCGGAACTCAAGGACGCGGCGCTGGCGGTGGAGGCCATCGTCGAGAACCTGGAGGCCAAGCGCCGCCTCTTCGCCGAGCTGGAAGGCATCGTCGACGCCGGCTGCATCCTGGCGACGAACACCTCCTCGATCTCGGTCACGGCGATCGCGGCGGGACTGCGCCACCCGGAACGCCTGGTCGGCATGCACTTCTTCAACCCCGTGCCGCTGATGGCGCTGGTCGAGGTGGTCAGCGGCCTGGCCACGGACCGGGAAGTGGCCGCCACCGTCTACGCCACGGCGCAGGACTGGGGCAAGGACCCGGTGCACGCCAAGTCGTCGCCCGGCTTCATCGTCAACCGCGTGGCCCGTCCTTTCTACGCCGAGGCCCTGCGCCTGCTGCAGGAAAACGCCGCCGACGCGCCGACGCTGGACGCGGTCATGCGCGACTGCGGCGGTTTCCGCATGGGTCCCTTCGAACTGATGGACCTGATCGGCCACGATGTCAATTTCTCGGTCACGCAGTCGGTGCACGCCGCCTATTTCGGCGACCAGCGCTTCACGCCCTCGGTGCTGCAGCAGGAAATGGTGAATGCCGGCTTCCTCGGCCGCAAATCCGGCCGCGGCTTCTACCGCTACGGCGAGGATGCGCCCCAGGCGGTGGCGCAGACCGAGCCGCACGCAGTTCGCCCGCACACGGTGGGCATCAGCGTCGCGCGCGAAGCGGGCCCCAGCGTCCTGGCGCCGATGGAAGCGCGCCTGCTCGCCGCCGGCTTCACGGTCACCCACCGCGAGCCCTTGCAGGGCGCCGAAATGCACGAGGCGCCGGCCTTCCACACCAATGGCGCGGCCATTTTCCTCACCGACGGGCGCAGCGCCACCGAGCGCGCGGCCGCCAACGACCACCCGAACACGGTCGTCTACGACCTCCTGTTCGACCATGCGAAAGCCACGCGCATCGCCCTGGCGCGCGCCGACCAGTGCGGCGAGGAAGCCTACCAGGCCGCCGTCGGCCTGTTCCAGGCGGCCGGCTTCGCCGTCACGCGCCTCGACGACATTCCCGGCATGGCCGTCATGCGCACCGTCGCCATGCTCGCCAACGAAGCGGCCGATGTCGTGCACCAGGGCGTGTGCAGCGCGGCCGCGGTCGACATCGCCATGCGCAAGGGCGTGAACTATCCGCGCGGGCCGCTGGCCTGGGCCGACGCCATCGGCCTGCATCAGGTCGTTACCGTCCTGGACAAGCTCGCCCTGGCCTATGGCGAGGACCGCTACCGCGTCTCGCCGCTACTGCGCCGCAAGCTCGCCGCCAACCCGAATGGAGCCCGTTTTCATGCATAGCGCCCAGCACGGCGACCCCCAGGCCCTGGCCGAACTGGCCGGCAAGACCATGTACGAGCGCGATCCGGCCAGCCAGGCGCTGGGCATGAAGCTCGACGCCATCGGTCCGGGCCATGCGCGCATGTCGATGCGCGTGCGCGCCGACATGCTCAACGGGCACCAGACCTGCCACGGCGGCTTCATCTTCATGCTGGCCGACAGCGCCTTTGCCTTTGCCTGCAACTCGCACAACTTCAACACGGTCGGCGCCGGCTGCACGATCGACTACCTGGCGCCCGGGCGCGAAGGCGACCTGCTGATCGCCGAGGCCGCCGAGCAGGCGCTGGCGGGCAAGACCGGCGTCTACGACGTCACGGTGAAGAACGGGGAGGGGCGCACGATCGCCCTGTTCCGCGGCAAGTCGCACCGCGTCGGCGGGATGGTGGCCGACCTCGCCGCAGCATCAATCCAAAGCTAGAGAAGGAGCTTCAGATGGTCCAACGCACTCCCGCGCCCGGCGAGCTGGAACCGGTCGAACGCGCCAGCCGCGACCAATTGCAGGCACTGCAGCTCGAGCGCCTGCAATGGTCGCTGCAGCACGCGTACGACAACGTGCCGCACTACCGCAAGGCCTTCGATGCAGCAGGTGTCCACCCGAGCGATCTGAAGTCGCTGGCCGACCTGGCCAGATTCCCGTTCACCGAGAAGAAGACCCTGCGCGAGAACTATCCGTTCGGCCTGTTCGCCGTGCCGCGCGAGCAGGTGGTGCGGGTGCACGCCTCCTCCGGCACCACCGGGCGCCCGACCGTGGTCGGCTACACCAGGAAGGACATCGATACCTGGGCCGGCCTGGTCGCACGCTCGATCCGCGCCGCCGGCGGGCGGGCCGGCGACATGGTCCATATCGCCTACGGCTACGGCTTGTTTACCGGCGGCCTGGGCGCCCACTACGGCGCCGAGCGCCTGGGCTGCACCGTGGTGCCGATGTCGGGCGGGCAGACCGAAAAGCAGGTGCAGCTCATTTGCGACTTCGAGCCGTCGATCATCATGGTCACGCCTTCCTACATGCTCAATATTGTCGAGGAATTCAAGCGCCAGGGGCTCGATCCGGCCGCGTCCTCGCTGAAGGTCGGCATCTTCGGGGCCGAACCCTGGACGGAGGAGATGCGGCGCACGATCGAGACCGAGGCGGGGCTCGATGCGGTCGACATCTACGGCCTGTCCGAAGTGATGGGCCCGGGCGTGGCCAGCGAATGCATCGAGAGCAAGGACGGCCCCGTCATCTGGGAAGACCATTTCTATCCCGAGATCGTCGACCCGGACACGGGCGAAGTGCTGCCCGACGGCGCGGAAGGCGAACTGGTTTTCACCTCGCTCACCAAGGAAGCGCTGCCGGTCATCCGCTACCGCACGCGCGACCTGACGCGCCTCCTGGCGCCGACCTCGCGCGCGATGCGCCGCATGGGCCGCATCACGGGCCGCTCGGACGACATGCTGATCATTCGCGGCGTGAACGTGTTCCCGAGCCAGATCGAGGAACGCGTGCTGAAGATGCCGGCACTGGCGCCCCAGTACCAGCTGGTCGTCACGCGCGACGGCCATCTCGACGCGCTGGAAGTGTTCGGCGAGCTGCGCGAGGACACGCACACACAAGACAGCATCGATGCACTGGCGAGAGAACTACGGCACAGCATCAAGACCTATGTCGGCGTGACGGCCAAGGTCACCCTGATGCCGCCGATGGGCATCGAACGCACGCTGACCGGCAAGGCCCGGCGCGTGCTCGACAAGCGTCCGAAGAATACGTGAGAGGAATCCAGGCATGGTCAAGGTCTATGAAATCGACGGCGTGCGCCCGGTCGTGCACCCCACCAGTTATGTGCACCCGACGGCGGTGCTGATCGGCGACGTCATCGTCGGCCCGCGCTGTTACATCGGTCCGCTGGCCTCGCTGCGCGGCGACTTCGGCCGCCTGATCCTGGAAGAGGGCGCCAACGTCCAGGATTGCTGCGTCATGCACGGCTTCGAGGATGGCGAGACGGTCATCGAGGCCGACGGCCACATCGGCCACGGCGCCGTGCTGCATGGCTGCCGCGTGGGCCGCAACGCCATGGTCGGCATGAACGCGGTCGTGATGGACGGCGCCGTGGTCGGCGCGGAATCGATCGTCGCCGCCATGAGTTTCGTGAAGGCCGGCATGGTGATCCCGCCGCGCAGCATGGCGATGGGCACCCCCGCCAGGGTGATGCGCGCGCTGACCGACGACGACGTCGAGTGGAAGAGCTTCGGGACGCGCCAGTACCACCAGCTGACGACGCGCTCGCTCGCCACCATGCGCGAAGTGGAGGCCTATACGGAGGTCGAGCCGAACCGTCCCGCTTTCGATTTCAGTGCCACCGGCGGCCACGCGCCAAAAAAATAATCGGTACGCGGTTGCGGCCCGCGCCGCCCGCCTGTCCACACATCCCGAGGAAACGACATGTCCCAAGCAAGTACCCTGCAAAGCTGGATCGCCGGCCGCTGGATCGGCCAGGAAGCCGCCGCGCCCCTGCACGGCGCCCTGGACGGCCGCCTGGTCTGCCATACCCACGCCGAGAAAATCGACTTCGGCGAAGCCCTCGCCTACGCCCGCAAGACGGGCGTGCCGGGCCTGATGAAGCTCGACTTCCAGACCCGTGCCCAGCGCCTGAAAGCGCTCGCCATGTACCTGATGGAGCGCAAGGAAGCGCTGTACGAGATCTCGCACCTGACCGGCGCCACGCGCGCCGACAGCTGGGTCGACATCGAAGGCGGCATCGGCACCCTGTTCGCCTACGCCAGCATGGGCGGGCGCGAACTGCCGTCCTCGAACGTGCTGCACGAAGGCCCGGCCATCGCCCTCGGCAAGCGCGGCGGCTTCGCCGGCACCCACATCCTGGTGCCGCGCGGCGGCGTCGCGGTGCACATCAACGCCTTCAACTTCCCGATCTGGGGTTTGCTGGAAAAGTTCGCGCCGAGTTTTCTCGCCGCCATGCCCTGCATCGGCAAGCCCGCCACGGCAACGAGCTACCTGACCCATGCGGTCGTGAAAATGATGCAGGAATCGGCGCTGCTGCCGGAAGGCGCCCTGCAACTGGTGATCGGCTCGACCGGCGACCTGCTCGACCGCCTGGGCGGTTTCGATGCCGTCACCTTCACCGGTTCGGCCGACACCGCCGCCAAGCTGCGCGCCAACCCGAACCTGATCCGCGAATCGGTGCCCTTCACGGCCGAGGCGGACTCGCTCAACTGCGCGATCCTGGCCCCGGACGTCACCCCGGGCGACCCCGAGTTCGACCTGTTCGTGAAGGAAGTCGCGCGCGAGATGACCGGCAAGGCCGGCCAGAAGTGCACGGCCATCCGCCGCATCATCGTTCCCGAAACCCGGGTCGAGGCATTGGGCGAACGCCTGCGCGAGCGCCTCTCGAAGATCGTGGTCGGCAATCCGAAGATGGAAGGCGTGCGCATGGGCGCGCTGGCCTCGATGGACCAGCACCGCGACGTCAGCGAACGGGTCGGGATGCTCGCGCGCGGCAACGAAGTCATCTTCGGCGCCCGCGACGGCTTCAACCCGGTGGGCGAGGGCGCGGCGAACGGCGCCTTCTTCGCGCCGACCCTGCTCCTGTGCCGCAACGCGGCCGTCAACACGGCGGTGCACGACATCGAAGCCTTCGGCCCGGTCAGCACCATGATGAGCTACCGGGACATCGACGAAGCGCTGCACCTGGCCGCGCTCGGCAAAGGCAGCCTGGTCACCACGCTGGCCACGAAAGACCCGGCGATCGCGGCGCATGCGGTGCCGGTGGCGGCCGCCTCGCATGGCCGCGTGCTGATCCTGGAGCGCGAAGCGGCGGTCGACTCCACCGGCCACGGCTCGCCGCTGCCGCAACTCAAGCACGGCGGCCCGGGGCGCGCCGGCGGCGGCGAGGAGCTGGGCGGCATCCGCGCCGTCAAACACTTCCTGCAGCGCGCGGCGGTGCAGGGTTCGCCGACGATGCTCGCGGCCGTGACGGGCGAATACGTGCGCGGCGCCGTGGTCAAGGAATCGGACATCCACCCGTTCCGCCGCCATTTCGAAGAGCTCGAAATCGGCCATTCCCTCCTGACGCACCGGCGCACCGTGAGCGAGGCGGACATCGTCAACTTCGGCGGCGTTTCGGGCGACTATTTCTACATGCACTTCGACGAGATCGCCGCGAAGGACACGCAATTCGGCAAGCGCATCGCGCACGGTTACTTCGTGCTGTCGGCCGCGGCCGGCCTGTTCGTGTCGCCGGCGCCGGGTCCGGTGCTGGCCAACTACGGCCTCGACAACCTGCGTTTCGTGGCCCCGGTGGCGATCGGCGACACGATTCGTGCAAGGCTCACCTGCAAGCGCAAGGTCGACCGCAATCGCACGGACGAGCAGGGCCGCGGGCAGGGCGTGGTGGCCTGGGATGTGCAGGTGACGAACCAGAACGGCGACCTGGTGGCAAGTTACGATATCCTGACGCTGGTACAGAAACGCGCTTGAGGCACGGCCCGCCGCGGGAAGGCGGGGTGAGCAGGAGCGGTCCCACAACCGGAAACCACGAGGGCGTGCCGCGCGCCGCCTTCGCGGCCCGCCAACCAGGAAGGATTGAGCATGTCACGGCTAGACCTGAGCAGTATCCCCGTACTGACCGGAACCGCGTATCCGGACCCCTTTGCCGAGATCGTCAACGGGCGCAGCCGGCAAGCGCTGGGCGAAGCCGGCGGCCTCACGCAGTTCGGCGTCAACCTGGTCGAACTCAAGCCCGGCGCCGCTTCCTCGCAGCGCCACTGGCATACCCATGAGGACGAGTTCGTCATGGTCGTATCGGGCGAGCTGACCCTGGTCACCGACGAGGGCGAAACCCTGATGCGCGCCGGCGATTGCGCCGCCTTTCCCGCCGGCCGCCCGAACGGCCACCACCTCGTCAACCGCAGCTGGGGCAACGCCCTGTTCATTGCCGTCGGCCCGCAGCTGGCCGAAGACCGCGCCACCTATCCCGATATCGACCTGATGTACGACGGCGCAACCGAGCGCTACACGCACAAGGACG
Organism: Massilia jejuensis; assembly: GCF_042656795.1. NCBI lineage: Bacteria > Pseudomonadati > Pseudomonadota > Betaproteobacteria > Burkholderiales > Oxalobacteraceae > Massilia > Massilia jejuensis. Next base: position 62,634 of record NZ_JBHSMS010000034.1, on the reverse strand, counting down.
GCACGCCGTATCCGCAGCGCGACGCCGCCGCGGCAGCCGCACCGCAGCCGCCGACCGAGCAGCACACGCTGACGCCGCGCGTTTATCGCCACGAGTGAATCAGCCCGCGTCACGCGGCGTGGGCCGGTGGCGCATCGCCCTTGCCCGCTTTCGCAGCTGGACATCGACGCGCAGGGGCCCATGCGCGTCGATCGCCCGAACGCGGCCGGCCAGGCCTGCCTACCCGGACCTTGCCAGCCGCAGCCAGCCCTCCGGCGTGCGCACCACCCGCAGCGCCGCGTAATCGAGCACAGCCACCACATCGGTCTCCAGCGGCTGCCCATGCGTCACCGTCACCACCACGCTCTCCATCCCGGCAGCGGCCGCCGACTGCAAGCCCGCCAGCGTATCCTCGAATACCAGGCATGCCTGCGGCGCACAGCCCAGCCTGCGCGCGCCCAGCAGGAACGGATCCGGCGCCGGCTTGCCGCGCTCGACATCCTCGGCCGCCACCAGTACCCGTGGCAAGGGCAAGCCCGCCGCCGCAATGCGCGCCAGCGCCAGCGCCCGTGGCGCCGAGGTCACGATCGCCCAGCGCTCATTCGGCAGCGTGGCCAGGAAGGCCGCCACCCCGGCAACCGCCTCGACTCCCCCGACGTCCTCGATCTCGGCCGCCGTGATGCGCGCCGCTTCCGCCACCGGATCGATCCCGGGCAGGCCGACCCCGCGCACCGTTTCCTCGGTCCGCTTGCCGTGGATCGTCGGCAGGAAGGCGGCGACATCGAGTCCATGCCCCTCGGCCCAGTTGCCCCAGACGCGTTCGGCCGCCTTGATCGAGGTGAGGATGGTGCCGTCCATATCGAACAGGAAGGCGGCGAAGGCGCGCTCGGGCAGGGGTGCGGCAGTCATGGAAGCATCTTGATGCATGGGCGCGGCGATCAGGCCTTGGCGTCCTCGATCGACTTTCCCGAGGCAATCCATGTCTTGATCCACGCCGGCTGGCGTCCGCGTCCGCTCCATTGCTGGGCAGGATCGTCGGGATTGCGGTACTTGGCCGGAGCGGCGCCTTCCTTCGGTGTCTTCGGCATCTTGGTCGCGAGGAGTTTGTCGACCGATATGCCGGCGTTGCGGGCGATGTGAAGAATCTGCTCGCGCGCCTTGCTGATGCCGAGGAAGTGACGCGTCTTCAACTCGTCGATGACCTGGGCTTCCAGCGCGCGCAGCTGGGTGATCGAATATTTGGATAAATCCTGCATGCTTGTCCCTGGTTGGTTTGACAGACGAAGGTTGTACCCTGACAGGATACGGGAATCGGCGGAGGCCGACGCTTTCCAGGCGGACTCAATCGAGCTTGCGCTCGTAGCGGTCCTTGACCACCTGGCTGATGAACGTCGACAAGCCGCTGCCCAGCGTCGCCAGGCGCTGCATCTCGGCGATGTTGTCGGCGCCGGCGCTGCCGTCGGTATAGAGATAGCGTTCGCCCCCGGTAAATCGCACCGCGATCGAACGGTCGCCGATCTCGTAGGCCAGTACGCCCGACTCGCCGCTCAGGTTCTTGTAGCGCTGCATGCCCGTTCTCCCGTCATGAGTGGATACCCCAATTCTATGGGGATGCGCGCATGCAGGGATTTTCAAGCGTGCGCGGCTTGCCGGATGCGAATCAGCCTGCGCCGAGCAGGAGCAAGCCGGTCGCCCCCCAGGGCGTCAGGAGCCAGGCCAACGCGCCGCAGTTGATGACGACCGTGCCCCACAAGACCGTACGAAACGCTTCCTTCTTCGATTTGTGGCGCAGCAGATGCCTGGCCAGGAGCGCGCCCGGCCAGCCGCCGAACAGTCCGAGCATGTGCAGGGTACTTTCCCGGGTGCGCCACCGATTGTGCCGGGCCGCGGATTTGTCGAGCGCATAGGCGACGAATGCAACCGCGCTCAGGCCGAGATAGAGACCGAAAACGAGACGCGGCAGTTTGCCGGCAAATACCAGCATGGCGACCAGCGCGAGGAAGCCTCCCGCGACGGCGATCGCGCACGTTCCTGTCGCCAGGGCCGCCGGCCGTGCAGCCCGGCCGTGAGCGACGGCGACCTGCCCGGCGCGCCGCTGGCCTTGTTCGTTGGTGTCCAGTTCGTAGGTGACGAGCATGTCCTCGGCAGGACGGATTCTCCGGCTGGAAAACGAGGTCACATGAACGAAGACGGCCGGTCCCCCCCCATTCGGCGTGATGAACCCGAATCCTTGTTCGTCTTTCCAGGAAGTGATTTTCCCCATGTGGCGGGGCGGTTTCCGTGCGCTCACTGTCCGACTCCCGCTCTGGTGAAAAGAATATGATAAAAGATTTTTCTGGGATCGACTTTTAGCCGGCGCCTGCCCCTTCCGCGAACAAGGTCGTGCGCGCATTGGTGCTGATTGCCAGCGTCGCCGGATGACGCAGGCGCCGCTCGGTCGTGATCGCGTACACCTGTTCCACCACCACGTCGATCCGGCCGAGCGCGACGACGCCGTACTGGCCGATGACTTGCGCGGCGATGGCCGTCGGCGCAAAAAAGACGCCGGCGCCGGACTGGCCGAAGGCTTTCATCATGGCGCTGTCGTCGAACTCGCCAACCACGCGCGGGTGCACCGCCTGCTGTTCGAGCCACTGCAGCAGGCGCTGCCGAATCGCGAAATCCTCGCCGGGCAGCAGCATCGGCGCCTCATGCAGGCAGGCGGGGAATCGCGGCCCCAGCGCGGCGGCCAGCGCAACGCTGGCGAAGACCGTCATCGGGCTTTCGCCGAGCAGGTGGTTGTAGGCGCGGACACTGAAGTGAGGCGGGATCGGCCGGTCGGCAATCACCAGGTCGAGGCGGTGCACGGCCAGCTCCGCCACCAGGTTGTCGAGCCTGCCCTCGCGGCAGATCAGGCGCACCGGCTCGGGCAGCGTCAAGGCCGGTTCCACCAGGCGGCAGGCGATCAGCTTGGAAACGGAATCGGCGCAGCCGACCCGGAACGACACCGTCGTGGCCAGGCGCTTGTCGCGCACCAGTTCGAGCAGCTCGTCGCCGGTCGTGAAGATGTCTTCGGCGTAGCGCATGATGCGCCGGCCGGCATCGGTCAGTTCCAGGTTGCGCCCGGCGCGGCGGAACAACTCCACGTCGAGGCTCTGGGCGAATTCGGACAGCTGCCCGGAAATCGCATGCGGCGTCAGGTGCAACTGGGCGGCGGCCTTGGCAATGCTGCCGGTCTTGCCGACCATCCAGAAATAGCGCAAATGCTTATAGTTGAGGGTGGACATGGGATTTCCATACATCGTAAAAATCGATGTCTGATGGAATCATATTCGATTTGTGCGAGGCGAGTGGCATGCCTATAGTCGAGATACCCACTTACAGGAGAACAATCATGCGTATGACGATTCAAGCAAATGGCTTCGCGCTGACGGGCGCCCTGCGCGCCTACACCGAGCAGCGCCTGGCGACCGCGCTGGGCTGGGCCCGCACGCACATGCGCAAGCTGGTCGTGTCGCTGTCCGATATCAACGGCCCGCGCGGCGGCGTCGACAAGCGCTGCAAGATCCAGGTGCGGCTCGGCAGCCGCGACGTCATCGTCGAGGATACCGGGGCCGACCTGTATGCGGCCATCGACCGCGCCGCCGGCCGTGCCGACCGCGCCCTGGTGCGCCAGGTCGAGCGCACCCGCGATTTCCCCCGCGAGCGCATGCCGGCCCAGCACGACAACATGGGCACCGCGGCGCTCACGCAGCCGCCGCCGCCGCCGTCCCGCAACGTGCCTGACGCCTGATAGGAGCGCACCATGAATGGATTGGAAAGCATTGCAAGCGGCCCGATGTGGGCCGCGTTCGTCGGCTTTGTCATCGTCATGCTGGCCCTCGACCTGTTCGTCTTTGGCGGCAACAAGGCGCACAAGGTCAGCGTCAAGGAGGCCGGCATCTGGTCGCTGGTCTGGGTCAGCCTGGCGCTGCTGTTCAACGGCGGCCTGTGGTGGTACTTGAAGGGCACGGTGGGCGCCGACATCGCCGACCAGAAGGCGCTCGAGTTCTTTTCGGGCTACCTGATCGAGAAGGCCCTGTCGGTCGACAACGTGTTTGTCTTCCTGCTCATTTTCACCGCGTTCCAGGTGCCGCAGCAATACCAGCGCCGGGTCCTGATCTACGGCGTGCTGGGCGCCATCGTGATGCGCGCCATCATGATCAGCGCGGGCGCGTGGGTAGTGAGCGAATTCAGCTGGGTGCTCTACCTGTTCGGCGCCTTCCTGCTCTATACCGGCCTGCGCATGCTGGTGGCGGTCGACCAGGAGCCGGACGTGGCCAACAACCCGGTGCTGCGTTTCGCGCGCAGGCACTTGAAGGTGGCCGAGGGCGACCATGGCGAGCGCTTCTTCGTCACCAGGGGCGGGGCGCGCTACGTGACGCCGCTGTTCCTGGTGCTGATCCTGATCGAGGTCACCGACCTGGTGTTCGCGGTCGATTCGATCCCGGCCATTTTCGCGATCACGACCGACCCGTTCATCGTGTTCACCTCGAACATGTTCGCGATCCTGGGCCTGCGTGCGCTGTACTTCCTGCTGGTGGACGTGGCCGACCGCTTCCACTTGCTCAAGTATGGCCTGGCGATGGTGCTGACCTTCATCGGTACCAAGATGCTGATCATGCCGTGGTATCACGTGCCGGTGCAGGCGTCGCTGACGACGGTGGCCGTGCTGATCGCCGGCAGCTGCATCGCCAGCCTGTTCATCGCGAAAAAGGAGGGAGCGAAGTAAGCGCCATGCGGCAGGCCCGGTACCGGGCCTGCCGCCGCGCCGGTGGAACAGGCGCTCAGTCCTTCAGTTGTCCGCGCACGCGTTCGATCGCCTTGCGCACCTGGTTCGGCGCGGTACCGCCGACGTGGTCGCGCGCGGCGACCGAACCCTCCAGCGTCAGCACGGCGAACACGTCCTCGCCGATCAGCGGCGAGAACGTGCGCAGCGTTTCCAGCGACATCTCCGACAGATCGCAGCGCGCGCTGTCGCAGGCGCGCACCGCATGCGCCACGGCTTCGTGGGCGTCGCGGAAAGGCAAGCCCTTTTTCACCAGGTAATCGGCCAGGTCGGTGGCGGTGGCATAGCCCTGCAAGGCGGCGGCGCGCATGTTCCCGGCGTTGACGGTGATGCCGGTGGCCATGTCGGTGAAGATGCGCAAGGTGTCGAGGACGGTGTCGACGGTGTCGAACAGCGGTTCCTTGTCTTCCTGGTTGTCCTTGTTGTAGGCCAGCGGCTGGCCTTTCATCAGGGTCAGCAGGGCGGTCAGGTGGCCATACACGCGGCCGGTTTTGCCGCGCGCCAGTTCCGGCACGTCCGGGTTTTTCTTTTGCGGCATGATCGAGGAACCAGTGCAGAAGCGGTCGGCGATGTCGATGAAGCCGATACGCGGGCTGATCCACATGACCAGTTCTTCCGACATGCGCGAGATGTGCATCATGATGAGGGAAGCCGCTGCCGTGAACTCGATCGCGAAATCGCGGTCGGAGACGGCGTCGAGCGAGTTGTGGCAAACGTCCTCGAAGCCGAGCTTGTTCGCCACGCGCAGGCGGTCGATCGGAAAGGTGGTGCCGGCCAGTGCCGCCGCGCCCAGCGGCAGGCGGTTCACGCGGCGGCGCGCATCGCGCATGCGCTCGCAATCGCGCCCGAACATCTCGACATAGGCCAGCATGTGGTGGCCGAAGGTGATCGGCTGCGCCACTTGCAGGTGGGTAAAGCCCGGCAGGATGGTGTCATGGTGGCGCTCGGCCAGGTCGGTCAGCGCGCCGCGCAGCGTGTTCAACAGGGCGATCACGTCGTCGATCGCCGCGCGCACGTACAGGCGGATGTCGGTGGCGACCTGGTCGTTGCGCGACCGGCCCGTGTGCAGGCGCTTGCCGGCGTCGCCCACCAATTCGGTCAGGCGCTTTTCGATATTCAGGTGCACGTCTTCCAGGTCAAGCAGCCACTCGAAGCTGCCGGCCTCGATCTCGCTTTTGATCTGCGCCATGCCGCGCTCGATCTCGGCGCGGTCGGCTTCGCTGATGATGCCTTGCGCGGCCAGCATCTCGGCGTGCGCGAGCGAGCCCTGGATGTCGAACATGGCCAGGCGCTTGTCGAAGAAGACCGAGGCCGTGTAGCGTTTGACGAGGTCCGATACGGGTTCGGAGAAGCGCGCCGACCAGGCTTCGGCTTTTTTGGAGAATTGTTCGTTCATGGTGGGTTCCAGTGGGATTTATTCGATTATAAACCCCAGCACGGAAGCGCTTGCCGGCGCCGGCGGCGCCGGACAAAGACGATTAAAATAGACAATTATTCAACTATTAACATGTGCGAACCGAAGGAGCAGACGATGACACGATGGCGCAGCCTTTGCCTTGCCGCGGCACTCACGGCCGGCCCGGGCGCCGGCATGGCGGCCCAGCAGGCCCAGCCGGCGGCGCCGGTGCCGGCCGCGCCCGCCCAGCCGGCACCGGCGAAGGAAGCCGACGGCGCGTCGGTCGACAGCCTGGTGGCCGCCTTGTACGACGTCATTTCCGGGCCGGCCGGCGCACCGCGCAACTGGAACCGGATGCGCGCCCTGTTCGCGCCCGATGCGAAACTGATGGTCGTCACCCCGAACCGCGAGGGCGGCTACGCCCTGCGCGCGCTGACGGTGGAGGACTATATCAGCCGCAACATGAGCGCCTTCAGCAGGAATGGCTTCTACGAGCGCGAAATCGCGCGCACGACCGAGGCCTTCGGCCAGCTGGCGCACGTGTTCAGCACCTATGAATTGCTGCGCTCGCCGAACGATCCGAAGCCCTTCATGCGCGGCATCAACAGCATCCAGCTGGCGCACGACGGCAAGCGCTGGTGGATCGCCAACCTTGTCTGGCGCGCCGAAGACGCCGGCCTTGCGCTGCCGGAACGCTATCTGCAAAGCCGCCCAGAAACGGTGGTGAAGCCTTAGCGAATCGTACTTGTCGTTTGTGCAAACGGCGCTAGAATTGGTGTTTTAGCCAGATCGGCCAGTCAGATGACTACCAACGATTCCAGCTTCGAGGTCAGCACCGACCAGTCGCGGCTCGACATCCCGATGATCTACCGCTTCCTCAGCGAACAGTCGAGCTGGGCGGTAGGGATCTCGCGGCCCGTCGTCGAGCGCGCCATCGAGAATTCCTTGTGTTTCGGCGGCTACCTCGACGGCCGCCAGATCGCCTTTGCCCGCGTGATCACCGACTTCGCCACCTTCGCCAACCTGGTCGATGTGTTCGTGTTGCCCGAATACCGCGGCCACGGCTACGGCAAGCAACTGGTGGCGGCCGTGCTGCGCCATCCGAGCCTGCAGCGCTTGCGGCGCTTCATGCTGGCGACGAACGACGCGCAAGGCTTGTATGAACGCTTCGGTTTCACTACGCCGCGCAATCCGGAAACGCTGATGGAGCGTTACTTCCCCAACATTTATTTATCCTGAGAAGCATCAATACGGCGACGTCTTTCCCGACACAGGCTTATGATTTGTCGTGTTCGAGAAGGAGCGCCCTATGTGGCCCATCGCCGGTTGTGTTGCGCTTGCCGTTTCCTTGCTGACCGCCGCGGCCCAGGCCGCCGAAGTGCCGGCCGCAAAGGGTTCCCTCGTCATCATCGGCGGCGCCCTGCGTCCCGATAACGCCGCCGTCTGGGAGCGCATCGTCCAGCTCGCGGGCGGGCAGGGCGCCCGGATCGCGGTCTTCGCGTCCGCTTCCGCCAATCCCGAACGCGCCGGCGCCGCCCTGGTCGAACGCCTCAACAAATACGGCGCCAATGCCTTCTTCGTCCCGGTCGCCGTGCGCCTGACCGGCACCGACTACCAGGCGGCGGCCGACAATCCCGAACTGGCGATGGCGGTCCGCTCCGCAGGCGGCGCCTACTTCGCCGGCGGCGACCAGGCCCGCATCACGCGCGCACTGCGCCGTCCCGACGGCAGCAACACGCGCATGCTCGACGCGCTGTGGGACCTGTACCGGCGCGGCGGCGTCATCGCCGGCACCAGCGCCGGCGCGGCCATCATGAGCAGCACCATGTTCGGCTATCCGAAGCCCGTGCTCGCCACCTTGAAGCTGGGCCTGACCGACGGCCAGGAAATCACGCCCGGGCTCGGCTTCATCGGCGACGACGTGTTCGTCGACCAGCACCTGCTGGTGCGCGGGCGCTTCGCGCGCATGCTGCCGGCCATGCTGCAAAAGGGCTACAAGCTGGGCCTGGGCATCGACGAGAACACGGCGATGGTGGTCGGTCCCAACCGCGAGGTCGAGGTGCTCGGCTACAAGGGCGCGCTGGTGGTCGATCTCTCCGGCGCGAATGCCCGCCAAGGGCCCTTCAACGTCAGCAACGTGCGCCTCAGCTACCTCGACAACGGCGACCGCTTCAACATCGCCACCCACAGTTTCACGCCCGCGCCCGACAAGGCCGACGGCCGCCTCGACCCGGCTCGGCCGTACTACCGCGAGCCGCTGTTCTCGGCCGACATCCTCGGCAACAGCACGGTGGTCGACCTGATGGGAAAGCTCATCGACAGCGACCAGCCGGAAGCCATCGGCCTCACCCTCGACAGCCCGCACGGCGTGCAGCCGGACCTGGGCTTCGAATTCAAGTTCTCGCGCACGGGCGAGAGCGTCGGCTACATGTCGGCCACGACCGAAGCCTATTCGGTCTACAACGTGCGGCTCGATATCCGGCCGATCGTGGTCAAGCGGCCGCTGTACCAGTACAAGTAAGGCGGCATCGTTCAGGCAGCGTGCACCCGCGCGCCTGTCTTGCGGTAGCGGCCCGGCGCCTGCATGCCATGCGCGTGGAAGTGGCGCCGCAGCGATCCGGCCGAACCAGCCCCGCCAGGTCGGCCACCGCCTCGACACCGAGCGCCGGGCGCGTTGCCAGCAACCGCGCCGCAAGTGCGATGCGTTCGCGTACCAGCCAGGCCAGCGGCGGCAAGCCGGTGGCCTCCCTGAAGCGGCGCTGGAAGGTGCGCGTGCCAATGCGCGCGCGGGCCGCCGCCGAGGCCACCCTTGCGATTCGAGCGGATATGCTCGCGTACCCAGTCCATGGCCGGCGCGATCCGGTTGGCATCCGCGTCGGGCAGGGGGCGCAGCACCAGTTGCCGCTGGTCGCCGTCGCGGTGCGCCGGCATCACCAGCCGCTGCGCCACCCGCTTCGTCACTTCCGGCCCGTAATCGCCGCGCACCCCATGCAGCAGCATGTCCAGGCCGGCGGCCGAGCCGGCCGAGGTGATCGTGCCATCGTCGTCGATATACAGCACGCCCGCTTCGATGGCGACCTGCGGAAATCGGGCACCGAGGCGCTCCAGGTGGCGCCAGTGGGTGGTGGCCCTGCGGCCGTCGGGACGGCGATGGTAGCGGCCGTGGCCAGTTCCTCCAGCCCATGCGGCGCATGCACGGTCAGGCCGCCCATCGCGCGCAAGGGCCCGGGCTCGGCGGCGCAGACGGCATGGCTGTACCAGGCGACGCCCAGCTCCGGGCGATCGAGCGCGAACAGTTGGATGGCACAGCCGAATTCGAAGGTGCACAAGCCGTCGTAGGCGAGGATGGCGACGTGGTGGGGCATGGCGCGACGTTAGCAGGTTCTGGCATGCATGCCGCTGCCGTCCGGGGGCGGCGCGGCGCAGACTGGCATCGCTATCAAAGCGGAGAAAGAGATGAACTCATTGGTCAGTGCCATTCCCGCCGCATCCGCCGAAGGGTTTACGCTGGTCGCCGGTGCTGGTGCCTTGCCCGCGCTTGCCAGCCATCAGCTTCACGATCAGTCATCGGTGTGTGGCGCTCCCACGGTGCGTCGTCAGTAGCTTCTCAGGCCCAGGGTTGGTATTACAATCCCGGCGTTCCCACGTTGCAAGGATAACCGATGCTTTCGCTCCTTTTCCGCTGGCTGGTCGCCGCGAGCGTCCTGATTCACTGCGCTGCGCATGCGCAGACCCAGGCGCGGCCGGCCACCGTGCGCGTCGACTACACCCATAGCGGCAACGCGCTCTCCGATACCTATGCGCTGGAACAGGTGCTGATCGAGCCGCTGCCCTGGCCGGGCGACACCGCGCGCAGCCTGGACAACACCAACCGCGGCCAGAACCGGGTCGAGGTGGCCGACGCGAAGACGGGAGATCTACTGTATTCGCGCGATTTCTCGACCATCTTCGGCGAGTGGCGCACCACCGAAGAAGCCAGCAGGATCAGCCGCAGCTTCAGCGAATCGGTCCGCTTTCCGAAACCGGACCGCCCGGTCAAGGTCCGCATCTTGAAACGCGACGATCGGAATGCCTTTTCGGTGGCCTGGAGCGTCGAGGTCGACACCGATGCGCCGGACGTCGCCAGGAAGCAGCCGCCGGCGCCCGCCGCGCCGATCCCGATCCACGTGAGCGGACCGTCGCCACGGAAGGTCGACTTGCTGGTGCTGGGCGACGGCTATACGCAAGCGGAGATGAAGAAGTTCGAGCTCGATGCGCGGCGCCTGGCCGCGCACCTGTTCACGGTCTCGCCCTTCAAGGAGCGCGCCGCCGATTTCAACGTCTGGGCGCTGGCCGTGGCGACGAGCGAGTCGGGCGTGTCGCGCCCGTCCGCCGGGGTGCACCGCGCCTCGAAACTCGGCACCCGCTACGATATCTTCGGCAGCGAGCGCTATGTGCTCACGCTCGACAACCGCGCCCTGCGCGAGATCGCCCAGCATGCGCCCTATGAATTCATCGAGATCCTGGTGAACAACGAAACCTATGGCGGCGGCGGCATCTTCGGCCAGTTCAGCACGGCCGCGGCGGGCAACGAGTGGGCGCCGTATCTGTTCGTGCACGAATTCGGCCACCATTTCGCGGGACTGGCCGACGAGTACTACACCTCGCCGGTGGCGTATGCGGCCAGCAGCGCACGCATGGAGCCGTGGGAGCCGAACGTCACGGCGCTGCGCGACCCGAACCAGCTGAAATGGAAGCGCCATGTGAAGGCGGGCACGTCGCTGCCCACGCCCTGGCCGAAGGCAGCCTACGAGGAAGCCTCGCGCGCCTACCAGAAGCGGCGCGCCGCGCTGCGCGCCCAGAACCGTCCCGAGAGCGAAATGAATGCCTTGTTCCGCGAGGACCTGGCGCGTACCAATGCCTTGTTCGCGAAGCAGGCGCACCGCCACACGATCGGCGCCTTCGAGGGCGCGAACTACGAGGCGAGCGGCTACTACCGGCCGGCGATGCAGTGCATCATGTTCGACCGCAGCGAGGCGTTTTGCCCGGTATGCCAGGACGGCATCGCCGACGTCATCGACCTGTACGCGGGGCCGGCACGCCCGTGAAACCGGCTCGGTGTCGCTCGGCAGTGGTTTGTGTGGTGGCGAACAGACCGGTCCTTCGGGCACGCCTATTCTAGGGTCAGAAGTATTAAAAAATGAAGCAAGTGCGGGCAACAGACCCGCGCACCACCACCGCTTTGAAAGGACCCATCATGAACAAACTGATCCTCACCCTGGTCGCCGGTGTCGTCGCCACCAGCGCCTGTGCGCAGACCGCCACCACGACCACCACGACGACCACCGCCCCGGTAGCGGTCACTGCCCCGGCCCCGGCCACGACCGCGACGACTGCGACGACGGTCGACGCGGACAACGCCAAGGCCATCGTCAAGGCCGAAGCGCGCGCCGAAGTCGATGTCGCCAAGGCCGAAGCGAAGGAAATGAAGGTGGTGGCCAAGGCCGACGAAAAGGCCGCCAAGGCCGTCGCCGATGCGCAGGAAAAGAAGGCCAAGGCGCATGCCAAGGCCGTGAAGGTGCACGCGAACGCGGCCGAGAAGGTCACCAAGGCCGATCCGGAAGACCGCGCCAAGGAGATCGCCAAGGCCGAAGAGAAGGTGTCGGAAGCGAACCTGAAGGCCGAGAAGACCATGATCAAGGCCGACGAGAAGGCGCTCAAGGTGCAGGTGGGCGCTGCCGCCGACAAGGCGACCGCTTCGGCCAAGACCGAGCAGGTGCGTGCCGAAGCGATGGCCGACGTGCACAAGGCAGCGGCCAAGAAGTAATCGGGTCGCTGTCAAAGGAAATGCCGGCGCGAGCCGGCATTTTTCGTTTCAGCGATACGATCGGCGGTTTATTCCCCGGTCGCGCGCATCGCCAGGTCGGTCGCCTTCAACTTCTGCGACAGCGGCTTGCCCTTGCGTGCCCGCTTGCCGAAGTGCGGCTCCAGCCCCGAGGCGAACAGCTCCACCGTGCGCGGCTTGGAGCCGGCCCAGGTTCCGATCACGTTCAGGCCCTTCTGGCTGATTGGTTGCGCCGCCAGCAGCTTCTCTTTCGGATCGAGCTCCATCAGCGTCACGCCGCGCCCGCCGTTGGTCAGTACCTTCATCTCGTCGATGCCGAACACCAGCACGCGGCCATTGCCGGACAGGCAGGCGATCGCGCCGGCGGCGTCCGGGACGATCCGCGGCGGCAGCGGCACGGCGCCGTCGTCCAGGGTGATGAAGGACTTGCCGCCTTTCAGGCGGCTGACCATGTCGCCCGCCTTCGAGATGAAGCCGAAGCCGTTCGAGGCCGCCAGCAGCAGGCGCGTGTCGGCGGGGCCGGCGAAATAGTGCAGGATGCGCACGGCGCGTCCAGGCACGCCGCCCGACAAATCCACCAGCGTCGTGATCGGCACGCCGTCGCCGCGCGCGCCCGGCAGCACGGCCACCGGCACCGAATAGGTCTTGCCGTTGTCGCCGATGCCCACCAGCGAATCGACCGTGCGGCACTCGAAGGCGCCGTACAGCGAGTCGCCCGCCTTGAAGGTGAACTGGGCCGGGTCGTGCCCGATGCCGGTACGCGCGCGCACCCAGCCTTTTTCCGAGATGATCACGGTCACCGGCTCGTCGACGATCTTCTGCTCGGCCACGGCCTTTTGCGCTTCCTCGATCACGGTGCGGCGCGCGTCGCCGAACTGCTTGGCGTCCGCCTCGATCTCGCGAATGATGGTGCGCTTCATGGTCGACGGATTGGCCAGGATGTCTTCCAGCTTTTCCTTCTCGCCGCGCAGCTGCGCAAGCTCCTGCTCGATCTTGATCGCTTCCAGGCGCGCCAGCTGGCGCAGGCGGATCTCGAGGATGTCCTCGGCCTGGCGTTCCGACAGCTTGAACTCGTCCATCAGCGCCGCCTTCGGTTCATCCGCATTGCGGATGATGGCGATCACCTTGTCGATGTTGAGCAGGACGATCTCGCGCCCTTCCAGGATGTGGATGCGGTCGTTGACCTTGCCCAGCTTGTGCTCGGTACGGCGGCGCACGGTGACGAAGCGGTAGTCGATCCACTCCTGCAGGATGTCGGCCAGCCCCTTCTGGCGCGGACGGCCGTCGCCGCCGATCATCACCAGGTTGATCGGGGCCGAGGTTTCGAGCGAGGTATGCGCCAGCAGCAGCAGCATGAATTCGTTCTGGTCCTGGTTCTTCGACTTCGGTTCGAACACCAGGCGCACCGGCGCGTCGCGGCCCGATTCGTCGCGCATCGTGTCGAGCGCATTGAGGACGGTCTGCTTGAGCGCGATCTGTTCCGGCGTGAGCGTCTTCTTGCCCAGCTTGACCTTGGGGTTGGTGATCTCTTCGATCTCCTGCTGCACCCTGGCCGCCGAGGTCCCGGGCGGCAGCTCCGTCACCACCGCCTGCCACTGGCCGCGCGCGAGTTCCTCGATCTTCCAGCGCGCGCGCACCTTCATCGAACCGCGGCCGCTGGCGTACATGTCGGCGATGTGCGCGGCCGGGGTGATGATCTGGCCGCCGCCCGGGAAGTCCGGGCCGGGCACCAGCGTCATCAGCTCGGCATGCGCGATCTTCGGGTTGCGGATCATGGCCACTGCCGCATCGGCCACTTCGCGCAGGTTGTGCGAGGGGATCTCGGTGGCCAGGCCGACGGCGATGCCCGAGGCGCCGTTGAGCAGCACCATCGGCAGGCGCGCCGGCAGCGTGCGCGGCTCCAGGGTCGAGCCGTCGTAGTTCGGCTGGAAGTCGACCGTGCCCTGGTCGATCTCGTCCATGAGCAGGCGCGAGATCGGGGTCAGGCGCGCTTCGGTGTAGCGCATCGCCGCCGCGCCGTCGCCGTCGCGCGAGCCGAAATTGCCCTGGCCGTCGATCAGCGGATAGCGCAGGGAAAAGTCCTGGGCCATGCGCACCAGGGCGTCGTACACCGACTGGTCGCCGTGCGGGTGGAGCTTGCCGAGCACGTCGCCGACCACGGCGGCCGACTTGCGCGGTTTCGCCGTCGGGCCGAGACCGAGTTCGTTCATCGCGTACAGGATGCGGCGCTGCACCGGCTTCTGGCCGTCGGCGACGTCGGGCAGGGCGCGGCCCTTGACGACCGAGACCGCGTAGTCGAGATAGGCGCGCTCGGCGAAGGTCGACAGGGTCAGTGTTTCGATGTCGTCGGCCGGCTCGGCGGCTTGTTCGAAGAGATTTGCTTGGATCGTCATGATTGAGTGTGTTCGATTGGTTCGGTGGCGGACTGCCAGCCCATCAAATATCCGCTTCCGTCTCGTTCCCGTGTTCTTCGATCCAGGCGCGGCGCGCGGCGGCTTCGCCTTTGCCCATCAACATGTTGAAGCGCGCGCTCGATTCACCATGATCGAAGCCGCCCAGGGCCACCGGCAGCAGGCGCCGGGTATCCGGATTCATCGTGGTTTCCCACAGCTGCTCGGCGTTCATCTCGCCCAGGCCCTTGAAGCGGGAGATGTTCCAGCTGCCTTCCTTGAGGCCGTCCTTTTTCAGCTTGTCCTCGATCGCCAGCAGTTCGCCGTCGTCCAGGGCGTACAGCTTTTGCAGCGGCTTCTTGCCGCGCGGCGGCACGTCGACCCGGTACAGGGGCGGACGCGCGACGCAGATGTGGCCATGCCTGAACAGGGCCGGGAAATGCTTGAAGAACAGCGTCAGCAGCAATACCTGGATATGCGAGCCGTCGACGTCGGCGTCCGACAGGATGCAGATCTTGCCGTAGCGCAGACCCGACAGGTCCGGCGAGTCGCCGTGCGCGTGCGGGTCGACCCCGATGGCGACCGAAATGTCGTGGATCTCGTTGTTCGCGAACAGGCGGTCGCGGTCGGTTTCCCAGGTGTTCAAGACCTTGCCGCGCAGCGGCAGGATGGCCTGGTATTCCTTGTCGCGGCCCATCTTGGCCGAGCCGCCGGCCGAGTCGCCCTCGACCAGGAAAATCTCGTTACGCGTGAGGTCGGTCGATTCGCAGTCGGTGAGCTTGCCCGGCAACACGGCCACGCCCGAAGACTTTTTCTTTTCGACTTTTTGCAGCGAGCGCATGCGCGACTGCGCCTGCTTGATGACGAGTTCGGCCAGCTTCTTGCCGTATTCGACGTGCTGGTTCAGCCACAGTTCAAGCGGCGGCTTGGTAAACGTCGAGACGAGTTTCACGGCGTCGCGCGAATTCAGGCGTTCCTTGGTCTGGCCCTGGAATTGCGGGTCCAGCACCTTGGCCGACAGCACGAACGAGACGCGTGCGAACACGTCTTCCGGCAGCAGCTTGACGCCTTTCGGCAGCAGGCCGTGCAGTTCGACGAATCCTTTCACGGCGCCGTACAGGCCGTCGCGCAGGCCGGACTCGTGCGAGCCGCCCGAGGGCGTCGGGATCAGGTTGACGTAGGATTCGCGCACCACGCCGCCTTCCTCGTTCCAGGCCACGACCCAGGCCGCGCCTTCGCCTTCGGCGAAGTTCTCGTCGCCGGCGGAGGCGTAACCGGCGCCCTCGAACAGCGGAATCACGGTCTGGCCGCTCGCGCCCTGGTTCATGGCTTCGACCAGGTAGCCGCGCAGGCCTTCGTCGTAGCGCCAGGTCTGCACGTCGCCGGTCCTGGCGACCGTCAGCGTGACGGTCACGCCCGGCAGCAGCACCGCTTTCGAGCGCAGCAGGCGCACGAGGTCGGCCATCGGGATGTTCGGCGAATCGAAGTACTTCGGGTCCGGCCAGGCAGTGACGCGGGTGCCGTTCTTCTTGCCGCCGCGCTCGAAGGGCGCCGAGGTCAGCGGTGCGATCACTTCGCCGTCGGCAAAGACCAGGCTGTGCACGCCGTTGCCGTCGTCCGTCTTGCGCCAGACCGTGATTTCCAGGCGCGTCGAGAGCGCGTTGGTGACGGAGACGCCGACGCCGTGCAGGCCGCCCGAGAACGCGTAGGCGCCGCCGGAACCCTTGTCGAACTTGCCGCCGGCGTGCAGGCGCGTGAACACGATCTCGACCGTGGAGACGCCTTCTTCCGGGTGGATGCCGACCGGAATCCCGCGCCCGTCGTCCTCGACGGTCACGGAGCCGTCGACGTTCAGGGTGACGCCGATGTTGCTGCAGTAGCCACCGAGCGCTTCGTCCGAGGCGTTGTCGATCACTTCCTGGATGATGTGCAGCGGATTCTCGGTCCGGGTGTACATCCCCGGGCGCTGCTTCACGGGTTCGAGTCCCTTGAGGACACGGATGGAGGATTCGCTGTAGTCGGGTGCGGGTTTCTTGGTTGCCATGCTGATCAGTGTTTTTTCGGAAGCCTGCGTATTTTACTTTGTCGTTATCTTGTCGGAGGGAAAAAGCAGGAAGGGCGTAACGGATTGTTCTTGTCAACGTGGGGAAACGTGACTAGATTGGTACGCAAGGTTGCCACGTCAAGCGGCCCCGAGAAACCGTTGAGCAAAAAAGGCGCTGGCCCGCAGGCATACTGTACATGTGTACAGTATTTCTTGCAAGCCGGCCGGCATTTGCGCAACAGCCCCGGTGCGCGGCGTCGCACGTTCTGGTGGACATCATGCATGCACATAAAATCCCGACCGCCGTGCGCCTGCTCGGATTTGCCACGGCCGATGCCGCACGCATGGCGGCGCTGCTCGGATCGGCCCCGCCTGCCGGGCCCTCGTACCTGTGCCTGCATGAGGACAGCCTGCAAGAGCCGGACATCGTCCTGGCCGACGGCACCAATCCCGCGGCCCTGGCCTGGCTGGACAACATGCGCTGCGCCCCGCCCGCGCTGGTGATCGGCGGCCCGGCCCATGGCGGCTACGAGCACTTGCCCGCGCCGCCGGAGCCGGCGCTGCTCTACGAGAGCCTGATCCGGCTGCTGGCCGAACGGCGCCGCGCGCTGGCGCTGCTCAGTGCGCGCGGCGAGCCGCTGCTGGCCGAACGGCGGCGCCGTCCGCGCCTCGGCCCCGACGCCGGCTGCGCCGCCGAACGCCAGCCGCCGCGCGAGGGCAAGGTGCTGATCGTCGACAAGGGCGGCGCCTTCCGCGACCACCTGGCCGGCCTGGTCGGGCCGCGCCGCCTGGCGATCGCCTGGACCGACAGCGCGCCAATGGCGGTGCGCCTGTGCGACGAAACGCCGGTCGCGGTGGCGATGATCAATACCGCCGCCCCCGGCATCGATCCGTACGACCTGAGCCGGACCATCAAGGCCCAGGCCGGGGCCGGGCGCACGGCCGTCGTGCTGCTGGTCGGCCGCACCTTCGCCTACGACGGCGAACTGGCGCGCGGCGCCGGGGTGCGCGGCTTGCTCGACAAGCCGGTGGGCGACCGCAGCCTGGTCTGCATGCTGCAGCGCCTGACGTCCCTGGCCGAGCTGCCGGCTTGAGCGCTCAGCCGGTGTCATTTTGTTACAACTTCGAATCGTGCGCGGCAATGGCAGGGCTATATTTGGGCCATGGCAGACGACCAACCACAGCGCGGCGGCGAGATGCCCGGCCCGCCGCTGGAAAACCGTGAGGATGCACCGCAGCGCATTCCCGACCGCCGCGCGGCCAGCGGCACGCCGCGCTACCAGCGCCCGGGCGATACGCCCTTCGCCCTGGCCGGGCGCGTGCTGCGCTCGCGCTGGCGTGCGCTGCGCGACCGCTTCAGCCGCGACTTCATGCGCCGCACCCTGCGCATCGGCGTCTCGGCGCGCATCTTCCATCCCGAACCGGGCTCCACCGGCCTGCGCAGCAAGAACCTGCAATATCTCGAAGAATCGATCGCCCAGTGGGTGATGTCGCGCGACGTGCTCGTGTTCATGATCCCGACAGTCAACACGAACGGCCTGCTCCATCCCAGCAACATCACCCTGCGCCATTATGCGCGCCACCTCGACGGCCTGGTCTTGCAGGGCGGGGCGGACGTGTCGCCGCAAACCTATTCCGAGTCGCCCACGCGCCCTGAATGGAACGGCGACCGCGCGCGCGACCTGTACGAACTCGAACTGCTGCACGAATTCGTCGAGGCCGGCAAGCCGGTTCTGGGCGTGTGCCGCGGCTGCCAGCTGATCAACGTCGCCTTCGGCGGCACGCTGTACCAGGACGTGGCGACCAACGTGCCGGCCGCGCTGGCCCACGTGCACACCGACTACGACGCGCACCGGCATGCGATCGAATTCCCGCCGGGTTCATCCCTGGGCCGCATGTTCCCGCATGCCGGGCGGCCGATCGTCAATTCGATCCACCACCAGGCGGTCAAGGAACTCGGGCGCGACATCCGGGTCGAGGCGATGTCGTATCCCGACGGGATCGTCGAGGCGATCCGCTACGACAAGGCGGACTTCGTGATGGGCCTGCAATGGCACCCGGAGTTTCACCGGGCGGGCGGGACGGACCTGCTCGACTGCACGCCGGTGCTGGATGAATTCCTGAGGGCGGCGCGCGAGACCCGGTTATAGGACCCGGGCACGCGACCCTCGCACGCAGGCGCAAAACCGCTTGCATCCGGTCGGCCCTTTGATCATAATGAATGAGAATCATTCTCATTCACGACCGATCAAAAGGACCGCCATGAAAGATCCATTCGCAGACATCGCCATCCCGACCCATGGCATGCAGCAGCGCGAGGCCGTCATGCTCGCTTCCCTGCTGCACTTGATGTCGCACTACACCGCGCGCGACGAGCAAGACAAGCCCTGCGTGCGCCTGGCGTCGGTGATCGAGCGCCACCTGTGCGCGCTGGCCCGGCTGCCCGAGCTCGATCCGGTGCTGCGCGCGACCTGCGAGCACCTGTGCGAGCGCTGGGCGGCACTGGTCGACGCGGGGATGCCGCGGCCGGTGAAGCGCAACTTCATCGAGCGCATCATGCGCTCGAGCAGGGTGGGGACGAGTCCGGTCTAGGAAGCCTCGCCCTCACCTGCGCTGGAATCTTCGCTCGCCGCGGAACCAGTGGATCGCCGCATGCACCATCCCCTCGACGCTCCCCTGGCGCTCGTACTGCTGGCGCAGCAAGGCCGCGTCGCTGCCGCCGGCGGCGGCCACGGCCAGGTGATGCAAGCCATCGAGGCTCCCGAGCTTTTCCGCATACGGCGCCATCCTGGCCAGCGTCGCCAGGATGTCTTCGCGAATCGACACGTTGTCGTAGCTTTTCGGATGCGTGATCGTTCCCTCCAGCCCGAAGCGGCAAGCCTGGAAGCGGTTGTAGTTATAGACCAGGTAATCGTCCTCGGCCGGCGGCGCCTCGGTGCGCTCGAGCAGGTAGCTGCACAGCGCCTGCAAATAGGCCGCCAGGCTCGCCGCGCGTTCGACCGTGAGCGGCGTGTCGCACACGCGCAGCTCGATCGTGCCGTACTCGGGTTTCGGGCGCAGGTCCCAGTAAAAATCCTTCATGCTCTTGACGATGCCGGTGCGCTCCATCTTCGCGTAATAACTCGATTCGAATTCGGCCCAGCCGAGCGTGAAGGGCGCGCGGCCGCTCATCGGGAAGGCGAATACGGAATTCAGGCGCGCCGAATCGAACAGGCTGTCGTGGCCCTGGACGAATGGGGACGAGGCGGACAGGGCGATGAAATGGGGGATGTAGCGGTTCAGTGCATGCAGCAAGTACATGGCGTCGTCGCCATTGTCGCAGCCGATGTGCACATGCTGGCCGAAGACGGTGAATTGCTTGGCCAGGTAGCCGTACAGGGACGACAGGTGCTCGAAGCGCGACTTCGGGAAAATCTTCTGGTCCGACCAGTGCTGGAAAGGGTGGGTGCCGCCGCCGGCAATGCCGATATTGAGCTGGTCGCCGGCCGCGACCAGGGTGTCGCGGATCTCCTGCAGCTCGGCCAGCAGCGGGGAATAGGCCGCATGCACGCTCGAATTAATCTCGATCATGCTCTCGGTGATCTCGGGCGTGACGTTGCCGGGGAAGGGTTTGCGCGCCAGCAGGTGCAGCAAGTCCGGGCTGGCGGCGGTGAGGTCGAAGTCGGACAGGCTGACCAGCTGCAGTTCGAGTTCGACGCCGAAGGTCAGCGGCGTCGACCGGGTGAACGGTTCAAGCGGCATGCTTGACCTCCGGTGCGGGCCTGGTAACCTCGCGGGCCCGGACCAGGGCGCGCTGGAGGATGATCGGGCCGAACACTTCCAGCAGCATCGTGACCGCTGCCACCGAGCGCAATTGTTCGACCACGTGCACGCCGGCCATGCGCGCGTGTTCGAGCAGCAGGATGACGAACACCGACAGGGGCGCCAGCGCCACTCCGGCCAGCGCGCCCTTGCGCCAGGTGATGCCGGACAGGTGGGCAAAGGCCATCACGCCGGCGGTCTTGGTCAGCAGCCGCACCAGCACGATCACCACGGCCAGCAAGCCGCCGGCGGCGACCTTTTGCCAGTCGAGGGTGGAGGCGGCGAAGACGAACAACAGCACGGTGAGGAGTTCGCCGAGCGCCCCGAAGCCGCGCTGGGCCTGGCTGAAGGCGACGCGCCGGTGGCGCGCCACCAGCCCGAAGGCCAGGGTCGCGACCACCGGCGACAAGCCGCCCGCGTACGAGATGGCCACCAGTAGAATCACCGCCAGGGCAAAGGCCACGGTCGCATCCTGGCGCGGGTTGCCGATCGCGCGCAGCAGCGCCGGCACGGCCAGGCCGAACACGGCGCCGCTCAAGAGCGACACGGCCAGCACGACCAGGCTGTTCCAGATGGCGTCGCCCAGGTTGTCGAAGGTGCGGAAGATCCAGAAGCCGACGACGACATTGAACGCGAACACGGCCAGCACGCAGTTCTGGGCCGTCAGATGCAGCACGCGCTCGGTCACCTGGCCCGAGCTGCGCTGCTCGTTAATCACGCGCACCACGGTGGCGGGCGAGGTCGCCATCGAGAGCGAGGCCAGCATCAGCGCGGTCAGTTGCGGGGTGCCGAAGGCGGTCGCGACCAGGTAGACGGCAAGGAAGGTGGCGAGCGATTCGACCAGGCCGCTGATGCCGATCCAGGGATTGGTGCGCAGCCAGCGCAGGTTGATGCGGTAGCCGAGCTCGAACAGGATCAGGCCGAAGGCGACGTCGGCCAGCATCGGCACGGCGCCGCCGTCGGCGCTCGGCAGGATGCCGAGCTGGGGGCCGGCCAGCGCGAAGCCGACCAGGCCATAGAAGCTGATGCGCGGCAGCCCGGTCCAGCGCTGTCCGAATTCGCCGGCGATCCAGGCGACGGCGATCGCGAACGGCCACGCGAGGCTGGTCAGGATCGGCAACAGCGCTTGCATGCAGGCTCCTTGAAAAACGACGAACGCACCGTCCGGGCGGACTGGTCTTCTGCCGATTCTACAAGACGGGCATCCCTCTTCCCGCGCACGATTGGCCGCGTATCCGGGCGCCTTCGTTGTCAGCACGCCCGGCACTGGCTAGAATGGCGGGCGGTTCGCCGCCACGGCGCGCCTTGCGCGGCCAAACGGTCTTTTCGATTCCCCATTCGTCGCTTTGTCCCGACGCTTCCCATGCCCCAAGCACCCACCCCGCCGCAATCGCAGTCGCAGCCACCGCGCGCGCCGATCCGCCTGAGCGCCCAGGTGTTGACCTGCGTCGTGTTTTGCCTGGTCGCGCTCCTGATTATTTTCGTGGCACAGGAGGAACCGCAGTCCGTGTTGCGCGGGCCGCTGGCGACGGGTGCGCAACTGCTGGTCGGCCTCGGCCTGGCGGTCCTGGCGGCGCTGGGTTCGTATGTCAGTTTCCGGATGACCTCGCAGTCCGAGGCGACCCGCAACACCATCACGGCCTACGGGCGGCTGGATTTGTCAGGCTTCAATCCGGTCTGGATCAGCCTGGCCGCGGCGATCGGCGAAGAACTGCTGTTCCGGGCGGCGCTGCAGCCGCTGCTGGGGGTGTGGATCACCTCGGCGATCTTCCTGGTAACCCACACGCCGGTGTACCAGTTCCGCAGGCGCGATGGGGCGACGCTGGTGCAGGCGGCGGGGGTGTTCGGGGCCAGTGTCGCGCTCGGGTTCATCTACCAGTATGCGGGCTTGCTGGCGGCAGTGATGATGCATGCGGCGCTCGACGTGGTCGGGCTGTATGTCGTGCGCAATGCATTGCGCGCGAATACCTAGGTTCCCAGGCGGCCGGCCGGCGCTCGCTTATTTACTCAGCAAACGCATCGCCCGTTCCAGGCCCTCGAGCGTGACCGGGAACATGCGGTTGTTCATGATCTGGCGGATCACCGAGATCGACTGCCGGTATTGCCAGAGATGTTCCGGCTCCGGATTGAGCCAGGCGAACTTGGGAAAGGCCTTGCAGAAGCGCGCCAGCCATTCGGCGCCGGCTTCCTCGTTGTTGTACTCGACCGAGCCGCCCGGCGCCAGCACTTCATAGGGGCTCATGGTGGCGTCGCCGACGAAGATGATGCGGGTGTCGGGCGGGTATTTGCGCAGCACGTCCCAGGTATCGAAGCGCTCGGCGTGGCGGCGCCGGTTGTTCTTCCACAGGTAGTCGTAGATGCAATTGTGGAAGTAGTAGAACTCCATGTTCTTGAATTCGCTCTTCGCCGCCGAAAACAACTCCTCGGCGCGCTCGATATGGTCGTCCATGCTGCCGCCCACGTCGAGCAGCATCACCACCTTGATCCGGTTCTTGCGCTCGGGCTGCATGCGGATGTCGAGGTAGCCGGCATTGCTGGCTGTCGCGCGCACCGTCTCGTCGAGCGCGAATTCATCGGCCGCGCCGGTGCGGGCGAAACGGCGCAGGCGGCGCAATGCCACCTTGATGTTGCGGGTGCCCAGTTCGCGCTCGTCGTCGTAATCCTTGTACGCGCGCTGCTCCCAGACCTTGACGGCGCTGCGATTGCGGCCGGCGCCGCCGATGCGGATGCCTTCCGGGTTGGCGCCGCCATGGCCGAAGGGCGAGGTGCCGCCGGTGCCGATCCACTTGCTGCCGCCTTCGTGGCGCTCTTTCTGTTCCTTGAGCAGCTCGTTGAGGCGGTCCATCAGCTTCTCGTAGCCGAATTTTTCCAGCGCCGCCTTCTGTTCGGGCGTCAGTTCGCGCTCCATGCGCTTGATCAGCCAGTCGAGCGGGATCTCGCCTTTCGTCGTGTCGAACACGGCGTCGATGCCCTTGAAATGGCTGCCGAAGGCGCGGTCGAACCTGTCGAAATGGGCCTCGTCCTTGACCATCACCAGGCGCGCCAGATAATAAAACTCGTCGAGCGAGGGGGCGATCACGCTCTTTTGCAGCGCTTCGAGCAGGGTCAGGAATTCCTTGATCGAGACCGGGACCCTGGCATGACGCAGCGCGAAGAAAAAATCGATCAGCATGTGGTCAAGGCGCGGCGTGGCGGGTCAGTGGAAAGGGCAGGCGGGGCTCGACGTCCGGATGGCTGCGCCGGACGCAGCCGGCGCCCGTGGCTCATCGGTTCATCCTCGACATCGACAGCAGGCGCTCGAACAGGTGCACGTCCTGCTCGTTTTTCAGCAGGGCGCCATGCAGCGGCGGCACGAGCGCCTTGTTGTCGCCGCCGGCGAGGGCTTCGGCCGGGATATCCTCGGCCATCAGGAGCTTGAGCCAGTCGAGGAATTCCGAGGTCGACGGCTTCTTCTTGATGCCGGGGATGTCGCGCACCGCGTAAAAACGCTCGAGCGCGGCGCCGAGGAGCGCCTGTTTCAGGCGCGGGTAGTGCACCTGCACGATGTCGGCCATCGTCTCGCGGTCCGGGAACTTGATGTAGTGGAAAAAGCAGCGGCGCAGGAAGGCGTCCGGCAATTCCTTCTCGTTGTTCGAGGTAATGATCACCAAGGGACGGTGCCTGGCCACGACCATTTCGCGCGTCTCGTAGACGTAGAACTCCATGCGGTCGAGTTCACGCAGCAAGTCGTTCGGAAATTCGATGTCGGCCTTGTCGATCTCGTCGATGAGCAGCACCACCGGTTCCGGCGCCGTGAAGGCTTGCCACAGCACGCCCTTGACGATGTAGTTGTGGATGTCGCGCACGCGCTCGTCGCCCAGCTGCGAATCGCGCAGGCGCGAGACGGCGTCGTACTCGTACAGGCCTTGCTGGGCCTTGGTGGTCGATTTGACGTGCCACTGCATCAGCGGCATGTCCAGCGCCGCCGCCACTTCCTCGGCCAGCATGGTCTTGCCGGTGCCCGGCTCGCCCTTGATGAGCAGGGGACGCTGCAGCGTCAGGGCGGCATTCACGGCCAGCTTCAGGTCGTCGGTGGCGACATAGCGCTCGGTGCCTTCGAAACGGTGTTGGGCTTGCATACGCGTCAATCGGAAAGAGGGAAATGGCGAGTATATGCCAGAACGCCGGGCATGGCGTTGCTACCACGGCAGGGGCGCACGAGGTTGGTAGACTGCAACCTTTTGTTGGGCTAGAATCAACAGGTTAGTATTCATATAGCACTCCAGGCTGGCTTTTTGTACGGTAGCGGTATTCGATTAAAAATATTTTGCGATTCCCACCATGAAAAAACTTTTGGCAGTACTCGTTCTGGGCGCCTGCGCCGCTGCTGTTACGTCGACAGCGGCGCTTGCCGCCGAGGTCGTCGGCAATCCGAAGGCCGCGCAGAGCAAGGTCGAGATGTGCATCGGTTGCCACGGCATTCCCGGCTATAAGGCCAGCTTCCCCGAGGTCTACCCGGTGCCGATGATCGGCGGCCAGTCGGCCAGGTACATCGAATCGGCGCTGCACGCCTACAAGAAGGGCGAGCGCAAGCATCCGTCGATGCGCGGCGTCGCCGCCAGCCTGTCGGACCAGGACATCGCCGATGTCGCCGCCTATTATGCGCAGCAGACCGCCCAGAACCCGAAATAAGAAAGCCGACGCCATGAAAACACTGATCATCGCGCTGGCCCTCGGCGCCGTTTCCTTCACTGCCTCCGCGGCCGACATCAAGCGCGGCGAAGAGCTGGCCAAGAAGTACAACTGCGCGTCCTGCCACGGCGCCGACTACAACACGCCGATCGACCCGAGCTATCCGAAGCTGGCCGGCCAGCATGCCGACTACCTGAAGCATGCGCTGTCGGCCTACAAGCGCGGCGGCGACAAGGCCAACGGCCGCAGCAACCCGATCATGGCCGGCTTCGCCAAGCCGCTGTCGAACCAGGACATGGCCGACATCGGCGCCTACCTGGCCAGCCTGCCGTCGCAGCTGGTGGTGCGCAAGTAAGGCGGCGACGCAGGCGACATGATACGAAAAGGCGGCCTCGGCCGCCTTTTTTGTATCATTTTATCAAGGTGTCATCAACGGGCCGCGCGCCGCCGCACGCAGTCGATATACGCCTCGGTATCGGGCGGCATGCCGTTTCTCTGCGATGTCCAGATCATCTCGCCCAGGCATTCCATGATCTCGTGGTGGGCCTCGTGTGCGCCGATGCGCGCCGCCAGCAGGTCGTGCGCGGCCTTGATGCCGCGCGGCTGGTCGATCGAGACCTGTTCGGCGATCGACAGGTGCATCGACAGGTGCAGGAAAGGATTGGCCTGGCCGGCTTCGACCGAATAGTCGCGCGCGACGGCGGCCTCGGCGTCGGCCAGGGCGTCGTGGTATTCGGGGTGCTGGACGATCCAGTCGGCGGCGATGGCGTCCATCGGCGTCAGGATCTCGCCGGCGCGCTGCTTGCGCAGGGCTTCGCAGAAGAAGCGGCGCACGTCGTGCGAGGAGGGCGTGAACATGGGAAGAAGGCCGGACGTTGAAGTGGCCGCCATTGTAGCGCGCCGCGCCCGCGACCGCATGTGCCGCGGCGAGAGGATGCCAGGGCGAAAAAAAGCAGGCCCGCCACCTGGGTGGCGGGCCTGCTTTCCGGCCCATTGCGTTTACTTGTCCGGCGCCAGCATCAACTGCGGTTCGGCGATGATGAGCGGCGTTTTCGCAGCCGGTTGGCTGGCCGCGGCCGCGCTGCTGGTACGCGGCTGGCGCAGGTAGCGCGCGCTGTGGCGGCGCTCGCCATGTCCGCCGTTGGGCGGGATGGTGAGAAACCGCGACAGCTCCTGCAAGGCCCGCTGGTAGACGTCGCGCTTGAACTCGATGACCACGTCCAGCGGAACCCAGTAGTCGTGCCAGCGCCAGGCGTCGAACTCCGGATGGTCGGTCAGGCGCAGGTTCACGTCGTTGTCGCGCGCAACCATGCGCAACAGGAACCAGATCTGCTTCTGGCCGCGGTAATGGCCGCGGATCTCGCGCTTGATGAAATGGTCGGGCACCTCATAGCGCAGCCAGTCGCGGGTACGCCCCACGATCCTGACATGCTCCTGGCGCAAACCGATTTCCTCCTCGAGCTCGCGGTACATCGCCTGTTCCGGCGTCTCGCCGTATTTGATACCCCCTTGCGGAAATTGCCATGAGTGCTCGCGCACCCGCTTGCCCCACCACACCTCGTTATTGGCGTTAAGCAGGATGATGCCGACGTTGGGGCGGAACCCTTCCCGATCGAGCATAAAGCACCTCGAAACTTTCTGCCGGCTTCTGGTCCCTTACATTTTTACTTACAAATCCACACGTCAGCTTCCCTCGTGCACGACGAAAACGGCGGACGCTGCGTGTTCCGGACCCATTTGTACAAAGATTGGACGCATCAGCCAGCTAATCCTTTAAAATTAGGTCGATTATAACTCTCTCTTTTTAAAAGAATTCATCGATATGCGCGCCTCACGATTTTTTATTTCAACGCTCAAGGAAGCGCCGTCCGATGCCGAGATCGTCAGTCACCAGCTGATGATGCGCGCCGGGATGATCAAGCGTCTGGGTTCCGGCATCTATACGTACATGCCCACCGGCCTGCGCGTCATCCGCAAGGTCGAGGCCATCATCCGTGAAGAAATGAACAAGTCGGGCGCCCTCGAACTCTTGATGCCGGTCGTCCAGCCGGCCGAGCTGTGGCAGGAAACGGGCCGCTGGGACAAGATGGGCGCCGAACTCATGCGCGTGAAAGACCGCCATGGCCGCGACTACGCGATCCAGCCGACGTCGGAGGAAGTCGTCACCGACGTCGTGCGCAGCGAGATCAAGTCCTACCGCCAGCTGCCCCTGAACTTCTATCACATCCAGACCAAGTTCCGCGACGAGCGCCGGCCGCGCTTCGGCCTGATGCGCGGGCGCGAGTTCACGATGAAGGATGCCTATTCGTTCGACCGCGACGTCGCCGGCATGCAGAAGTCCTACGGGGTCATGTTCGACGCCTACGTGCGCATTTTCAACCGCTTCGGCCTGAAGTTCCGCGCCGTCGCCGCCGATAACGGCGCCATCGGCGGCACCGGTTCGCACGAATTCCACGTCATCGCCAGCACCGGCGAAGACGCGCTGGTCTACTGCCCGAGCTCGGATTTCGCGGCCAACATGGAAGCGGCCGAGGCGCTGGCCATCGGGACGCGCGGCGCGGCCGCGCAAGCGATGGAAAAAGTGCCGACGCCCGGCAAGACCAAGTGCGACAGCGTGGCCGAACTGCTGGGCCTGCCGCTGTCGCGGACGGTGAAGACGATCGCGCTGACGGTCGAAAAGGAAGAAGAGGGCAAGGTTTCCAAGCAGTACTTCATGCTGCTGCTGCGTGGCGACCATGAGCTCAACGAAGTCAAGGTCGGCAAGGTGGCGGGCCTGGCCGGCCACCGGTTCTCGACCGAAGCCGAGATCGAGGAAGTCTACGGCACCGTGCCGGGCTATCTCGGTCCGGTCGCGCCGCGGCTGCCGGTCACCGTCGTTGCCGACCGCACCGCCGCCAACATGGCAGACTTCGTCTGCGGGGCGAACGAGCGCGACTACCACTTGACGGGCGTGAACTGGGGCCGCGACCTGCCCGAGCCGGTCGTGGCCGACCTGCGCAACGTGGTCGAGGGCGACGCTTCGCCCGACGGCAAGGGCGTGCTGGCGATCGAGCGCGGCATCGAAGTGGGCCACGTGTTCCAGCTCGGCACGGCCTACTCGGCGTCGATGGGGGCGACCTTCCTCGACGAGAACGGCAAGCCGGCGCCGCTGCAGATGGGCTGCTACGGCATCGGCGTGACCCGCATCCTGGGCGCGGCGATCGAGCAGAACTTCGACGACAAGGGCATCGTCTGGCCGGACGCGCTGGCGCCCTTCGAGCTCGTGCTGTGCCCGATGGGCATGGACCGCAGCGAAGCCGTCAAGACGCAGGCCGAGCAGCTCTACGCCGAGCTGAAGGCAGCCGGCGTGGACGTGATCGTCGACGACCGCGGCCTGCGTCCGGGCGCGATGTTCGCCGACTGGGAACTGATCGGCGTGCCGCACCGCGTCGTCATCGGCGAGCGCGGCCTGAAGGAAGGCAAGCTCGAATACCAGGGCCGCCGCGACGCCGCGGCCACCGCCGTGCCGGTGGCCGAGATGGTCGGCTTCATCAAGGGCAAGCTGGGCCGGTGATGTCCGCTGGCTTCGGCAGCCGCGCCGGCTCCTGGCTGGGCGGCATCGTACTCGCGGCCGCGCTGGCCGCGGGCACGGGTGCGCACGCCGGTAACCAGAAGGAAGAGGCGATGGCCGACGCCGTGCGCGTCGCGCTGTCGAACGCCATCGCCGATACCCGTCCGCCGAAACCGGCCTTTCGCGACGAGGCGGCGCGCGTGCGCTACCAGCAGTGGTTCACCGAAATGTCGGCGCGCCTGAAAAAGCGCTTGCCGGACGACCAGTCGCGCACCGAGTTCCTCGAGTCCGCCTGGTACGAATCGACCCGCGCCGGACTCGATCCGGGCCTGGTGCTGGGGCTGATCCAGGTCGAATCGGCCTACCGCAAGTACGCGGTCTCGATCGCCGGCGCGCGCGGCTACATGCAAGTGATGCCGTTCTGGACCAAGGTCATCGGCGACAGCGACCGCCGCAAGCTCTTCCACATGCAGACCAACCTGCGCTACGGCTGCTCGATCCTGCGCATGTACATCGACATGGAGCGCGGCAACCTGTACCTGGCGCTGGGGCGCTACAACGGCAGCCGCGGCAGGCCGCAGTATCCGAACGCGGTGCTGGCGGCGTGGAAGAAATGGGAGTTCAGTCCGGTGGCGGTGGCGTCGCGCTAGGGCCGGCGCCGGCCCCGCGGCAGCCCGCCATGCCGGGCGCACCACGGCCCCGCTTTGCGGTGTAGACTCGTCGTTTTCTCCGCTCCACACTCCACTATGCGAATCAAGACTCTCGCCGCCGCGTGCATGCTGGCGGCGCTCGCCGGTTGCGCCTCGACCGGCCCGGCCACCGTCCCGCGTGCCGCCGTCGACGGACAGGCCAGGAACATCATTTTCCTCCTCGGCGACGGCATGGGCATCAACACGCTCACCGCCGCCCGCATCTACGCCGTTGGCGAAGACGGCGAGCTGGCGCTCGACACGCTGCCCGAGTCGGCCTTCGTGAAGACGTTCTCGAACGACGCCCAGGTCACCGACAGCGCCGCGGCGATGTCGGCCTACATGACCGGCGTAAAACCGAACAACGGCGTGCTGTCGATGTCGGCCGACACCCTGGCGGTCGCGCCGGCCGTCGAGGGCACGCGCAGCGTCAGCCGCTGCAACAACGGCCGCGCGGTGCCGACCCTGCTGGAACTGGCGAAGGCACGCGGCATGGCCGCCGGCGTCGTCACCACCACCAGCGTCACCGACGCCACGCCGGCCGCCACCTACGCCCACGCCTGCACCCGCAGGCTCGAGCAGGACATCGCCGCCGCGCTGGTGCCGGGCGGTGCCGGCTACAACAAGGCCCTCGGCGGCGCCGGCCTGGACCTGGTGTTCGGCGGCGGCGCCCAGCAGTTCACGGCGAGCGCCGCGGGCGGCAAGCGCGCCGACGGCCGCAACCTGCTCGGCGAACTGCAAGCGAGGGGCTGGCGCGTCGCGTCGAACACGGCGCAGCTGCAGGCGCTGGCCCCGACCGCGCAGCCGGCCATCGGCCTGTTCGCCCAGCACCACTTCGCCTACGAGGCCGCGCGCGACCCGGCGCGGCAGCCGCTGCTGTCGGAGATGACGGCCAAGGCGATCGACATCCTGGCCAACAATCCGAAGGGCTTCTTCCTGATGGTCGAGGGCGGCCTGATCGACCACGCGCTGCACGCCACGCTCGCCAAGCGCGCGCTGCAGGAGACGGTCGGCTACGACGCCGCCGTCAAGACCGCGCTCGACAAGATGAACAAGATCGATCCGGGCCTGAAGAACACCCTGATCGTCGCCACCGCCGACCACGACCACACCTTGCTGATCAACGGCTATTCGCCGCGCACCGGCAAGACCACGCCGGCCAATGCCGGGGTGCTGGGCCTGGTACGCAGCCTGCCGGACGGAAAAGTCCGTCTCGACAAGGATGGCGCGCCGTTCACGATCCTCGGGTTCGGCACGGGCGAGCACCGCATCCAGGGCAGCCGCAAGGGCGTGACGCTGACCGACGACATCGCCGCCGGCGACGGCTACCACCAGGAAGCCGTGGTGCGCACGCGCGCCGGGGCCGAGACCCACGGCGGCACCGACGTCTACCTGGGCGCCGCCGGCGCCGGTGCCGAACTGTTTCGCGGGACGATCGACAATACCCGCGTTTTCGACCTGATCAAGACCGCGGCGGGCCTGTGAAGCACGCCGCCAGAAAGCATCCGATGACCCGCATTCCATTGACCGCGCTGCTGCTGGCAGCGTGCTGCAGCTTCGCCGTCCAGGCCGCGCCCGCCGTCCCGGCCGCCAGGCCGCAGGCGAAGAACATCCTCTTCTTCCTCGGCGACGGCATGGGCCCGACCACGATCACCGCCGCCCGCATTTTCAAGGCCGGCGAGGACGGCCTGCTCGACTTCGAGCGCCTCGACCGCACCGCGCGCATCAAGACTTATTCGGCCGACGCGCAGGTGACCGACAGCGCGCCCTCGATGGGCGCCTACATGACCGGCGTGAAGATCAATAACGACGTCGTTTCGCTGAAGGACGCCAGGCCTGTCGCGCCTGGCAAGGACGCCAACGGCAACTTGAGCATCGACCGCTGCGGCGCCGGCAACGGCAGCGCGCCGCCGACGATCCTGGAATTGGCCAAGGCGGCCGGCAAGTCGGTCGGCGCCGTCACCAACACCGAACTGACGCATGCCACGCCGGCGGCGACCTTCGCGCACGTCTGCGACCGCGACATGGCCTATGCCATCGCGCAGCAGGTCGTGCCCGGCGGCGCCGGCTTCAATACGCGCCTCGGCGACGGCGTCGACGTGCTGATGGGAGGAGGGCGCAACCACTTCACGTCCTTCGACGCGAAGCGCAACCCGAAGGGCCGCGGCGACGGGCGCGACCTGGTGGCCGAACTCGAACGGCAAGGCTATTTCATCGCCGGCACGCGTGCCGACATGGCCTCCAGCCGTCCGGGCCGGAAATTGCTCGGCCTGTTCAGCGCCGAGGGCCACCTCGATTACGCGGCCAGGCGCCATCCCGAGCAGCCGACGCTGGCCGAGATGACGGCCAAGGCGATCGAGCTGCTGTCGGCCAATCCGAAGGGCTTCTTCCTGATGGTCGAAGGCGGCAGGATCGACCACGCGCTGCACGACACGAACGCGCGCAACGCCATGCGCGAGACGGTGGCCTTCGACGAAGCGGTCCAGACCGCGCTCGCGCGCATGCGCGCCATCGACCCGGGCCTGGACAACACCCTGGTCGTCGTCACCGCCGACCACGACCACACGATGGTCATGAACGGCTACCCGAGGCGCGGCAACCCGGTGCTCGACATCGTGCGCGGTTACGCCGACGGCGAACCGGCCCGCGACGCCGACGGCAAGACGTATACGACACTCGTCTTCGGCAACGGCCCGAACCGCCCGGACCTGCGCCTCGATGTCGACAGCGCCCAGGCGCTGGCGCCGGACTACCGCCAGGAGGCGGGCGTGAAATGGTCGAGCGAGTCGCACGGCGGCGGCGACGTCAAGCTCCATGCGGCAGGGGCCGGCTCGGCGCCGTTTCGCGGGACGATCGAGAATACGCAGGTGTTCACGCTGATGAAGGCGGCGTTCGGGTTGTAGGGAGGATGCGGGCGGCGCCAGGTAGGCGGCCACCCGGCCTGCCGCACGCCCATAAAACAAAAGCCCCGGTCTTGCGAGCGGGGCTTTTCAACGTTCGGCCAGGAGCCAGGTATTCTTATTTCAGGTGGTTCGAAATGAGTTTGGTCATTTCGAACATCGAGACTTGGGCCTTGCCACCGAAAACGGCCTTGAGCTTGTCGTCGGCATTGATCATCTGGCGGTTGTCGGCAGCTTGCAGGTCCGCTTTCTTGATGTATTCCCAGACTTTCTTCGTCACTTCGGTGCGTGGCAGCGGCTTGTTGCCGACCACTGCAGCCAGTTCGGCCGACGGCGTCAGCTCTTTCATGAACGCTGCATTCGGCTTGCGTGCTGCGGCCGGTTTCTTTGCTGCCGCGGCTTTCGGGGCTGCTGCCTTGGCAGGAGCTGCCGCCTTCTTCGCTGCAGGCTTGGCCGCGGCGGCCGGTTTGGCGGCTGCCTTCTTTGCCGGCGCTGCTGGGGATTTCTTGGCTGTTGCCATCTTCGAGCCTCCTAAACGAACAATATTGGAAATTGCGCTATACATCGCACAGCTTATATTGGTGGCGTTTTACTGTTCCTGCAAGTCTTTTTCGCCATTTTTTCACTCTGACAAGCCCAAAAAACAGGGAATATTCGTAACTCTTCTTCATAGAGTGAAAAAGCGCCGGAAAACGCGATAAAAAACGCCGCGCCGCCGTTGTGGCGGACGCGGCGTTCCAAGCGAACAAAAGGGTCCGGAAACGGCGCAGGCCTTAACGCATCCCGCCCGGCATCATCCCCTTCATTCCCCGCATCATCTTCATCAGGCCGCCGCCCTTCAGCTTTTTCATCATCGTCTGCATCTGGTCGTACTGCGTCAGCATGCGATTGACTTCCTGCACCTGCACGCCGGCGCCGGCGGCGATGCGGCGCTTGCGGTTGGCCTTGATCAGCTCCGGCTTGGCGCGCTCCAGCGGCGTCATCGAATCGATGATGCCGCACATGCGCTTGACCTGCTTCTCGGCCTGGTCCATGTTGGCGCCCGCCGCGGCTTGCTGGAACTGCGCCGGCAGCTTGTCCAGCAGTCCCGACATGCCGCCCATCTTCTTCATCTGCGCCAACTGCGACTTGAAATCGTTCATGTCGAAGCGCCCGCCCGCCTTGATCTTGCTGGCCATGTCGGCGGCGGCTTTCTCGTCGACGCCCTTGCGCGCCTCTTCGACCAGCGCCAGGATGTCGCCCATGCCCAGCACGCGGCTGGCCATGCGGGTCGGATCGAAGGCCTCCAGGCCATCGAGCTTCTCGGACACGCCGGCGAACTTGATCGGCTTGCCGGTCACGTGGCGCACCGACAGGGCCGCGCCGCCGCGTGAATCGCCATCGAGCTTGGTCAGCACGATGCCCGTTAGCGGCAGCGCGTCGTTGAAGGCCTTGGCCGTGTTGATCGCATCCTGGCCCAGCATGGCATCGACCACGAACAGGGTTTCGATCGGCTTGACGGCGCCGTGGACGGCCCTGATCTCCTGCATCATCGCTTCGTCGATACCGAGGCGGCCGGCGGTGTCGATGATCAGGACGTCGTGGTAGTGCTTCCTGGCCCAGTCGAGCGCGGCCAGCGCGATGTCGACCGGCTTGTCGGTCGAGGTCGACGGGAAGAAGTCGGCGCCGACCTGTTTGGTCACCGATTCGAGCTGGGCGATCGCGGCGGGACGGTAGACGTCGGCCGAGACGGTCAAGACCTTTTTCTTCTTCTGTTCCTTCAGGTACTTGGCCAGCTTGCCAACGGTCGTGGTTTTACCCACGCCCTGCAGGCCGGCCATCAGGATGATCGCCGGCGGCTGCTGCGCGAACGACAGCTGGGTCGCTTCGGGACCGAGGTCGGCGCCCATCAGGGCCGCCATCTCGCGCTGGACCACGCCGACCAGGGCCTGGCCCGGGCTGAGCGAACCGATGACTTCTTCGCCCAGCGCTTTTTCCTTGACCTTGGCAATGAATTCGCGCACCGCCGGCAGAGCCACGTCGGCCTCGAGCAGGGCCATGCGCACTTCGCGCAGCATCTCGGCGGTGTTGGCCTCGGTCAGACGGGCCTCGCCGCGCATCGTCTTGACGACCTTGGCAAGGCGTTGGGTAAGGTTATCTAGCATGTTCTACCTGACTATATGGAGGGACGGCATTCGGAATCCGCCATTTTACCCTGCGCCGGGGCGCCTGGCCGGGCAATGCGGTGCGCAAAATGCGAATTTTCAATTGCACCGCGCGCGGCCTGGCGCGCATCGCGAACGGGGAGGGGCGCTACGCCTGCCGCGGTCCAATAGTGTAGACTCGCGCTATGCAAAACACCCTCTTTTTTGCCGCTGCCATCCTGTACGCGGCTTGCGCCCTGCTGCCGCTGCGCCAGGGTGCCGTCATTTCCGGCGTCACCGCGCTGGCCTGGGCGGTGCACGGGGTCGCCCTGTGGAGCGACGCGTTCGCGCCGGGCAGCCTGCGCATCGGTTTCGCCATCATGCTCTCGGCCGCGCTGTGGGTCTCGGTGGCCGCCTACTGGTTTGAAAACCGCAACTTCGCGCTCGACGGCCTGCGCCGCCTGATCATGCCCTGCGCCTGCGCCGCCGCCCTGCTGCCGATGGTATTCCCGGGCTCGGTCATGGCGCTGCACGACCAGTCGAGCGCCTTCGGCTGGCACGTGGCCGTGGCCGTGCTGGCCTACAGCACGCTGACCATCGCCGCCTTCCACGCGGTGCTGATGGCGCTGCAGGAAACGCGCCTGCATGCGCGCACCGTGCCGTCCACGGGCGGCTGGTTCGGCGGCGCGCTCGACCAGCTGCCGGCCCTGCTGACGATGGAAAAGCTGCTGTTTCGCCTGATCTGGATCGGCTTTGTCCTGCTCAGCCTGACCGTGCTGTCGGGGGTCGTGTTCTCGGAACAGCTGTTCGGCCGGGCGCTGCGTTGGGACCACAAGAACGTGTTCGCGCTGCTGTCCTGGCTGTTGTTCGCCGCCTTGCTGGCCGGACGGCGCTGGCGCGGCTGGCGCGGCAAGACCGCGCTGCGCTTCACGCTGGCCGGGTTCGCGACGCTGGCGCTGGCCTATGTCGGCAGCCGTTTTGTACTGGAAGTGGTGCTGCACAGGGGGGGCGCATGAGCCGCGCAATATTCTGGATCCTGCTGGCCGTGCTGGTCTATTTCGCGGTGCGCGCGAAGCTGCGCGCCGCCGCCCGCGACAGCCGGATGCAGGTGCCGCCGCAGGGGCCGGGCACGGCGCCGCCGGTGGCCATCGAAAACATGACCAGCTGCGCCCACTGCGGCCTGCATTTCCCGGTTTCGGAAGCGGTGCACGCCGACGGGCGCGATTACTGCAGCCCGGCCCACGTGCGCCGGCCGCCGGCGCAGCTTTGAAGACGAGCTGGAAAGTACTCTCGACGCAGTCGCGCGCGACCTTCTGGCGCTCGCTGCAGGCGCTGACCGCCACCCGCATCGTGATCGCCCTGGTACTCATGCTGTACCTGGCCTTCGAGGTGCGCGACGGCGGCGTCCAGCCTGCGCCGGCCTATGCGCGCATCTGCCTCTTCTACCTCGGCGCCGCGTTCTGCTTCGGCGCGCTGACCCTGTTCTGGCGGCGCCGCTTCGCGCTCCAGCTGACCGCCCAGATCGCGCTCGACCTGGCCGTGATCTCGCTGCTCTACCTGGCCGCCGGCGGCGTGCGCAGCGGCCTGGGCATCCTCTACCTGTTTCCGCTGGCCGGCGCGGCCATCCTGGCGCCGCTGGTGCCGGCCCTGTTCTCGGCCGCGCTGGCCACCCTGTTCGTCCTCTCCGACGCTGCCTGGCGCTTCGTCATGCGCGAGGGCGAACCGGCCCTGATGCAGGCCGGGATGGTCGGCATCGCCTTTTTCGCCGTGGTCTGGCTGGTCAACCGGCTGGCGGCGCGCCTGATCGGCCAGGAAGAACTGGCGGCCCAGCGCGGCGTCGACCTGCAGGTGCAGCAGGCGATCAACGAGATCGTCATCGCCGACGTGGGCGACGGCGTGCTGGTGGTGGGCGGCGACGGCTGTATCCACACGGCCAATCCGGCTGCGCGGCGCATGCTCGGTATGGACGCGGCGGCCGGGTTGCAGCTCGACGGCCTGCCCGGCCTGGAACCGGTGGCGCACGCCTTTGCCGGCTGGATGGGCACGGCGGCCGCGCCGCCGACCCTGGCCGCGGTCGAGCCGGTGCCGGGCGAAGCCGGGCCCGATGCCGCTTATGTGATCCTCAAGCCCTACCAGGAAGCTGCGGTCGGCGAAGCCGGCCCGCGTGCCCGGCGCGACCAGCCGGCGCACCTGAAGCTGCGCTTTGCGCGCGTGGCCGGCGGCGGCGCGACGCCGGCGCGCAGCGTGATCTTCCTGCAGGACGTGAGCGCCATCGAAAACCAGGCGCAGCAACTGAAACTGGCGTCGATGGGCCGCCTGACGGCGAGCATCGCGCACGAGGTGCGCAACCCCTTGTCGGCGATCGGCCACGCCACGGCCTTGCTGGCCGAGGACCTGCACGGCAAGGCCGAAGTGCGTCTATTGAAAATTATCGGCGACAACGTGACGCGCGTGAACCGCATGGTCGAGGACATCCTGCAGCTCTCGCGCAAGGCCCAGCCGTATGCCGAGCCGGTGCAGCTGGCCGCCTTCCTGCTCGAACTCAAGAACGAGTTCTGCGAAACCCAGGCCTTGCCGGACGAGATGGTCTGGCTGGGCGGCGCCGGCGCGATCGAGGTGCGGTTCGACGCGCTGCACCTGCGCGAAGTGCTGGTCAATTTGCTGGGCAACGCGATCCGCTACGCCAGCCGCGCGCCCGCCAGCATCCGCATCTGGCCCGAGCTCGACGCTTTCGGTACACTCGAACTGCACGTGCAGGACGACGGCCCCGGCATCACGCCCGAGGTGCGCGCCCACCTGTTCGAGCCGTTCTACACGACCTCGAGCAAGGGCACCGGCCTGGGCCTGTACCTGGCGCGCGAGCTGTGCCTGAATAACGGCGCTAAACTCGATTACGAATCGCGTTTCAATGCAGGTTTGGAGCGCGCCGCGCCGGGGCCGCGCAAGGCCAGCGGCCGTTTCGTCATCACCTTCGCCCAGCCGGCGGCCGGCGGCGCGCAGGTTCAGCAAAGAGGTAGTCCATGAGTTCACCCCGCATCCTGGTCGTCGACGATGAAGCCGATTTGCGCGAGCTGCTCGAGATCACGCTCCTGAAGATGGGCCTGGACGTCGACTGCGCGGCCACGCTGCGCGAAGCGCGCCGCCTGGTCGAGGACAACGATTACGCCCTGGTGCTGACCGACATGCGCCTGCCCGACGGCCTGGGCCTGGAACTGGTGCGCGAAGTGTCGAGCGCCAGCAAGACCCCGATCGCCGTCATCACCGCCTTCGGCAGCGCCGAGAACGCGGTCATCGCGCTGAAGGCCGGCGCCTTCGATTACGTCTCGAAACCGGTGGTACTGGACGAATTGCGCGTGATGGTGCGCTCGGCGCTCAAGCTCTCCGACGGCAGCGGCGCGGCGGGCGCGGGCGCGGATACGGGCTCGCGCCTGATCGGCAATTCGCAGGCGATGCAGTCGCTGCGCGCCCAGATCGGGCGCCTGGCGCGCTCGATGGCGCCGATCGCGATCACCGGCGAATCCGGCGCCGGCAAGGAACTGGCCGCGCGCGAAATCCACGCCCAGAGTTCGCGCGCCTCGAAACCCTTCGTGGCCGTGAACTGCGGCGCCATTCCCGAAAACCTGATGGAGTCGGAATTCTTTGGCCACCGCAAGGGCGCTTTCACCGGGGCGGGGGAGGAGCGCGACGGCTTCTTCCAGGCGGCCAACGGCGGCACCCTGATGCTCGACGAGGTGGCCGACCTGCCGCTGGCCATGCAGGTGAAACTGCTGCGCGCGATCCAGGAGCGGCGCGTGCGCAAGATCGGCGCGACCGCCGAGGAGCCGGTCGATGTGCGCATCATCAGCGCCACCCACAAGGACCTGGCCAGGTGCGTCGAGCTCGGCGTGTTTCGCCAGGATCTGTTCTATCGCCTGAACGTGATCGAACTGGCGCTGCCGCCGCTGCGCGAGCGCCTGGACGATGTGCCGGTACTGGCCAGCGCCATCCTGGCGCGCCTGGCGGGCGCGGGCGGTGCTTGGCTCGGGCCCGGCGTGCTCGACGCCTTGCGTGCCTATTCCTTCCCCGGCAACGTGCGCGAGCTGGAAAACGTGCTCGAGCGCGCATTGGCCTTTGCCGACGACGGTGCGATCCAGGTCGAGGATCTCTCCTTGAAAGCGGCACGGGCGGACCCGCCGCCGGTGGCGGCCGTGCCGCCGGCCCCGCCGCCGATGGCCCCGGCCGCTTCTGCCGTGGCCGAACCGGCGGGACCCGGCCCGGCATCCTTGCCGAGCAACCTGCCGGCCTATCTGGAACAGGTCGAGCGCGACATCATCGGGCGCGCCTTGCAGCAGACCCAGTTCAACCGCACGAAGACCGCCGGCCTGCTCGGCATCAGCGTGCGCCAGCTGCGTTACCAGATGCAGAAACTCGATATCCAGGCCCCGGAGAATTAACGATGCCAAAACGCTTGCGTTACATGGTTCTCGCCATTGCGATTGTCGCCGCGCTCATGTGGATGAAGCACGAGCGCGATGCCGATGCCTGCCGCAAGGCGGGCGGGCAATGGGACGACGCGGCAAGTGCCTGCGTGCCGGCCGCGCCCGCGGGTGGCCGTCCGGCTTGACGCCGAACTTGTCGCATCTCAAAGCGCGGTCTTGTCAAAAAACGTTGCCTTTTCGCCAGTGCAAGATGACGCGCGTTGCACTGCTTTTGGGCAACACCGCGCCGCGCTGAACAAGCTTTAAGCAGCTGGTTAGTGCTCACTTACCGGCGATGGCGCATTCGGGGTTCAACAGCGCGATGTCAAGGGTCACGCGCACAAAAAAGCCCTGAAATTGAGAATTTAATCACTTGCGACTTGCGCTGACCAAGTACTACAATTAGTCCATTGTCAAACCAAGGCACTAGATCTAGTGGTAGCAGACTCAAGTATTCGCAATTTGGTGCTTGACACGGACAACAATAGCTCAACAGCTTCATATTTTTTTCAAGCAATTTAAATCCATCCGCGGCAACGTTTTCCGGCACCGTCCAACGGGCTGGCAGGGGTGGATTTTGCTTCGCATTTTTTCGTACATTTACTGGCTGCCCGTCCCGCGGGCGATCGACCGATAACCATAGGCGGCAGTCCGACTGCCCTTCCTGGAGGCCCCATGCAGACTTCTCAAGACATTTCCATCCACCCGCACGCGGCTCCGGGAACGGCTGACGGCGCGCAGAACGCGGCCGCACTGGCCGCGCGCGCCGACTACCGCATCCTGCGCCGCAACGGCGCCGTCGTGCCCTTCGAGCCGACCAAGATCTCGGTCGCGATGACCAAGGCATTCCTGGCGGTCGCCGGCGGCCAGGGCGCCGCCTCGGCCCGCATCCGCGAGCTGGTGGAAGCGCTGACCAACAACGTGGTGGCCGCCCTGATGCGCCGCCAGCCGAACGGCGGCACCTTCCACATCGAAGATGTGCAGGACCAGGTGGAACTGTCCTTGATGCGCTCGGGCGAACACGATGTCGCGCGCGCTTATGTCCTGTACCGCGCCAAGCAGATGGAAGAGCGCCGCCTGGCCAAGGAAGCCGCCGGCACGACGCAGGCGGCGGCGCCCCGGATCCACGTGCTCGACAACGGCCAGCGCCAGCCGCTCGACATGAACGCGGTGCGCGGCCTGGTCGATGCCGCCTGCGTCGGCCTGGAAAAGCACGTCGACGCCGATGCGATCGTCGCCGAGACCCTGAAAAACCTGTACGACGGCGTGCCGGTCGAAGAGCTGCACAAGTCGGCCATCCTGGCCGCGCGCGCGCTGATGGAAACCGATCCGGCCTACAGCCAGGTCACGGCCCGCATCCTGCTGCACACGATCCGCAAGGAAGTCTTCGGCAAGGAAGTCGCGCAAGCGAAAGCGGCCGCCGAATACATCACCTATTTCCCGCAATACATCGCCAAGGGCATCGCCAACGAACTCCTCGACGCTGAACTGGGCAACTACGACCTCGAGCGCCTGGCCAAGGCCCTGGTGGCCGACCGCGACCTGCAATTCGGCTATATCGGCCTGCAGACCCTGTACGACCGCTACTTCCTGCACGTGCGCGAAACCCGCATCGAAATGCCGCAGGCCTTCTACATGCGCGTGGCGATGGGCCTGGCCCTGCGCGAGGCGGACCGCGAAGCGCGCGCCATCGAGTTCTACCACCTGCTGTCGAGCTTTGATTTCATGAGCTCGACCCCGACCCTGTTCAACTCGGGCACGCGCCGCTCGCAGCTGTCGTCGTGCTACCTGACGACGGTGGGCGACGACCTCGAAGGCATCTACGACGCGATCAAGGAAAACGCGCTGCTGTCGAAGTTCGCCGGCGGCCTCGGTAACGACTGGACCCCGGTGCGCGCGCTCGGCTCGCGCATCAAGGGCACCAACGGCAAGTCGCAGGGCGTGGTGCCCTTCCTGAAAGTGGTCAACGACACGGCCGTGGCCGTGAACCAGGGCGGCAAGCGCAAGGGGGCAGTGTGTGCCTACCTGGAAACCTGGCACATGGACATCGAGGAATTCCTCGACCTGCGCAAGAACACCGGCGACGACCGCCGCCGCACCCACGACATGAACACGGCCAACTGGATTCCCGACCTGTTCATGAAGCGCGTGATGGAAAAGGGCTACTGGACCCTGTTCACCCCGAGCGAGACGCCGGACCTGCACGACCTGGTCGGCAAGGCCTTCGAGACCGCCTACACCGCGTATGAAGCGAAAGCCGAGCGCGGCGAGATGCTGGTCTTCAAGAAGATCGAAGCGCTCGACCTGTGGCGCAAGATGCTGTCGATGCTGTTCGAAACCGGCCACCCATGGATCACCTTCAAGGATCCGTGCAACATCCGTTCGCCGCAGCAGCACGTCGGCGTCGTGCACTCGTCGAACCTGTGCACCGAGATCACCCTCAATACCAGCGCCGACGAAATCGCGGTCTGCAACCTGGGTTCGATCAACATGCCGCAGCACATGAAGGGCGATGGCCTGGACCATGTGAAACTGCAAAAGACGATCCGCACGGCGATGCGCATGCTCGACAACGTCATCGACATCAACTACTACGCCGTCGACAAGGCCCGTAACTCGAACCTGCGCCACCGTCCGGTCGGCATGGGCATCATGGGGCACCAGGACTGCCTGCACAT
Source organism: Massilia jejuensis (assembly GCF_042656795.1). Taxonomy (NCBI): domain Bacteria; kingdom Pseudomonadati; phylum Pseudomonadota; class Betaproteobacteria; order Burkholderiales; family Oxalobacteraceae; genus Massilia; species Massilia jejuensis. The sequence goes on along the minus strand of NZ_JBHSMS010000034.1, from coordinate 21,325 downwards.
GATGCGCGTGCCGTTCGCGTCGGACAAAGCGGTGGAATTCGCCGACCGCTCGATGGAAGCGGTCTGCTACTTCGCCTACCTGGCCTCGACCGAGCTGGCCGAAGAGCGCGGCCGCTACGAGTCCTACAGCGGCTCGCTGTGGGACCGCGGCATCCTGCCGCAGGACTCGATCAAGCTGCTGGCGCAGGAGCGCGGCGGCTACCTCGAGCAGGATACGAGCGAGTCGATGGACTGGTCGCTGGTGCGCAACCGCATCAAGCAATTCGGCATGCGCAACTCGAACTGCGTGGCGATCGCCCCGACCGCGACGATTTCGAACATCATCGGCGTGTCGGCCTGCATCGAGCCGACCTTCCAGAACCTGTACGTGAAGTCGAACCTGTCGGGCGAATTCACCGAGATCAATTCTTACCTGGTGCGCGACCTGAAGGCGCGCGACCTGTGGGACGAAGTCATGATCGCCGACCTGAAGTATTTCGACGGTTCGCTGAGTAAAATCGACCGCGTGCCGCAAGACCTGCGCGACATCTACGCCACCGCCTTCGAAGTCGAGCCGAAGTGGCTGGTCGAGCAGGCCTCGCGCCGCCAGAAGTGGATCGACCAGGCCCAGTCGCTGAACATCTACATGGCCGGCGCCTCGGGCAAGAAGCTCGACGAGACCTACAAGCTGGCCTGGCTGCGCGGCCTGAAGACGACCTATTACCTGCGCACCATCGCGGCGACGCACATGGAGAAGTCGACCAGCCGTACCGGCGCGCTCAACGCGGTGTCGGTCTCGGGCGGCCTGACGGGCCACGCGGCACCGGCGGCGGCTTCCACGCCGGCCGCCGCGCCGGTGGCGGCGGCCGGCGAGGCCGACGGCGCGGCGTGCTACCTGCGTCCGGGCGATGCCGGTTTCGACGAATGCGAAGCCTGCCAATAAGTTGTCAATAAGCTGCCAATAAGTGCCAATAAGTGCCGATAAGCTGCCGACGAGCCGCTTGGTGAATGAAATGACGCCCGGCCCGCGCGCCGGGCGCTGCTGTCACAGAATAGAGAAGAGGAACCATCATGTTGTCATGGGACGATGAACCAACGGGCGCACAAGTTGCGCGTCCACCGCAAGCCGGCGACCTGCCGGAAACCGTCGATGCAGCCTCGGTCGCCAAGCGCGTCAATGCCGACGACAAGCGCATCATCAACGGCAAGACCGACGTCAACCAGCTCGTGCCCTTCAAGTACAAGTGGGCCTGGGACAAATACCTGGCCGGCTGCGCGAACCACTGGATGCCGCAGGAAGTGAACATGCAGCGCGATATCGAGCTGTGGAAGAGCCCGAACGGCTTGAGCGAGGACGAACGCCGCCTGGTCAAGCGCAACCTGGGCTTCTTCGTCACCGCCGACTCGCTGGCGGCGAACAACATCGTGCTGGGCACCTACCGCCACATCACGGCCCCGGAATGCCGCCAGTACCTGCTGCGCCAGGCCTTCGAAGAGGCGATCCACACCCACGCCTACCAGTACATCGTCGAGTCGCTCGGCCTGGACGAGCAGGAAATCTTCAATGCCTACAACGAAGTGGCCTCGATCCACGACAAGGACCAGTTCCTGATCCCGTTCATCGAGACCCTGACGGACCCGAAATTCGAGACCGGCACGCTGGAAAACGACCAGAAGCTGCTCAAGTCGATCATCGTCTTCGCCTGCCTGATGGAAGGCCTGTTCTTCTACGTCGGCTTCACCCAGATCCTGGCGCTCGGTCGCCAGAACAAGATGATGGGCGCCGCCGAGCAGTACCAGTACATCCTGCGCGACGAGTCGATGCACGTGAACTTCGGCATCGACCTGATCAACACGATCAAGATGGAAAACCCGCTGCTGTGGACTCCCGCCTTCCGCGAGGAGATCAAGGCGCTGTTCCTGCAGGCGGTCGACCTCGAATACCGCTACGCCGAAGACACCATGCCGCGCGGCGTGCTGGGCCTGAACGCCCCGATGTTCAAGGGTTACCTGCGCTTCATCGCGAATCGCCGCGCGGTGCAGATCGGCCTGGAGCCGCTGTTCCCGAACGAAGAGAACCCGTTCCCGTGGATGAGCGAGATGATCGACTTGAAGAAGGAACGTAACTTCTTCGAGACGCGCGTGACCGAGTACCAGACCGGCGGTGCGCTGAACTGGGATTGATTCCCGGCCGCTCCCTATCGATGCGAAGAGTGCCCGATGAGAAATCATCGGGCATTTTTTTTGATGTGCCAGGCAGGACGCATTCGGTTGGAGGCGAAACCCTTTACCTTTCCCCCACAAGGGAGAGCAGCCGCCGGATCCGGCCGGCCGCTGGTTCAGCGAGCGCCTGGAAGCCATGTACATCGCGGGAAGCCTGATGGAATCAGGCGCGCTTTGAAATGGAGCGGCGCGGTCCGGGCCGCGGTTCCGGTTGCGGATTTGTTGTAGTCGTAGTGAAGGAACGAATTTACTTGTGCACGGGTTGCGGAGTGACAAGGTTTTCGTGTACTTTACGTGATTGAATTTGTCAAAACGTGAACATGGATTTTTTCGCATGCTCGCGGGCAAAGGAAACCGATTGAATAAGAGAGTCTCGACACCACGCGCGGCGCCAATAAAATGCGGCGCGGCGCATCGTCCGGGACTGTCGTAATGGGACGCTGATCAAGCCAGCATGCACATAAGCGTAACGAAAAGAACAAGCCGCACTGCCTGATCGTATTCAGGCAAGGCGGCTTTTTCTTTTCGTGCTCGTAAGGGCAGCGATGTGAAAGCGCAGCTAAGTAATGGGTGAGTGTCCCGACGTCATCCGCTGAAGCGCTGCAATGGTGAGGAGTTGCAGCAGTTCAGCTGGTGCCGGATTCATTGGCAGCTACCGGAAACGGTGCTGCCGATGAATAACCCGCCTGGCCATCCGGGACGGACGGGTTTCAACCTTGTAGCGTATTTTCTCATCGCAGAGAAGGAGAACGAAATGGCAACAGCCGCGAAGAAACCAGCAGCAAAACCGGCAGCGAAATCCGCCGCCGCAGACAAGCCGGCCGCGAAATCGGCAGCCAAGAGCGCAGCGAAAGCACCGGCCAAGGCCGCTGCCAAGCCTGCAGCCAAGGCGGCGACCAAGCCGGCAGCGAAGGCTGCATCGAAGGCGCCGGCGAAAGCCGCTGCCAAGTCGGCAGCGAAACCGGCAGCGAAGGCTGCGTCGAAGGCACCGGCAAAATCGGCGGCGAAAACCGCTGCCAAGCCGGCGGCGAAGAAAGCGGCAGCCAAGCCGGCTGCGAAGAAAGCGGCAGCCAAGCCGGCTGCGAAGAAAGCGGCAGCCAAGCCGGCTGCGAAGAAGTCCGCTGCCAAGCCGGCGGCGAAGAAAGCGGCCGCCAAGCCGGTAGCGAAAGCCGCCGCGACCAGGTCGGCAGCCAAGCCGGCTGCGAAGAAGTCCGCAGCGAAAGCGCCGGCAAAGGCCGCCGCCAAATCGGCAGCGAAACCAGCAGCGAAAGCAGCATCGAAGGCGCCGGCAAAAGCCGCAGCCAAGACCGCTGCCAAGCCGGCTGCAAGGAAGACCGCAGCCGCCAAGCCGGTCGCCAGGTCGGCGGCCAAGTCGGCTGCCAAGCCAGCCGCCAAAGGCGCAGCCAAGTCGGCCGCCAAGCCGGTAGCGAAAGCCGCCGCAAGCAAGTCGGCAGCAAAAGCGCCGGCGAAGACCGCAGCCAAGTCGGCAGCCAGGTCGGCCTCGAAGGGTCCGGCCAAGGCACCGGCCAAGACCGCAGCCAAGAGCGCCGCCAAGACCTCGGCCAAGACCGCCTCGAAGGCGCCAGCCAAGTCGCCGGCCAAGAGCGCAGCCAAGGCACCGGCCAAGGCCGCCGCCAAGAGTGCCATGAAGGCGCCGGCCAAGTCAGCCGCCAAGACTGCCACCCCAGCTCCAGCCAAGGCTGCAGCTACCAAGACCGCCGCCAAGCCAGCAGCGACCAAGACCACCACGCCGGCACCTGCCAAGGCAGCCGCTACCAAAGCCGCCGCGGCAGCGCCGGTCAAGGCGGTTGCGGCCAAGCCGGCCGCGAAGCCAGCCGCCAAGGCCGAAGCCAAGCCGGAAGCGATGAAGGCCGAAGCCAAGCCCGAAGCCGCGAAAGCCGAAGCCAAGCCCGAAGCGATGAAGGCCGAAGCGAAGCCGGAAGCCAAGGGCGACAAGGCCGAAGCCAAGCCGGCAGTGTCGGCAACGGCGGCAGCACCGGCCGTGGCCGCGGTGAAGGCGGAGGCCAAGCCGGCAGCGAAGAAGGCTGCGGCGAACAAGCCGGCTGCCAAGGAAGGGCAAGCCAAGCCCGCGCAGGAAGCGGGCGAAGCCAAGCCGGCTGCGCCGGCGCCGGCCGCCAAGACCGTGCTGGCACCAGCGGCTGCCTGGCCGTTCCCCACCAGCAGCCGTCCGTAACGGCAAGTGGTGCCCGCTTAGGGCAAAATACCGCTGTGTGAGACTGTCACACAGCGGTTTTTTTATTTCAAGGAGTTGTCGTGCTGCCCATTCTTCAGTTGATCGTCGATACCGTTGCCACTGTGCTGGGGGCAGTGCTCCTGTTGCGGTTCTGGATGCAGGCCATCCGCGTGCGTCCGCCGGCATCGGTGGCGCAGTTTACCTTCACGCTGAGCGATTGGCTGGTCAAACCGCTGCGCCGGATCGTACCGGGAGCGGGCGGCTACGACTGGGCCAGCCTGATCGGCGCCTTCGTGGTGGTGCTGCTGGCGACCTCGGTGCTGTTCATCGTCGGGGCATCGGCCGAGCAGGTGTTCCTGATGGCGCTGGGGCGCTTCGTGAAGTGGATCATCTACGGCTTCATCGCGCTCCTGATCATCGAGGCGATCTTCAGCTGGGTCAATCCGCATGCGCCGCTGGCGCCCTTCGTGCATGCGCTGAACGATCCGCTGCTTAGGCCGGTCCGCAAGGTGGTGCCGCCGATCGGCGGGCTGGACCTGTCGGTGCTGGTGGCGGTGCTGCTGCTGCAGATTGCCTTGTATTTGTTGAGGCTGGTCGTGCCGGTTTGACGGCTGGTACGGATGTGAAAATGGGCAGCGTCGGCTGCCCATTTTTTTTTGGCGCGCCGGCCGGTATTACTTGAAGCGGTAGCCGAAGGCGGTTTCGAATCTGTCGGCGATCTCTTGCGCGGTGAAGCTGTGGTTCTGGCCGCCCTGGTGGGCGATCTTGATGGAGCCGAGCAGGCTGGCCAGGCGGCCGGTCGTGTTCCAGTCGTAGCCTTGCGCGATGCCGAATAGGAGGCCGGCGCGGTAAGCGTCGCCGCAACCGGTCGGGTCGACCACGGCGGCGGCCGGGACGGCCGGAATGTCGTGGCGCTCGCCGCCGGCATAGATCTCGGAACCCTTTTCGCCGCGCGTGACGATCAGCGCGTCCAGGCGCGCTGCGATCTGGGCCAGCGACAGGCCGGTGCGGTCCATCACCATCTCGAATTCATAGTCGTTCGCGGCCAGGTAGGTGGCTTGCTCGATGAAGGTGAGCAGTTCTTCGCCGCTGAACATCGGCAGCTGCTGGCCCGGGTCGAACATGAAGGGCAGGCCCTGGGCGGCGCAGTCGCGCGCGTGCTTGAGCATGCCGTCGCGGCCGTCGGGCGCGATGATCGCCACGCGCAGCGGGCCCTGGCCGGCCACGCTGTTCTCGTGCGAGAACTGCATCGCGCCTGGGTGGAAGGCGTTGATCTGGTTGTTGTCCTGGTCGGCGGTGACGAAGCATTGCGCGGTGTAGGCGTCCTCGATCGTCTTGATGGCGCGCGTCTCGATGCCGAAGTTGCGCAGGCGCTCGAGGTAGTCGCCGCCGTCCTGGCCGATGGTCGCCATGATCAAGGGATCGCCGCCCAGCAGCTTCAGGGTGTAGGCGATGTTGGCCGAGCAGCCGCCGTATTCGGTGCGCAGGGTCGGCACCAGGAAGGAGACGTTCACGCGGTGCAGCTGGTCGGCCAGCAGCGTTTCGGCGAAGCGGCCGTGGTACTGCATGATCTTGTCGAACGCGAGCGATCCGCAGATCAGGATAGGTTGGGTCATGGGGGATTCAAGGGTAGAAGACGGCGATGTGGTAGCCGGAAGGTTTCAGGTCGTCGACCCGGAAGTGGAGCTTGACGGCCTGTTCGGTGCGCGGAGCGATGCCGTTGGCCAGCACGCTGCCGGCGGCCAGGTAGTCGCTGGGGCCGAACACGCGGCGCGCCAGCGGCTTGTCGTTGGCGTCCGTCAGGGCCAGCTCCAGGCTGGGCCAGGCCTGGGCGGTGGCGCCCGTGTTGCGCAGTTCGGTCGTGAAGGAATAGGCGCCGCCGCCGAGGGTGGTCAACTCGCCCGTTTCGATGGCGAGGTTGTCGACTTGCGCCGGCAGCTCGACGCGGCAGCCGAACATGGCGCAGCCCGACACCAGCGCCGGTTTCGCGGCCGGGAAGCGCGCCGCGAGCGCGTTGCGGAAGGTGAAGGCGCCTTGCGCCGACAGCAGCAGCGCCAGGGCGAGCGAGCCGGCCAGCAGCGCGATCTTTCGCGTGTGGCCGTTCTGCTCCTGCTGGCGGCCGCGCTTGACGAAGTCAGGCTCGTCGATTTCGGCCGCGCGCAGCTTCGGCTGCGATTCGATCTTCGTCGGCGTCAGCTTGGAACGGCGCGCCGCGGCCTTGTCGGCGCGCTTGGCGGCCGGCGTGCGCGCCGCCGGCGGCACGTGCGCGGCCGAGGGCGGAGCGACGCGGCCGGCGGTCGACTCGCGCTTGAGCAGCGGCGGCGCGTCGGCGGCGGCCGGCTGGGCGGTCGGGGCGGGGGCGGCGGGTTCATGGTCGGGCTCGGTCTCGTGGCCGGGCAGGGCGGTGGCCACCAGCTCTTCGTCGACCGGCAGGTCGAGGACGGGGTCGACGCGCGCCGCTTCCTGCGCTTCGGGAGCGGCCTGTTCGGGCTCGGGCTGCGCGCCAGGGGCGCCGGCCGCCGGCCCGGGGTGCTTCAGCGGCTGCGACCAGGGCGGCAGCACCGGCTGGGCAGGCTTTGCCGGTTCGGGCGAGGGCGCCTCGTGCGCCGGCAGCGTGGCATCCGGCGCATCGACCTTCGGCAAGATCCCGAACGGATCGAAGGTATGGTCGAAGTCGAGCGTATAGACCGGCTGGTCGTCGAAATTCGGCAGGTCGACGGCCACTTCGAGGGGCGCGAGCGGCTCGTCCCCGGGAGCGGCCGGGAGGGCGTCGGCGGCCGCCTCGGCCTGCGCCGCAGGTTCCGGCGCGGGCGCGGGAGGATGAACGGGGGCTGACGCAGGCGCGGCAGGTGCAGCAGGCGCGGCAGGCGCCCTGGGCGGCAGCGCATCGAGGTCGACCAGCGTGGCGCTGCCGTCGAAGATCTCCTGGCAGGAGCCGCAACGCACGATCCCCCCACGCAGCTTGAGTTGGTCCGAGGCGACCCGGAACATCGTGCCGCAGTGGGGGCATTGAGTGGCAAGCGCCATGCCGGCTCCTTACGCGTTCGTTGAAGAGCGCGCGGCCGGTACCGTGTCCTGGCCGAGCGTCCCGTGAAGGGCAACCCAGCCGTCCTGCTCGGCCCAGACACCCAGCTTGATGAAAGGTGCATAGGCGGCGGCCACTTCCTCGGCCTGGCGCGCCAGCACGCCCGACAGCACCAGCGAACCGCCAGCGGCGACGCGGCCGGACAACATCGGCGCCATCAGCTTCAATGGGCTCGACAGGATGTTGGCCACCACGATGTCGAACTTGCCGCCGCGGTGGCGTTCGTCGGCCGATACGGCCAGTTCGTCCGGCACATAGAAAGTGATGTCGCAGCCATTGCGTTCGGCGTTGGCGCGCGCCGATTCGATCGCCTGCGGATCGATGTCGACGCCCGTCACGTCAAGCGCGCCCAGCTTCTTGGCGACCATCGCCAGGATGCCGGAACCGCAGCCGTAGTCCAGCACCGATTTTCCCGGCGCCGGGTGCGCTTCCAGCCACTCCATGCACAGGCGCGTGGTCGGATGGCTGCCGGTGCCGAAGGCCAGGCCCGGATCGAGTTCCAGGATCAAGCCGTCCGGGTCCGGCGCCTCGTGCCAGCTCGGCACGACCCAGATATTGGTGCCGATGTGGATCGGCTCGAATTGCGATTGCGTCAGGCGCACCCAGTCCGCATCGGCCACGGCGCGCGTGGTGAAGCCCGGCACGCTGGCCAGTCCGATGGCGGCGGCGGCTTCGGCGATGATGGCGGCCTGGTCGGCGTCGACATCGGTCAGGGCCACGACCCGGCTGCGGTCCCAGGCCGCTTCGGCCGGCTCCATGCCGGGCTCGCCGAACAGCGGCTTTTCCTGGTCCGTCCCCTCGTCCGCGTCTTCCACCGAAACCGACAGCGCGCCCGCTTCCATCAGGGCGTCCGACAAGCCTTCCGCGTGCTCGCGTGCGATTTCGATGATGACTTCGGTCCAGCTCATGCGTCAGCCTTGTTTTCCGGTGCCACGACCACCTTCGTGTCGGGGCGGTTGGCCAGCTTCTGTTCCAGGTAATGGATGTTGGTGCCGCCCTCGATGAAGCGGGCATCGACCATCAGTTCGCGGTGCAGCTGGATGTTGGTGAGGATACCCTCGACCACCATTTCCGACAGCGCGATTTGCATGCGGCGGATGGCTTGTTCCCGAGTTGCACCGTAGGAAATTACCTTGCCGATCATCGAATCGTAATGAGGTGGCACATAGTATCCCGCATACGAGTGCGAATCGACGCGGATGCCGGGGCCGCCCGGCGGATGCCAGCTGGTGATCCGGCCCGGCGACGGCGTGAACTTGAACGGGTCTTCGGCATTGATCCGGCATTCGATGGCGTGGCCGGCCAGCATGATGTCGCGCTGGCGGAAGCGCAGCTTCTCGCCGCAGGCGATGCGGATCTGTTCCTGCACGATGTCGATGCCGGTGATCATCTCGGTGACCGGGTGTTCGACCTGCACGCGGGTATTCATTTCGATGAAATAGAACTCGCCGTTTTCGTACAGGAACTCGAAGGTGCCGGCACCGCGGTAGCCGATCTTGCGGCAGGCTTCGGCGCAGCGGTCGCCGATCTTTTCGATGAGCTTGCGCGGGATGCCCGGGGCCGGCGCTTCCTCGATCACCTTCTGGTGGCGGCGCTGCATCGAGCAGTCGCGCTCGCCCAGCCAGACGGCGTTCTTGTGTTCGTCGGCCAGGATCTGGATTTCCACGTGACGCGGATTTTCCAGGTACTTCTCCATATAGACTTCCGGATTGCCGAAAGCGGTACCGGCTTCGGTCTTCGTCATCGCCACGGCATTGAGCAGGGCGGCCTCGGTGTGGACGACGCGCATGCCGCGTCCGCCGCCGCCGCCGGCCGCCTTGATGATGACCGGATAGCCGACCTTGCGGGCCGTCTGGATGATCTCTTTCGGGTCTTCCGGCAGCGCGCCTTCCGAACCGGGCACGCAGGGCACGCCGGCGCGGATCATGGCTTGCTTGGCCGAAACCTTGTCGCCCATCAAGCGGATCGAATCGGAACGCGGGCCGATGAAGACAAAGCCCGATTTTTCCACGCGCTCGGCAAAGTCGGCGTTTTCCGACAGGAAGCCGTAGCCGGGGTGGATCGCCTCGGCATCGGTCACTTCGGCGGCGCTGATGATGGCCGGCATGTTCAGGTAGCTCAGCGAGGACGCGGCCGGGCCGATGCAGACGGACTCGTCGGCCAACTTCACATACTTGGCGTCCTTGTCGGCTTCCGAGTGGACGACCACCGTCTTGATGCCCATTTCGCGGCATGCGCGCTGGATACGCAACGCGATTTCACCACGATTGGCGATAAGAATTTTTTCAAACATGGTTAGCTTCGGTGTGTGAGAGAGCCGGCGTCGTGCGCCGGCCTGGGTTCGGGATCATGCGGCCGGGAAGAGACTCGGCCGGAAGGATGTTTCGCCTTAGCCGATCACGAACAGCGGCTGGCCGAATTCGACCGGCTGGCCATTTTCCACCAGGATTTTAGTCACCACGCCGGACACGTCGGCGTCGATTTCGTTGAGAAGCTTCATCGCTTCGATGATGCAGAGGGTGTCGCCTTCCTTGATGGTGGAACCGACTTCGACGAAGGCCGCGGCGCCCGGCGCGGACGAACGGTAGAAGGTGCCGACCATCGGCGACTTGACGACATGGCCGGTCTCGACTGCCGGCACGGGTGCGCTCGGCGCGGCCGCGACGGCCGGCGCGGCGGCGGCCGCGGGCGCGGAGTATTGCTGCATGCCTGATGGCATCATCATCATCTGGCCTTGGGGCGCGGCGGACGACTTGACAATGCGAACCTTGCTTTCGCCTTCGGTCACTTCGAGTTCAGCAATGTCCGATTCGGCAACGAGGTCGATCAAAGTCTTGAGTTTACGTAGATCCATGTGTAACCCCTTGGAATTATTGTGATGGTAAGAGAGTAAAACAGCGCGCCAAAAGAGGGCGCAGCCGAGGATGATGCATGAAGTTGACGTAGATTAACGCTATTTAAGCGCGAAGTCGATGGCAAACCGATACCCGTCCACGCCGAGCCCGCAGATAGTGCCGCTGGCCAGCGCCGACAGGTAGGAATGATGGCGGAATTCTTCGCGCTGATAAATATTCGAGATGTGGACCTCGATGAACGGGATCGCCACCGCGGCCAGCGCATCGCGCAAGGCCACGCTCGTGTGGGTCAGCCCGCCGGGATTGATGACGATCGCCTCCACGCCCTCGCTGCGGGCGGCATGGATGCGGTCGATCAGCGCACCTTCATGGTTGCTTTGAAAGCAGGAAAGCGATCCGCCCGCTGCCGCGACCTGGGTCGTGGCAGCGCTTTCGATGTCGGCCAGCGTTGCCGCGCCATACACCGCAGGCTCCCGGGTGCCCAATAAATTCAGATTCGGACCGTTGAGCAGCAGTAGCTTTTTCGCCATTATTTCTTAGAGTCTTTGCTCGAAAGTGTCGCATTTTGCCGCTAACGTCAGCTATTGGCAAGCGATAAAATTCTCCGTGGATATTGGCGACGCGGGCGGCACTCGGAAAAGAACGACCGTGCGTGGCTTTTTACAGCCCTGCCAGGTCGGCCTTCAACTCGTCGAATTTCAGCTTGCCGAGGTAGGTCTTGCGTACCTGCCCATCGGCCCCGATCAGGACCGTGAAGGGCAGGCCGCCGTTGGCATTGCCGAATTCGCGCGCGATGTCGGTGCCGCCCATGCCGCCGACGAGCAGGGGATACTTGATGTCGTGCTTGACGGCGAATTCGCGCATCGCGGTCGGCGCATCGATGCCGACGCCGACGATGCTGAAGCGCCGTGCGGCTCCCTTGCCGGCCTCTTCGTTGGCAATGGCCGAGAGCTCCGGCATTTCTTGCACGCAGGGGCCGCACCAGGTGGCCCAGAAATTGACGAGCAGGGGCTTGCCTTGCCACTGGCTCAGCGCCTGCGGCTTGCCCGACAGGTCGTCCAGGGAGCGCGCATATAGATTAGTGGTGGCGCTATGGGCCGGCCCGCCGGTCGGCGCCATGGTCGTCGTCAGCGGCGCGGCCTCCTTGGTCTTGCTGCCGAATACCACGCCCAGGGCGCCAAAAATCACAGCCACGGCCGCGACGGCGGCCAGTTTCTTCTTATTCATTCGTCCTGTTCCAGGGAGGGATCGGAGGTCATCAGGGCGCGCAGGCCGGCGGCATCGACGCGCTGCAGGCGGCCATCGCCCCGGGGCTTGAGTGCGCCGCGCAGATCATGAAAATCGTACAACTCGGCATGCACCGCCTCCTTATGCCACAGGAAGCTCACCGTTTCAACCGGATCGTGGCGGGCGCCCTTGAAATGGGGCGTTTCCGAAATCTCTATAGAGACATTGCGGTTCAGGAGGAATATCTCCACTTCCTTGGCGCTGTCGGCAAACAATTGCAGATGAATATCGTCGTGTTCGCCGGCAGTACCGTTGAGCACGGCGCCGGTCAGGTAGGGCCGGAACTCGGCCAGCGCATCCATTACCTGCAAGGCGGTCTCGCGCAAGGCCTGCAAGCGTTCGGCGTGCAGGGCGCCGCCGAACAGGGCCAGGTAGCGCCGCACCTCGTCCTCGATCTCGGCATTGTCGGGCATCAGGTTCGGTTGCGGCTGGTCCACGCCGAGCACCTGGCGGGCCGCTTTCTTGCGCGCCGTGGCGTAGTCGGCGCCGTCCTGCGCGATCATGCGCGCGGCCAGCGCGGCGATCTGCGCGCGCAACTGTTGGAGGTCATAATTCTGGCTGGGCATCATGACCTCGATCATACTCTTGAACGAAAAAGCGCATCGCGTCGGGTAGAATCGCGTATTCGCTTCTTTCCTCACGATCATGCATATTCACATCCTCGGCATTTGCGGTACCTTCATGGGCGGCCTGGCGGTCTTGGCGAAAGAAGCCGGTCACCGCGTCACCGGTTGCGACGCCAACGTCTATCCCCCGATGAGTACCCAGCTCGAGGCCCAGGGAATCGAACTGATCCAGGGCTACGGACCGGAGCAGGTCTCGCTCAATCCCGACCTGTACGTCGTCGGCAACGTGATGACGCGCGGTAATCCCCTGATCGAAGAGATCCTGAACCGCGGCTTGCCCTATACCTCCGGCCCGCAGTGGATCGGCGAACATATTTTGCGCGAAAAATGGGTGCTGGCCGTGGCCGGTACCCACGGCAAGACGACGACCTCGTCGATGCTGGCCTGGATCCTGGAAGACGCCGGCTATGCGCCGGGCTTCCTGATCGGCGGCGTGCCGATGAACTTCGGTATTTCGGCGCGCCTGTCGGGCGCCACCGACTCCACGGCGCAATCCGACTTCTTCGTGATCGAGGCCGACGAATACGACACGGCCTTCTTCGACAAGCGCAGCAAGTTCGTGCACTACCACGCGAAAACGGCGGTCCTCAACAACCTCGAATTCGACCATGCCGACATCTTCCCGGACATCGGCGCCATCGAGACCCAGTTCCACCACCTGGTGCGCACCGTACCCGGCGTGGGGCGCCTGGTCGTGAACGGCGACGAAACCTCGCTCGCGCGCGTGATCAAGCGCGGCTGCTGGAGCGAGAAGGAAAGCTTCGGCGTGTCCGACGGCGTCGACTGGGCGATGGTCGAGCATCCGGGCGGCGCCAGCTTCGACGTCGTCTTCGATGGCGCTTACCAAGGCACGGTCCACTGGGACTTGACGGGCAAGCACAACCGCTCCAACGCGCTGGCCGCGATCGCCGCCGCGCGCCACGTCGGCGTGCCGGTGGCGCAGGCGATCGATGCGCTGTCGCGCTTCCAGAGCGTCAAGCGGCGCATGGAAGTGCGCGGCGTGGTCAACGGCATCACCGTGTACGACGATTTCGCCCACCACCCGACGGCGATCGCCACCACGGTCGGCGGCCTGCACCAGAAGATCGGCGCCCAGGGCCGCATCCTGGCCGTGCTCGAACCGCGTTCGAACACGATGAAGCTGGGCGCCATGAAGGACGCGCTGCCGGGCAGCCTGAAGGATGCGGACCTGGTGTTCGGCTTCGGCAGCCAGCAGGCGCTGGGCTGGTCGCTGGCCGATGTCCTGAAACCGCTGGGCACGATCGCGCACAGCTTCGACCAGATCGACTACATGGTGCAAGCGATCGTGCAGGCGGCCCAGCCGGGCGACCACATCCTGGTGATGAGCAATGGCGGCTTCGGCGGCGTGCACCAGAAGCTGCTCGAGGCGCTGGCGACATGACCGGTTACCCGCACGTCCTGTACCTGCACGGCTTTCGCTCGTCGCCCCGGTCCTTCAAGGCGCGCGTGATGCAGGAGCGGATGACGGCGCTGGGGCGGGCCGGCGCGCTGATCTGCCCGCAGCTGCCGGCCTCGCCGAAAGCGGCGATGCAACTGGCCCTGCTGCTGGCCGAGCGCCATGCGCCGCACAATCTGGCGATCGTCGGCTCCTCGCTGGGCGGCTTCTACGCCACCTGGCTGGCCGAACGCCTGGGCGTGCGCGCGGTCCTGCTCAATCCCGCGGTCGATCCCCTGAAGAACCTCGAACAGCATGTCGGCGTGACCACCAACTGGCATTCCGACGAGCCCTTCGAGTTCCGCCGCGACTACATCGACGAGCTGGCCGAGCTGAAGATCGCCCGCATCACCCGGCCGGAGCGCTATTTCCTGCTCGCCGCGACGGGCGACGAAGTACTCGATTACCGCGACATGCTGGCCCACTATCCGGGCGCGCGCCAGCACTTGATCGAAGGCGGCGACCACGCGATGTCCGCATACCCGCAGCATGTGGACGCGGTGCTCGCCTTTTGCCAGCCGGACCTCGACCGGCCGGCGACGCGGGCCCCGTGAAAGGGCAGTCGCTGCGCCTGGCCAACTGGCATCGCAGGGTCGCCGCGGTCGGCGCCGAGCCGGCCATGCGCAGCTGGCTGGCCGCGAAGGGCTCGCTGACGGCGCGCCTGGCGGCCCACTGCGAGCGCTTGCGCGTGCGGCGCCTGCACCAGAAGGCCGCGCTGTGCTCCTTCGAGGAAGCGGCGCCGATCGGGCTGGCGCGCCGCGTGCGGGTCTGGGAGCGCGAGGTCGTCCTGTGCTGCGACGGCGTGCCGGCCGTCTTCGGCCACACCGTCGTGCCGATGTCGGCCACGCAGAGCGACTGGCCGCTGTTTTCGGCGCTGGGCGAACGCTCGCTCGGCAGCATCCTGTTCGACGACCCGCAGGTGGAGCGCGGGCCGCTCGAGTTTGCCCGGCTGCGCGGCAGCCATCCGCTGCTGGCGCGTGTCCACGCCGCGCTGGGCGCGCGGGCGGCCGACCTGGACGGACATGTTTTCCATGCGCGGCGCTGTGTCTATCGCCGCCATCAAGGCTTGCTGATGGTCACCGAGGTATTCTTGCCGGCGGTACTCGATCTGGCAGCCGCAACAACAAAGAACGCGACATAAGATGAATCTATTTTTTGAAGAATCGGGCGACTTCAAGGTCGGCACCGTGCTCTCGACGGCGGGCGAAGCCTATCAGGTGGAACTCGCCAGCGGCAAGCGCACCAAGGTCAAGGTCAAGGACGTGCTGCTGCAGTTCGACAAGCCGGCGCCCGAGGTGCTGCTCGACGAAGCCAGGGCGATCGCCGCCGATGTCGACCTCGACTTCCTGTGGGAAGTGGCGGGCACGGAAGAATTCGGCTTTCCCGAACTGGGCGCCGAGTATTTCGGCCACGCCCCCTTGCCGGCCGAAGCGGCGGGCCTGGTGCTGGCGCTGCACAACGCCCCGATCTACTTCTACAAGAAGGGACGCGGACGCTACAAGGCCGCGCCCGAGCAATCGCTGCGCGCGGCGCAAGCGGGCATCGAAAAGAAGAAGCAGCAGGCCGCGATCCAGGCCGGCTATGTCGAGCAATTGAAAGCGGGCACGCTGCCGGCCTCGATGCAGCCCATCGTCGCGCAGTTGCTGTTCAAGCCGGACAAGAACACGATCGAATACAAGGCGCTGGAAGCGGCCGCCGACGAGCTGCAGACGACCGCGCCGCGCCTGATGCTGGCCACCAGGGGGATCGCCTCGCCCAAGGACTTGCACATGGGCCGCTTCCTGTTCGAGAACTTCCCGCGCGGCGCCGGGTTCGCGCCGGTTGCCGTGCCGGGCGCGCCGACGGCGCTGCCGACGGCGAACGTCGCCGCCTTCTCGATCGACGACGTGACCACCACCGAGATCGACGACGCCTTCTCGGTCGAGCACCTCGCCGACGGCACCGTGCGCGTCGGCATCCACATCGCCGCGCCGGGCCTGGCCATCAAGCCGGACGACGAGATCGACAAGATCGCGCGTGCCCGCATGTCGACCGTGTACATGCCGGGCGACAAGATCACCATGCTGCCGGACGACGTCGTCAATGCGTTCACCCTGGCCGAAGGCACGACCTGCCCGGCCCTGTCGCTGTACGCGACCCTGAACCGCGACGACTGGTCGACCATCTCGACCACGACCCGCGCCGAACTGGTGCCGATCAAGAGCAACCTGCGCCACAACGACCTCGACGCGCGGGTCAACGAGGAAACGCTGGAAAACGGCGCAGGCGAGTATCCGCACAAGGAGGAGCTGGGGCTGCTCTGGAAATGGGCGCTCAAGCTCGAAGCCGGGCGCATGCTCAAGCGCGAAGCGTTCGGCTTGAAGCCGGAGCAGGGCAACCGCGTCGACTTTAACTTTTATGTCGACAACGACGTGGTCTCGATCGTGCGCCGCAAGCGCGGCGCGCCGCTCGACAAGATCGTCGCCGAGCTGATGATCTTCGCCAACAGCACCTGGGGCAAGCTCCTGCACGACTCGGGCGTGCCGGGCATCTACCGTTCGCAAGGCGCCGGCAGCGGCGCCGGCTGGGCCGCCAAGATGCAGGTGCGCATGGTCACGCACGCGGCGCCGCACCAGGGCCTCGGCGTCGATCAATACGCCTGGAGCACCTCGCCGCTGCGCCGCTACACGGACCTGGTGAACCAGTGGCAGATCATCGCCTGCGCCGGACATGGCGTGACGGCCCCGCTGGTCGCTCCTTTCAAGCCGCGCGACGCGACGCTGTTCTCGATCGTGTCCGCCTTCGATGCGGCGTATGCGGCCTACAACGATTTCCAGCAAACGATGGAACGCTACTGGTGCCTGCGCTGGCTGGGGCAGGAAGGCGTCAGGCAGGCCGACGCCGTGGTATTGAAGGACGACGTGCTGCGCTTGAGCGACGTGCCGCTGGTGATCCGCCTGGCCGGCATGCCGCAGGTGGCGCGCGGCACGCCGGTCAAGCTCGACATCGTGCGCTGGGACGAAGTCGACCTGTCGCTCGAAGCGCGCCTGCTGGAAGTGGTGGCGGCGCCCGGCGCGGAGGCGGCGATCGCGGACGACGAGGGCGATGCCGGCGAGGCGGCGGTGGAAGAAGCCGTCGAAGCCGAAGGTGCCGTCGCCGCCGTCAGCACGGACGACCCTGCGCCGGGCTGAGCGTGACCGGCAGGGTGGGTAGTGCGTGCCCACCCTGCAACCCCATCCGTTGCCGTGGCGCCACCAAGCTCCCACGCCGCCCGCGCGCACGGTAGAATGCTTGAATTCCCAGATTCAACAGCCGTCCGGCCGCCCGCGTGAAGTATTCCCGAGAAAACCGTCCCCTTATGATTGCCCTGGCCGCTTCGGTGGCGGCGCATGCGGTCCTGCTCGCCATCCGTTTCGCGGCGCCCGATGCCTTGCGCTTCGAGCCGGCCGATCCGGGGCTCGAAGTCATCCTCGTCAACGCGAAGCACGCCAAGGCGCCCGCCAAGGCCGAGGCGCTGGCCCAGGCCAACCTGGAAGGCGGCGGCACGGCGGACGCCGGACGCTCCAAGTCGCCCTTGCCCGATTTGCGCAAGAACGAGAACGGCGATAGCATCAAGGCGCTGCAAAAGCGCATCGTCGAACTGGAACAATTGCAGCAGAACGTGCTGACCAAGGTGAAGCAGTCGGCTTTCGCCGCCGCGCCCGTCACCGACAAGGACAAGCCCGATCCCACCCGCACCGGGGCCGACGACGTCGACACCACGCGCCAGATCGCGCGCATGACGGCCGAGATCACGCAGACCATCGAGGACCAGAACAAGCGTCCGAAGCGCACCCACATTTCGCCCAGCACGCGCCAGGTCGGCTATGCGCTGTACTACAAGGCGATGCAAAAGCAGGTCGAGGAAGTGGGCACGCTCAATTTTCCCCAGCAAAACGGCAAGAAGCTGTATGGCGAACTGGTGATCTCGATCCCGGTCTTCCAGGACGGCACCCTGTACCAGAAGGAAGGCGGGCCGCGCATCGAGCGTTCGTCCGGCAATCCGGCGCTCGACAAGGCGGCATTGGACATCGTGCGCCGCGCCGCGCCCTTCGGCGCCTTCCCGCAGAACATGCGCTCGGCCGGCAAGGACGACCTCTGGATCGTGATCACGCGCTTCACGTTTACGCGCGAAGAAAAGGTCAAGGCCGAACTCCAGGAGCAGGCATGACGGACCGCTATTGCGTCATCGGCAACCCGATTGCCCACAGCAAGTCGCCCGAGATCCATGCGGCCTTCGCGGCCCAGACCGGGCAGGATATCGAGTATGGACGCTGCCTGGCGCCGCTGGACGGTTTCGCCGACACGGTGCGCAGCCTGGCCGCCCAGGGCTACGCGGGGGCGAACGTCACCGTGCCCTTCAAGATCGAAGCGTTCACCCTGGCCACGCGCCTGACGGCGCGCGCGCGCGCGGCCGGCGCCGTGAATACCCTGAGCCTGGCCGGCGGCGACATCGTCGGCGACAACACCGACGGCGCCGGCCTGGTGGCCGACATCGTCCGCAACGCCGGCGTGGCGCTGGCGGGCAAGCGCATCCTGCTGCTCGGCGCCGGCGGCGCGGCGCGCGGGATCATGCTGCCCTTTATCGAGCAGGGGCCGGAATCGATCCTGGTGGCGAACCGGACCCGCGCCAGCGCCGACAGCCTGGCCGCCGGCTTCGGCGGCCATGGCGCCGCGGTGGCCGCCTGCGGTGTCGACGAGATCGCGGGCCCGTTCGATATCGTCATCAATGCCACGTCGAGCAGCCTGTCGGCCGCGCTGCCGCCGGTGCCGGCCTCGGCTTTCGCCAAGGGCACGCTGGCTTTGGATATGATGTACGGCAGCGCGCCGTCGCCCTTCATGGCCTTCGCGGCAGCACAGGGCGCCGCCACGCGCGACGGACTCGGCATGCTGGTCGAGCAGGCCGCCGAAGCCTTCCTGGCCTGGCGCGGCGTGCGGCCGGAGACGAAGGATGTTCTTACTCAACTGCGTAAATAAACAATAACAATGGCAAAACGGGGCAACAGCGGCAGGGCAGGGGGCGGGCGGCGCTGGATCAAGTGGATCTTCCTGGGCCCGATCCTGGCCTTCTTCCTTATCCAGCTGTATTTCTTTGTGCAAGTGTGCTGGTTCGTCTACTTCAATCCGGGCTCGACCAGCTTCATGCGCCAGCAGTTGTCGGAACTGCGGGAAAAGAATCCGGAGGCGCAATTGAAGCACCAGTGGGTGCCCTACGAGCGCATCTCGAACAACCTGAAACGCGCGGTGGTGGCGTCGGAAGACGCGAATTTCGCCGATCACCCGGGCGTCGACTTCGTGGCGCTCGAAAAAGCCTACGAACGCAACAACCGCAAGCACAGGGTGGTCGGCGGCGGCTCCACCATCACCCAGCAGCTGGCGAAGAACCTGTTCCTGTCGGGCTCGCGCAGCTACCTGCGCAAGGGGCAGGAAATGATCATCGCCTTCATGCTCGAGACGGTGATGGGCAAGCGGCGCATCCTCGAGGTCTATCTCAACGTGGTCGAATTCGGACGCGGCGTGTTCGGCGCCGAAGCGGCCGCGCGCCACTACTTCCGCACCCCGGCGGCGAACCTGGCACCCGCGCAGGCGGCGCGCCTGGCCGTGATGCTGCCCAATCCGCGCTACTACGACCGCCACCGCAGCACGAATTACCTGGTCAGGCGCACCGGCCTGATCCAGCGGCGCATGGCCTCCGCCGAGTTGCCCTAGTTGTTGGCGCTGTCACCGTTACGCGTGGACGAGTCCCATTGCCGCTCGCAGGAAGCGCTCCGGTGACGCAATGCGCTCGCCATCGAGCGCCCAGCGCCAGCCCAGGTAATTCGGCAAGTAGCGTGAAGCTACGCCATGGAAGCGTGCCAGCCACTGCCTGAATCGGCGCTGATAGGCGTTCACGTTTTGCACATGGACGGCGCCGCGGACCCGCTCGCCCAGGCGCAGGTTCACGTACTGGTGCGAGATGCCCGCTTCTCGCGCGAAGCTCCGGTACGCCCGATGCCCGTCCGTTACCAGCAGAACGTGGGGCTCAAGCACAGGCAACAGATGCCGGTGCAACTGTCCCTTGGTAACGGCGCCGCGGCCCGTGACCGCGTCGACGGTCTGCCCGGCGCGATCGCGCGCAACCAGGATGCAATCGTGCTCGTGGGAGACGCCGCGCGTTGCGGCGACCCCGCCTCGCCGCCGCGCCGGGCGATTCAAGCGGCGTGAGCCCTTCTGCGATTCGAGCAGGAACAATTCGTCGGCCTCGGCGATGCCCGCCAGGCGCGCGGGACGGTCGTGCCTGGCCAGTTCAAGGAAGCGATGACGCCAGCGAAAGCTGGTGTTGCGGTGCACGTCGACCTGCCTTGCCGACCTGCGTACGCTCTTCGCCTCGAGCATCTGGCCCAGATAGTCGAGCCACTTGTCGCGCTGGCGCAGCCGGGAAAGGGGTGTTCCGGACAGGCGTGTGAAGGTCTTGCCGCAGGCGCGGCAGCGATAGCGCTGCAGGCCGTGGCTGTGGCCGTGCCGGTAGCTGCGCTCGCTCTTGCAAGCAGGGCAAGGCGGTGGCAGGCAAGCTGCGCCGTCGATCGCCTCGCAAACCCGGTCCAGCCCGAGCGAGGGCCGCAGCGCATGCACGAGGTGCGCATGCTGGCGCCTCGTCAATGTATTCAATTGCCTTAGTACGCCTAACAAAACCCTGTGGTTGCTCAGCAGGCAACAGCCGAGTACACTGAGCCGTGCCGACCGTCCGCAATCGGCCAAGAGCGGACCTTTCATCGTCGGTCAAATTTCGTAGGAAGAGTAGATGACTTTTACATCCCTCCCACTTCATGATGCTTTGCTGGCATTCGTTTACATAAGCTGGGAGGCAGCACGGTGTGACTTACGGCTACGTCCCGTCGGCCTGCCAGAACATCTGCTCGTCTTTGAGGGGTTCACGCACCTTGAGTTTCCAAGGCGTGAAAGCTGGGGACCGTCTTCATCGATCAATACTCTGACGCAGCCGCAAGAAGGAATTTTTGAGATCGAGCTTCAGTCTGGGGACGTAATTCGCATTGAATCTCCTCACTGGAGTTTTTATCCGGAAAGCGAGTGAGGTAGTTTCCGAAATTTGCTTAGTCCGCTTCGGGTCGTAAGCAGACGTCCCGGCAGGTCTGCTACCGGCCAGAAGCGGTCGCTTAGACAGTGCTTTATTCCGGATTGCCTCAACATGAACCGACGACAACTACTGCATGGGTGGAACTTTCCACATCTGGTTCATGGTGGCGTAACGCTCGTTGCCAAGGAAAACGCAGAGGAGTGCTTGCGAATGGTGATTGAGCAGAAATGCCACCTGCACGGCTACGATAGCTTCACCTTACACAGCGATGGACGAATTCAGCCGCACTTGGAATGGAGTGCGAGCTGGTCATGGGACGATCTACCGCCACTTTCTGCCATGCTGCGAGATGTGCTTGATCCGCCTGCTGAGGTGACTCATTTCGAATTTGTATTCTCCGACGCGGGCTGAAGCCAGACGGTACGATGGACTGAGGTACCCTGATTTTTTCGGACACTCCTATTTGGTAAACTTCACCGATGGGAGAATTTATGAAACGAACGAGAACATACACGCCGGAGCTTCGT
>NZ_JBHSMS010000033.1:0-1094 GCF_042656795.1 Massilia jejuensis | reverse complement strand
TTCCGGCCACACTCAAACGCTCGGCCCGCTGATGGCGAAGAAATCAAGGGTTATTCGAGGTGCCCAATAGTCTTCGTACGCTCGTGACAGCACTGCTGTAGCACTGTTGGGGCTTTAAGCCGGTCGACGCCCCCGTCATTTATGGTTTCCGGCAACCGTCCACACGCAAATTTGGAGCCTGTCGCATGGAGACATGGGTAGCTTTTGGTGGCGTCAAGCGTGCTGGTGCAAGCCGCGTTTTGCCTACTTTGGTCGGTATTGGACTGCTCGCACTAGGTGCCGGGGCCACGAAATGGTATCCAACACCTCCTCAGTTAGAAGAGCTCGATCCTGTGTTGATGAGAGCAGTGACATCGTCGGTGTCGCAACACGATGTAAAAGCAATTTTGGCCCATCGACCCTCCTCTAGCGGGCCAGTTCACATTAAGCTATATACGTCTTGCGATGAAGTCCAGCATTGCACTGTTTTTACGGCCATGGATTTTACCGACGCGTTGTCTGAGCAGTCGACTGTTTCCCTGAGAGTCGCTGTGAGTGTGCTCGCCGGCTCTAGTGCTTCCTATAAAATATGCGAGTCATCATGGCAAGTTCGGCGCACCGACCCAGCGACCGATGCAAGCGCCACTTACGCCGGCTTATTTTCTAACCTGGGTCACTTCCCGCCCATCGGCGACAGCAAAGCGATCACCGCCTTGCTAGTTTCAATACAATCGGCAATAGAGGATGCCTTGTTGGAAAATGGGGTCAGCCCGAACCACGGAAACTGATCAGCTGCGAATAGCTGCCGCTCGACAAATATGATCTCTTTGGCGAGAAAGCTGGTCGCCACGGAGGCACGCCGTTTGCCATTGACTTGGTTGGCATTAAATCTGAACGCGCTATCCCGCACCCTTTGTCATAAGGCGCGGTCTTCACTCTTACCGGACACATTAGGCGCGCATCCAAATGCTTAGTGCGTATTCCGGCGAACGTGACCAGCCATTCCGGGGAACGTGACCGCTGCGCATGAGATGGCGTTACGCGGTCAAATGAGGTGTACTGTCAATAGCGGACACTCGTGTTTCAAGCCGCCTGCGCCTGTTTGCTAAAGGATT
>NZ_JBHSMS010000032.1:5028-5247 GCF_042656795.1 Massilia jejuensis | reverse complement strand
TTCCGGCCACACTCAAACGCTCGGCCCGCTGATGGCGAAGAAATCAAGGGTTATTCGAGGTGCCCTAAGGTGTACCTTACCCGGACGTCTTGGCAAAGTACACCGCGGCCTTTTTCAATATGTCACGCTCCTCCGTGACGCGTTTAAGCTCGGCCTTCAGGCGCCGCATCTCGTC
Source organism: Massilia jejuensis (assembly GCF_042656795.1). Taxonomy (NCBI): domain Bacteria; kingdom Pseudomonadati; phylum Pseudomonadota; class Betaproteobacteria; order Burkholderiales; family Oxalobacteraceae; genus Massilia; species Massilia jejuensis. The sequence continues at coordinate 5,072 of NZ_JBHSMS010000032.1, read as the reverse complement.
AGACTGGGCGTCGACAGCCTTGCGCTCCGCCTCGGGCACGCCGT
>NZ_JBHSMS010000032.1:0-5000 GCF_042656795.1 Massilia jejuensis | reverse complement strand
TACCTGCTTGACTGCTGCAATCTTGAATTCCTCTGTGTACCGCTTGCCGCTCATACCTTCTCCTTGTGCCTTATATTATGGCTCAGGAGTGTCTACAATAGTCGTGGCGATTCAGTGCGGTACTTCTGTGGAGCTGGTTTCATGCTGTTCAGGCTACCAGACCTACGCGTCCTAAGCTGGCCGAGCCTGATTTACGCAACAAAGCTGCATGGACCGGGAATCGACTTCCTGATCGAGGATGCCAAGGACAAGAACGGCACCCCCTACGATTCAGTCGTACAGGAACTGGCGAACCGGAACGTCAAGTTCCGGGTCTGCAATAACACGCTGGAAGCGCGCAAGATTGACCGCAAGCGCATCCTGCCGGAAGCCACGGTTGTGCCCTCAGGCGTGGCGGAAGTGGCGCGCCTTCAGTTCCAGGAAGGTTATGGCTATCTGAAACCGTGACGATGGCTGATTGCGGCGCCGAACCCCGATTCGTCTTACCCTTGCGGACTGGCGCTCATCTGCTGGCAATAGCGGACGAGGTTATCGGGCAGGTCAGTAGGGCACACGCCGCACTGGCGGTTGCCCGGTACCGCATGGTCGATGAAAGTAGGGTAGGGCAAATTCAGGTTGGCCATGATTTCCCTAAATTCCTCCAGCGTCTTGCCTTTTCCCAGCCGTGGATTGCGCAGCTTTTCCTGAGCAATCGATGTGACGAACCGTTCCTTGTAATCGTGCGCAGGATATACGAGGGTTTCGTCCGGCAATGCAAACAACTTTTCGGTAACGCTCCGGTACAGCGTATCGGCATCCCCGTTCTGGAAGTCGGTACGACCGCAGCCCTCGATCAGCAGCGCGTCGCCGGTGAACACGCGGTCGCCCAGCAGGTAGGCAAAATGCCCATCCGTGTGCCGGGGATATGCAGCGGCTGGAGGAGGAGGCCGTCCATCCCGAACGGCTTGTCTTCCTCGATACCGACATCGGCACAGGCAAGGCGGTCGAAGGCCGGCGCAGCGATCTTGCTGCCAGTCCGGCGTTTGAGTTCGAGCGCGGCAGTGATGTGGTCGGCATGGATATGGGTGTCGAGCGTGTATGCAAGGCGCAAGCCCAGGCTGTGAAGTACGTCGAGGTCGCGGTCCATGCTGGAGATGACAGGATCGATCAGGATCGCCTGACCGGTCTGGTCATTGCCCAGCAGGTAGGTGTAGGTGCTGGAGACGGACTCGAAGAGTTGGCGGAAAATCATGGCGTTACCTCCTGCATGAATTGATTGGTGTCAGGCGCCGTGAGGCAGACCCAGGTTCTGGTTTGCCGGCACGGCGACATCGATCAGCTTCGGCTTGGGCAAATTCAGTTCGCTCATCAACTTGCAGAAATCTTCGCGACTGCGATTGGCCAAGCGCACGTTATGGCGCTTTTCCCAGCCGATCGTCGAGACTGCCTGGCCCTTGTAGTCGTGCCCTGGCCACATGCGCGTTTCTTGCGGCAGCGAAAACAATTTCGCGCTCACGCTGTCGTAGAGGGCGTCGCTGCTACCGCTCTGGAAGTCGGTGCGACCGCATCCGTCGATCAGCAGCGTGTCGCCGGTGAAGGCATTGCCGCGCCAGATATAGCTCATGCTGCCGGCTGTGTGGCCAGGCGTATGCAGCACCTTGATTTCCTCGCCATCGCCGAAGCGGATGACATCGCCGTCATTCAACTGGAGTTCGGCAGGAGCGATGCCGCAACCGCTTGGAACGGCTGCCTGCGCGCCGGTCAGTTCGCGCAGCTTGCCGGCGGAAGTGACATGGTCGGCGTGCGCGTGCGTTTCCAGGACATAGACCAATTGTAGCCCGAGGCGCTCCAGGTGACGCAGGTCGCGCTCCCAGTGATGGTCCACGGGATCGATAATGACGGCCTGGTTCGACCCCGGTCCAGTCAGGATATAGGTGAAGGTCGACGATTCGGTATCGAACAGCTGGATGGGATTCAGGTTCATCTTGGTTTCCTCGATTAATGGTAACGGGAGTTCTTTACGACACTGCCTTGACGATCATCGCGATGGCAACAAGGGCGGAGACGGATGCAAAACCCTTCTGTAACTGGGGGCCGGCAAGACGGGATGCGAGCGAGCGGCCACCGAGCATTCCTGCAAGCGCGCCTGCCGAAAAGGGCAGGGCGAGCGCCCAGTCCAAATGGCCGCTGACGGCGGTGGCTGTAACGCCCATCAGCGAGATCAGGGCGATGACAGCCAGCGACGTCGCCACGGCCGATTTCATTGGCAGGTCCGTGTAGCGCTGCAATGCCGGCACCATGACGAAGCCTCCGCCCACGCCGAGCAGCCCCGAGAGCAAGCCGGCGAGACCGCCTGACAGGGTCATGGCCATGGCACACGGACGGGTCCAGATGAAGCGGCCGGACTCGCCGTTCCGCTTGCACACGATATGCTCGGCGCTGGCGGTGGTGCCCTTCCCGGACGCCTGCCTGAATGTTTTCAACGCAACCAACAGCAGCACCAGCGCGAACAACACGGCCAGCCAGCGGCCGTCGATTTGCCGTGCTGCCCACAGGCCAGCCGACGACAGCAGCATGCCGGTGGCTGCGATCAGCACGGCGGCGCGGTAGCGCACGATCCCGGCGCGCAGGCCGAGCACCGCCCCCAGCGCCGCGGCCATGCCGACCGCCATGAGTCCGATCGGCCCAGCCTCGGCGACGCTGGCGCCGGTGCCGAAAATCAGAAGCGGGACGGCCAGGATGCCGCCGCCGGCCCCGGTCAGGGCAAGGATAACCCCCACCACCAGTCCTAGTCCGATGCTGGTCAGCATGTCCGCCGTCCGGTCGACGCGTTCATATTCAGGCCTTGCCCTGCGCGCGTGCGGCCGCGACCCGTTCGAGAACCTCGAACAGCGCCATCCCGGCCAACATTGCAAGCGTGAAAAGCAGCGGCTTGGCGTCGCCTGTCGCAAGCGATGCGAGGGCAGGACCGGGGCAGTAGCCGGCCAGCCCCCAGCCAGTGCCGAAGGCGAGCGAGCCGAGCACAAGGCGGCGGTCGATGACGGTCGCTGTTGGCAGGCGCATGGGAGCACCCAGAAGGGAACGTTTGCGTTTGCGCGCCACGCCGAAGGCTAACACCCCCACCAGGATCGCACCACCCATCACGAAGCCGAGCGAAGGATCCCAATTGCCTGCCAGGTCAAGAAACCCGATCACTTTGGCGGGATCGTTCATGCCGGACACGATCAGGCCGATGCCGAACAAGAGGCCAACCATTAAAGCCATGAAGATTTGCATGTCAATTCCTTCAGTTGATTACGTGGCGCACGAGATAGACCGTGACGAAGCCGGCGAACATGAACGCGGCGGTCGCGACCAGCGAACGCCGCGACATGCGTGAAATACCGCAGACGCCATGGCCGCTGGTACAGCCGGCGCCGTAGCGGGTACCGATACCCACCAGCAGGCCAGCGGCCGCCAGCGTGCCGGAGCCGGCATCGATCGTGACCTCGGGGAGCGCCGTGAACAGGCCGTACAGGACGGGTGCTGCAAGCAGGCCGGCCAGGAAGGCCACGCGCCAGCCGGCGTCGCCGCGCTCTACGCGCAGCAAGCCGCCGAGAATCCCGCTGATGCCGGCAATCCTGCCGTTGAAGAGGACGAAGGCCGACGCGGCCAGTCCGATCAGTACTCCGCCGGCAAGTGCCGCCTGCGGCGTGAAATGTACCCAGTCAATCGTCATGTCGTTTCTCCTTTGCCTGCTGGCAGAACAATTCATAAAGGACCTGCATGATCGCCGTCGCTTCGCGGCTGTCGATCTTGTAGAAGATTTGCTTGCCCTCGCGCCGAGTGCTGACGAGCCCTTCCTCGCGTAGCACCCCAAGCTGCTGGGACAGAGTCGGTTGCTGGATTTGCAGCAGTGTTTCGAGCTCGCTGACACAGAACTCTCCTTGTGTCAGCTGGCACAGCAGGAGCAGCCGGTCAGGGTTGCCCAGCACTTTCAGCAAGCCGCATGCCTGACTTGCGGCCGATTGCATCGCCTGGAGGTCCAGTTTTTGTACAACGCTCATCGTGAATCCTTCTTGTCTTTCGTTATCCCTCAAGATATTATATGTACTTACGATATATATTCCAATAGATTGTTGTCGAATTCCATTACCAGGAGATCACATGAGCATCCGTTACCTTGATAAAGATTTCGCAATCACCTCGCAAGTGTCGCCTGAATCCTTGCCTGAGCTGCGCGATGCGGGTCTTGCCACCATCATTTGCAATCGCCCCGACGGCGAGGCTACCGACCAGCCAGCGTTCGCCGCAGTGGCAGAGCAGGCGGCCGCGTGCGACGTGCAAGCGCACTACTTGCCGGTTGTGCCAGGAAAAATCACCCCGAGCGAGGTCGTGGCCTTTGCTGCGCTGTATGCCAATGCATCCAAGCCAGTACTGGCCTACTGCCGTACAGGCTTGCGCGCTGAGGCCTTATGGCAGCTTTCAGCTCCCTTTCGACGCCTTGGCTAGGAGTTTCGGCGCATAATTCCTGGTCGATGAGATTTAAGCGCAGCTCTAAGGAAGCACTGATCAATTAGCGATTTCGGCGCTTGCGCGCGTTCTTGCTGATGGAGACGCGCCAGGATTTTTTGAAGCGGTTTTTTTAAGGCAGCTACGTCCAGTTTTTCAGCAAATTAGCGGTATTTCCCGTGCCGTCCAGCGCTCAGGACGCAACTCGGGTTTCAGTGATCGTAAATTGAGGTGTACTGTCAATAGCGGACACTCGTGTTTCAAGCCGCCTGCGCCTGTTTGCTAAAGGATTCAGCGAACAACGCTGGCGGAACATTGCCAAGGCGTGAGTGACGGCGCTGGCGGTTATAAAAGCTTTCAATGTATTCCTGGATTGCGGACTGCGCATCGGCCCGCGTGGCATAGCGCTGATGATGCACCAACTCGTTTTTCAAGCTGCCCCAGAAGCTTTCCATCGGGGCATTATCATAGCAGTTGCCTTTGCGCGACATCGAGGCTTTCATGCCGAATTGCTCGACCAGCTTGCGATA
>NZ_JBHSMS010000031.1:0-3001 GCF_042656795.1 Massilia jejuensis | reverse complement strand
ATTGAACAATCCTTTCGGCATTATTTCATGACCCCGTTCCACACAGAAATTCTGACAGGCTCTATTCGAGGAAGAATTCGTTATTCTCCAGCGCGGCTTGCAACGCATTATCCATCTGCAGATCATGCACCGCCTTGGAACTCATGTCTGCATGGAAATACTGATAATTGTTCCGTCCCTGCCCTTTGGCGTAATACATGGCAGCGTCGGCATTCTTGAGCAGATCATCGAGATCCTCGCCATCACGGGGGTACACGGCAATCCCGATGCTGGTCGATATGCGCAGCTCGTGGCCCTGGATGCTGAACGGCTTGGCCATCGACTCGACAATCTTGCTGGCCACCGACCCTGCGTTGTCAGGCATGTCGATGCTGTTGAGCACAGCGGTAAATTCGTCCCCTCCCATACGGCAGATGACGTCGGACTCACGTATGCACTGCTCAAGACGCTTCGCCACGAGGACTAGCAACTCGTCGCCGATGGCATGCCCTAAGCTATCGTTAATTGTCTTGAAACGGTCCAGGTCCAAAAACAACACCCCCGCATGCTTTTTCATGAAGCGTGCATCAATCATCGCCTTCGACAGTTTCTTCCTGAACAGGGCGCGGTTGGGCAGGCCGGTCAAGGTGTCATGAAACGCGATGTGCTGCAGGCGGTTCTGAGCGGCCTTGCGGTCGGTCACGTCATGAAACACCATCACTGCGCCTAGGACGGAACCGTCTGTACGGCGAATTGGTGCTGCCGAGTCCTCGATGTGGAATTCTTGCTGATCGGTGTGGCGCACCAAGATTGTATGGTTCTCCATCTCGACGATCTGGTTCTTCTCCAAGCATTCCTGGATCGGATTCGTAGCGGGCAGACGGGATTTCTCGTTGTAGATTTTAAAGACGTCATCCATGGCCCGGCCAAACGCTTGGGCAGTGGTCCAGCCGGTCAGTCGCTCGGCAATCGGATTCAGGTACTCGATGCGCATCTGGGCATCGGTAGTGATCACGGCGTCACCAATGGATTGTAAGGTGATCTGCGCCTTTTCTTTTTCTTCTGCCAAGGCTGTGAAAACTTGGCGCAAAGTGCGCAGCGGCAGATTTCTGATAACGACAAAAACGCTAGCGCCAAATACGGAGCTTGCCAAAAAGATCCATAGCGCCGAGATGATTGCCGGGCGCAACGAGCGCTGCACTTGGATGGTACCTACCTGCCTGCCGGAATCGAACAACGGTGCCCGTCCGGCGATCAAAGGCGGCTTCAGTTCGTCAAGGCTTTGCGCTATTAACCTGTTGTCCGGGCCAAAAACGCTACGAATCTCATTTCGATTGCCGATATCGGATCGCCGGGCCAGGAGTTCTTCGAGGCGTAGAGTTTCAAACACCCATAGGTCTGGATTGGTATTGATAAGTTGCCCAACGATGCGTCCGTTGATTTCCGCTTCGATAACGACGGCTGCCTGCTCGTGGCGATAATCGGAAACCCATGACAGGATCGGTGGGACCGCGCTGACTGCAAGGGCAATGATGATAGCCAAGTGAGTCAGAACCGCCAGCACGCGTTTGTTACTCGAACCGGGCTGCATGAGATTCGCCAGTTTAAGGCGCTACGCTCGCTTTGTGCCCGGTCTGCTTCAGGATTTCCAATCCTCGCGCAGAGCGCAGGAACTGGACGAAGTGCTTGGCCCCAGCCGACGCATTCGCTCCGATCGCGACGTACAGGTCCTTCGTATGCGGATACGTACCGTTGGTAAGCGTTTGCACAGTCGGCTTTACGCCATCGAGCGGCAGGATATTGAAATTGCGATTTTCAGAAAGCACCAGCGATAAGGTCGATGTGGCAAATGCACCTGGCGATTTTTCGACCTGATCAGCCGAATCCGAATCAGTGACTGCCAGCGCCATGCCGCTCCTGGCATGGGCGGCCATGACAGCTGCCTCAATCTCGGGTGAAAGTTTGATCAGTTGCTTGGTATCGCTATCGCCCTTGGGGCGCAGAACCAGGCGGATTGGTTGACCATTGGACCACGTTGCCTGCTTACCAGAATACATTGCCGCGATTGATTCCTTTGTCAACGGCTGGATTGGCGTTTTGCCGTGGCTAATGAAGATAAACGCAGTTGTGCCGTACTTTCGTGCAGACAAGCCTGCAGCTTTCTCTTCAGGGTTGACATCCCGCGCGCTGACGGCAATGTCCAGGGCCCCGCCTTGAAGAGCCTTGAGGCCGCCGGAGGAACCCAAGCTAGGCAGTACCTTGACACTATGCTCGCGATGCGCTTGCTGGAACGCGTTGCCTATGAGCTGCATGGTGCCCAGTGAGGCGCCGGTGCCACCGATACGGATCGTTTCAGCAAGGGCGGAAGACTCAGCACCAGCAAGGAGAACGGAAAAGGCGAAAGTGTGAACTTGTAAATGCCGACGGCGTTTCAAAATGCTCTCCTAAATATCCCAAATAACATACTCAGAATAGCTATTAAATTCCCGCAATGCAACTTTTTCCGTCGCAATTGAACCTAATTCGACAATTAGGAGACATATCATGGGCTTGCTAAAAAGTGATGATGGATGGGGTTTCCGGATGAGATGTGGGAGCAGATAGGGCCGCTCCTGCCGCCACGTAAGCCCCATCCGCTGGGTGGGCATTGAGGTGTACTGTCAATAGCGGACACTCGTGTTTCAAGCCGCCTGCGCCTGTTTGCTAAAGGATTCAGCGAACAACGCTGGCGGAACATTGCCAAGGCGTGAGTGACGGCGCTGGCGGTTATAAAAGCTTTCAATGTATTCCTGGATTGCGGACTGCGCATCGGCCCGCGTGGCATAGCGCTGATGATGCACCAACTCGTTTTTCAAGCTGCCCCAGAAGCTTTCCATCGGGGCGTTATCATAGCAGTTGCCTTTGCGCGACATCGAGGCTTTCATGCCGAATTGCTCGACCAGCTTGCGATAGTCATAAGCGCAATATTGGCTTCCCCTGTCCGAGTGGTGAATCAATCCCGGAGCTGGCCGCTTATTGGTGG
>NZ_JBHSMS010000030.1:0-3727 GCF_042656795.1 Massilia jejuensis | reverse complement strand
GGCTGGTCTTTGCCGCAAAAAAAGGGAGGTCCGCTGAAAATCGTCAATTGATCAGCGCTTCCCTAAGGGGCTGCAGTTTGTTCAGGCGATGACGGAGAAAAAGAGCCAGTTAGATCTGATGGTCGCGATGCAGGAAATGCGTCGTATGCATTGCATTATGTGGGCTGAGGGATGCCTAGAAATCGTTCGCGCGCCGGAAGGGTCCTCAGGCTTTATTTTTTCCGATCATCCGGTAACCCTTTTCAACCGGCATGTCTTTCCGGGGGGACCCGATGTTCCGCCTGGCTTCGACCCGCATCTGCATTGGCAGGGTACGCAGACCCTCTTCCCGTTTGATCGCGAGCGCCTATACGTGCTGACGCATGTAGAGTTTGCCAATTCTCCCGGGGCATCCAAGGCACGCAAAGCCCGCACGAACTCACGGTACTTTGACCAAGGTAGCCCAATGGTGCGATACGACGGCTGCATCCGGGAAAGAACGCTGACGGAGCAGCAGGTGCGCGAAGTCAACTACATTATTAAGAAACGCGCCTACCGTTACATCGCTGGACGGACTGAGGACGACCTTTTTCCAGAGCGTCATCTTAAAACGACCTTGTGGAATCAGCTGGGAAAGTTCTTGCTCCCACCGAAGCACAAGGTTATCAGGCAGGCCGGTCACACCGTCGTTGGCTTTAAAGACGGTTCATACTATTTTCAAGATCAATTCGGCCGGCGGCCTGCTTCACGGGCCGAGCACGAACGTGAGGTTAAGCGGGCTGAGGAAATGAAAGCAACCTTCAAGCGCGTCCTCGCCAAGCATCGCGCCGAGCGCGGGGAGCCACCTCTCGTGTTCGCAGATGACGTTTGAGGTACGTTCGCTAGGGCGCGATGCGTCCAACAAAACTCGGTAGACACCGGCTCTCACCGGCAAGACCGTTTCGAGGCGATTTGCATCATCACCGGTTCAGATCTGCCCAAGCCGTAACTAATACCTACTTTTTCTATTCCGCTTCGCAAGACAAAGCGACGTCCGACTGCGCGACACGCTTCCGTGAAGCCTCCGCGCCTGGCGGCGTTGCGCGTTGCGGCTGCCGTTCCAGTGAGGAAGGCAGACGGTTGATGCCGGCGAGGTAAAGGCGGCTTGCAGACTCGCGGAGGTTTCGCGCGCGAAAGTTCCTGAAGCTTGCCATGGTGGTCTCACCCGCCCGGGCCTCTGCTGCAGGCGTAGCAGGTGCGCTACTCGTTGCGGCTCCGTATCTATTGACAGGCAATAGTAATTCCGGTATGCTGTTCTTGTTGGGGCGATGCTTCGATGCCGCTCCAGCCGCCCCGCTGGCGTGAGCAGACGCCAGCGAACAGGGCGCCGCCCACCATCGCCGCCAGGAGCCGAAATCATGACCGAGCATACCGCCACCTATTCGCCCGAGGACAACAAACTGCGCCTGTACCCAGCTTCGAAACTCGATTCCGCTACCTACGCCCGCGTGAAGGAAGCGGGTTTTCAGTGGGCGCCGAAGCAGCGGCTGTTCGTTGCGCCGGCGTGGACGCCAGCGCGCGAAGACCTGCTGCTCGAGCTGTGCGGCGAAGTCGGCGACGAAGACACGAGCCTGGTCGACCGCGCAGAGGAGCGCGCGGAGCGCTTCAGCGAGCGCAGCGACAACCATGCGGAGGAGGCCGATGCCGCCCGGCGCGGCGCGGCGGCGATCGCCGACCGGATCCCCTTCGGCCAGCCCATCCTCGTGGGCCACCACAGTGAGCGCCGCGCGCGCAAAGACACCGAACGCATCGAGAACGGGATGCGCAAAGCGGTGAGCATGTGGGCGAGCGCCGAATATTGGGGCAAGCGAGCCGCCGCGGCCTTGCGTCACGCGAAGCACAAGGAGCGCCCGGACGTGCGCGCCCGCCGGATCAAGTCGCTCGATGCCGACAAACGCAAGCAGGAGCGCGCGCGCGAAGAGGCACTGTACTGGCTGGAATGGTGGAGTGCGGACGGGCTGACCGAACAGCACGCCGTCACCCTCGCCAGCCGCTGCAATTTGCGCCTGCCGCGCAAGGACGGCGACAGCGAGGACCTCCATTCCGGACCCAGCGGCTACGACGCGCTCACGAACAGCCACCCGTCGCTGTACGTGCCCCGCACCCTCGCCGAAATCGTCGAGGCGGCGAAGAAGCAATACCAGGACACCGCCGCGTGGACGCAGCGCTGGATCGACCACTACGCCAACCGCCTCGCATACGAGCGGGCGATGCTCGCCGACCAGGGCGGCCTGATCGCGGACACGGTGGACCTGCAGCCTGGCGGCCGCGTTCTGGTACGTGGCGAATGGCTCACCATCCTGCGTGTCACCAGGCGCGACGGCAAGGCGCTCAGCGTGACCACCGATGCGCGCGGCGTCCCTGTGCGGCCCATCGACGAGATCACGGATTACCAGGCGCCGACAGCGGAGACCAAGGCGGCCGCCGCTGCCGCAACGGCCACCGCGCCGCTCGCCAACTACGAGCGCGCCGACTTCGTGCGTCTCACAAAAGCGGAATATCAGGCGGTGCCAAGCGACTACCGCGGATACAAGGCCATCGCCGCTGCCGGCACCCACGGCGCGCACCGGGTCCGGTACGTGCTCGGTGCTTTCCTTACCGCCGAGCAGCGCGGACAACGACCGCGCCACGATTCCTGCTTCGTGTTCATCACGGACGAGAAACGCAAGGATCCACCCGCCAGCCCGGAGCAGCTGGCCTCGCCCGTCCCGGCCGCCGACTAAACGGGCGCGCGCCTGTCATGCGGTCCGTTCTCCCGCGCCGGCGGCGCGGCGCTGCAGACGCCGCGCAGTGTGCGCTGCCGCTGTCGGAGCCGCCCCGCTGCGCGCCGCTGGTTGTGTCCTACGGCGTCGGCGTCGACAGCACGGCCATGCTGGTGGCAATGCACCGGCGCGGCATCCGGCCGGACCTGATCCTGTTCGCCGACACCGGCGGCGAAAAGCCCGAGACCTACGCTTACCTGCGCATCATCAACGCATGGCTGGCGGCGGTCGGATTCCCTCCGGTTACCGTGGTTCGCTACCAACCCAAGCGCGCGAAATACAAGACCCTGGAAGGCAAGTGCCTGGCCAACCAGACGCTGCCCTCCCTTGCATTCGGCAAACACTCGTGCAGTTTGGTGTTCAAAGTGGAGCCGCAAAACCGTTACCTCCAGCGGTGGGCTCCTGCCGTCGAGGCGTGGGCTGCCGGCATCCGGGTCCGTAAAGCCATCGGCTACGACAACGGCGACCAGGACTGCCGGCGCCGGCGCAAGGCCGATGCTGCCGTGGCGAAGAAGACTGCGCAGGGCCACGTCGACGCCGAGCGTTTCGATTACTGGTATCCGCTGCAGGAGTGGGGCATCGACCGCGTCGAGTGCATCCGCCTGATCGCCAGTGCGGGCTTGCCCAAACCCATCAAGAGCGCCTGTTTCTTCTGCCCCGCCTCGAAGAAGAGCGAGGTCATCTGGCTGCGCGATACGCACCCGATCCTGTTTCACCGTGCACTCCGGATCGAGCGCGGCGCTCAGAACGGTAAGCACGGCCTGTCAACGGTGGCCGGGCTCGGCCGGTCGTTCGCCTGGTCTTCGCTCGAGACGGTCGACGCTGGTTCCGTGGTCGACTTGGCGGAGTGCCTGCGGCCGTGATCGTGGCGGGGCCGCCTGCGGCTCGGGCGTCTCCCTCGGGCGCTGCCCTCGGGCCGGGCTGTCGTGCTGCGCATCGAGCCCGCG
>NZ_JBHSMS010000029.1:0-54692 GCF_042656795.1 Massilia jejuensis | reverse complement strand
GCCGGCGCGCCGGCGGCGACGGGCGCGCCCATGGCGCCGGCCGCCGCGCCGCCGGCACCCGCGGCCGGCATGACGCCGCCGCCGTGGAGCCAGGCCCCGGCGCAGGGCGAGGCGCGCCCGCAGCCGCCCCAGGCGCGCGGCCAGTACGGGGACAGTCCCGCCGAAGACGGGCCGCCTTCCTGGGTCACCGAGTTTTCCGACGACACCGCCGTCGCCGACGAAGCGGCGGCCGAAGCCGCCATCGCGGCCGTGGCCGCGCCGGTGAACGCGCCGGCCGCGGCGCGCGCGCCGCTCGCGCCGCCGCACGCCTACGTGGTCACGCCGGTCCCGGGCCTGGACTGGGACGGCAACTGGCCGGCCCTGGCCGCGGCCTTGCCGCTGCGCGGCGTGTCGCAGCAGCTCGCCCTGCAGACGGAATTGATCGACTGCCACGCCGATGCCGACGTCAACGCCAATGCGGCCGTTTTCCGCCTGCGGGTGCCGGTCGATACGCTGCGCGCCAGCGGCAATAGCGACAAACTGCAGGCCGCCTTGCAGGAGCGCTTTCCCGGCAAGCGGATCACGGTCGAGACCGAAATCGGTCCGGTCTGGTACACGGCCAGCGCCGAGGCGAAAGCGGCGCGGGAAGAGCGCCAGCGCCTGGCCGAAGCCATCGTCGCCGGCGATCCGTTCGTGCAGGAGCTGGAACGCACGCTGGGCGCCTTCGTCGTGCCCGGTTCGGTGCGTCCGCCCGTCTGACACCCTTTTCAACGATTAATTGGAGAACCACACCATGATGAAGAACCAGCTCGCAGGCTTGATGAAACAGGCGCAGGCCATGCAGGACAACATGAAGAAGGCGCAGGAGCAGCTGGCCCTGATCGAAGTCGAAGGCCAGTCGGGCGCCGGCCTGGTGAAGGTGACGATGACCTGCAAGAACGACGTCAAGCGCGTGCAGATCGATCCCTCGCTGCTGGCCGAGGACAAGGACATGCTGGAAGACCTGGTCGCCGCCGCCTTCAACGACGCCGTGCGCAAGGCCGAGGCCACTTCCGCCGAAAAGATGAGCGGCCTGACCGCCGGCATGCCTGGCTTGCCGCCCGGCTTCAAGATGCCTTTCTGATACCGGCGCATTCATGTTCATCGTATCGCTCAGCTATACCGCGCCCCTCGACGAAGTCGATGCGCACCTGGCCGCGCACCGCGACTTTCTCGCGGCGCACTATGCGGCCGGAACCTTCCTGATGTCGGGCCGCAAGGTGCCGCGCGACGGCGGCATCATCGTCGCCGACGCGCCGAGCCGGGCCGCGCTGGAAGCGGTGCTGGGCGAGGATCCGTTCGCGCGCGCCAACCTGGCGCGCTACGCGATCACCGAATTCGTGCCGACCATGACGGCCGGGGCGCTCGACGCCTGGCGCGCGGCCTAGCATGTCCAAGTCGCTCGACTTCCTGACCGAGGCATTGCGCCGCCTGCCCGGCATCGGTCCCAAGTCGGCCCAGCGCATGGCTTTCCATTTGCTGCAGCACGACCGCGAGGGCGCGGCGATGCTCTCGCGCGCGCTCTACCAGGCGGTCGATTCGGTGCACCATTGCGCGATGTGCAATACCTTTGCCGACACCGAAGTGTGCGACATGTGTGCGGACGAGGCGCGCGACCGCAGCCTGCTGTGCATCGTCGAAACCCCGGCCGACCAGATCATGATCGAGCAGACCCTGACCTACAAGGGCTTGTACTTCGTGCTGATGGGAAGGCTGTCGCCGCTGGACGGCATCGGTCCGAAAGACCTGCACCTCGACAAGCTGGTCGGCCGCGCGGCCGATGGCGTCGTGGCCGAGGTGGTGCTTGCGACCAATTTCACCAATGAGGGCGAAGCGACCGCCCACTACATCAGCGAGATGCTCAAGGCGCGCGGGCTGAAGGTCAGCCGCCTGGCGCGCGGCGTGCCCGTGGGTGGCGAACTCGAATATGTCGACGCCGGCACCATCGCGCGCGCCATGCTTGATCGGCGTAGTGCATAATTTTCTGACAAGACCCATGAGGCGGTAGACACGGACTGGTGGCGGTAGGCGTTTGCGTGCACGCAATCGGGATCGAAAGTCCACTGCTATCGTGGACTCACACCCAGCGGACCCGCAAGCATGCACCTCGTCGACATCACGATGTTTTACGCCACCGAAGGCAATGGCGTGAGCACCTATCTCAATGCCAAGGCGCGCTGGCTGGCGCGCCATGGCCGCGTCCAGCACACCATCCTCAGCCCCAACGTCGACAGCGGCGGCGACGCACCCGCCCTGGTACGCGTGCCGGCCTTCGCGCTGCCCGGCATCAACGGCTTTCGCATGCCGGTGTCGGTCCGGGCGCCCGCGCGCCTGCTGCGCCAGGCCAGGCCCGACCTGATCGAAGCCGGCGACGCCGGCCACAGCGCCTGGGCCGCGCTGCGGATGCGCCGCCGGCTCGGCGTGCCGGCCGTCGCCTTCTACCACTCCGACCTGCCGCGCCTGGTGGGCCCGCGCTTCGGCCAGACGGCGCAAGCGGCCACCTGCAAGTACCTGGCGCACCTGTACCGCCAGTTCGACCTCGTGCTCGCGCCCAGCCGCGTCATGGTCGAGCAGCTGCACGAGATGGGCGTGCACGACGCGCGCCACCAGCCACTCGGCATCGACAGCAGCGTGTTCCATCCCGGGCGCCGGGTCGAGACCCTGCGCGCGCACCTGCACCTGCCGGACGATGCGCGCCTGCTCGTCTACGCGGGCCGCTTCACGTTCGAGAAAAAACTGCCGCTCCTGATCGAGGCGGTGCGCAAGCTGGGCCGGCCCTATCACCTGATCATGATCGGCGACGGACTGGACTTGCCGCGCCATCCGCAGATCACCTATATTCCGTTCAAGCGCAACCAGCGCCATCTGGCGCGCCTGCTGGCCAGCTGCGACGTGCTGGTGCATCCGGGGGACTGCGAAACCTTCGGCCTGATCGTGCTCGAAGCCATGGCCTGCGGCTTGCCGGTGGTGGCCACCACCGGCGGCGGCGTGGCCGAGCTGGTCGACGAGCACACCGGCCTGCTGGCGCAGCCGAACTGCCTCGACAGCCTGGCCGGCGCCATCGAAGCGATCTGGGAGCGCGACCTGGCCACGCTGGGCGCCAATGCGCGGCGCAAGGCGGCCGAACATTACGACTGGAACGAAATCCTGCCCCAGGTCATGCGCCGCTACCAGGCCGTGCTCGGCACGCGCGGGCTGGACGAACCCGGAGCGAGGAGCATCTGTGTCAGCGACTGAAACGCCCCCGCCGCCGGCCGAGCCGCCCATGCTGTGCGTGTCGATCCACGACGTCGCACCCGGTACCTGGGAAGAATGCGCGCGCCTGGCACGGGCCATGCGCGAGGTGGCCGACGTGCGCCTGACATGGCTGGTCGTGCCGCGCTACCACGACCGCACCGACGACGAACGCGCCATGCGTGCCGGCCTGGACGCGGCGCTGGCGCGCGGCGACGAGCTGGCGCTGCATGGCTATACCCATCTCGATACGGCCCGGCGCTCGCCCGGCTTGCGCCAGCGCTTCCTGCGCGGCGTCTACACCCAGCGCGAAGGCGAGTTCGCGGCCCTGGCCGCCGACGAGGCGCGCGAGCGCATCGCGCTCGGGCTCGAATGGTTCCGCCAGCGCGACTGGCCGGTGTCGGGCTTCGTGCCACCGGCCTGGCTGCTGGGCCCGGCTTCCTGGCGCGTGCTGCCGGAGTTCGCGTTCTCGTACACCACGACCTTCACCCGCTTTCACCTGCTGCGCCAGGGCCGCTCGCTATTTGCGCCTTCCCTCGTGTACACGGCCAGGAACCGCAGCGGCCGCGCGCTGTCGCCGCTCGCCGCCAGCCTGGCCGCGCACTGCATGGCCGGCGCGCCGCTGATGCGCCTGTCCCTGCACCCGCCCGACGTGCGCCACCCGCACCTGATGGCGCATGCCCGGCGCCTGGTCGAGCGCTTGCTGGCTACGCGCGACGCCGTCACCAAGGCCGAGTGCGCGCGGCGTTTGCTGGCCTTGCAGCCGGGAACCGTGGCGTAAGAGTAATCGGGCCACGCTGCGGCCATCGTGTCGGTATCCCGGAATGGCCGCGCGCGGCCTCGTCGACGCCCGCGTCGCCGCGGCGTTCCGGGCTCGGCTCCGGGCCGACCGGCCTGGACGCTCACCAGCCGCGTCCCCAGTAACCGCCGGCCCAGTAGCGTGGACCCCACGGCCCGACATAGCCGGGGTGGGTGCCATACCGCTGCATCTCGTCCTTCGTGCTCAGGCTGATGATGCAGTTGCGCCATGGGTCCGATTGCTGGGCATAGCCGAGTCGGTCGCAGGCCGGACCGTAGACGGCGATCATGTCCGCCATTTCCGCCTGCTTGCGCGCCGCGCGTTCTTGCGGAGTGGCGCAGGCGCTCAGCAGCAGTGCTGCCGCCAGTACGATGGTTGTACGCATTGCGAGCTCCTTTTGCAGTGGACTTCACTGGTTTCGAGCTTAGCGCAAGAATCAGAACACTGCTCGATCCGGTCCAATCGGACCGCCCCTGGGTCCGCCATGCGCGCTGCATGGGTTGGCCCGCATGGCTTTCACGGATGTGGCTTTTCTGGCAAGATCGAACGCACAAGCAGAAACAGCAGGGGGAACGATGCGCGCACGCGGCTGGAAGAGCCGGATCCGGTGCCTGGCCCTGATCCTGGCGGGAGCGCTGTTGCCGACCGCGCTGGGCGCCTGGCTGCTGCTGCGCGCCAGCCTGCCCCAGCTCGACGGCAGGCACGCGGCGCCGGCGCTGGCGGCGGCCGTCACGGTGGCGCGCGATGGCGCGGGCGTGCCCCTGATCCGCGGCGCCAGCCGGCTCGATGTCGCCTACGCCACCGGTTTCGTGCATGCCCAGGAACGCTTCTTCCAGATGGACCTGCTGCGCCGCACCGCCGGCGGCGAACTGGCCGAACTGTTCGGTCCGCGCGCCGTGCCGCTCGACCGGGCGCGCCGCCTGCACCGCTTTCGCGCCCGCGCGCTGCGCGCCCTGGCGGCGCTCCCGCCGGCCGACCGCGTCTTCCTCGACAAGTATGCCGCCGGCGTCAACGACGGCATGCAGGCGCTCGGCGCGCGTCCCTTCGAATACCTGCTGACCGCGACCGCGCCGCGGCCGTGGCGGGCCGAGGATTCGCTGCTGGCGGTGTGGGCCATGTTCATCGACCTGCAAGGCAGCCAGGAGGCGCGCGAACTGGCGCGCGGCTGGCTGCGCGCGCACAGCGACAGCGCGCAACTGGCCTTCCTGCTGCCGCAGGCATCGGCCTGGGACGCGCCGCTCGACGGCGCGGCGGCGCTGGCCGTAGCGCCGCTGCCTGCCACCGCACCGGCCTGGTGGGGCGGCGCGGCCGGCGCGGCCGCGCCCCGGGCCAGGCTCGGGGCGGGCGACATGGTCGGCAGCAATAACTTCGCGATCGCCGGCAGCCGCAGCATCTCGGGCGCGGCGATCGTCGGCGCCGACATGCACCTCGGCCTGCAACTGCCGAACATCTGGTACCGCCTGGCGTTGCGCTATCCGGACGGGCGGGGCGGCGAGCGCCGCCTGGCCGGGGTCACGCTGCCGGGCGCACCGCCGCTGGTGATCGCCGGCAGCAACGGCCGGCTCGCCTGGGGTTTCACGAACAGCTATGGCGACTGCATCGACCTGGTCGAAGTCGGCTTCTCGAGTGCGCGGCCGGGCGAAGTGCGCACGCCCGCGGGATGGGAGCGCCCGCGGGAGCACGTCGAGACGATCGCGGCGAAGGGCGTCCCGCCCGAGCGGCTGGTAGTGCGCGAGACCGCTTTCGGCCCGCTGCGCGAGGCCGGCGGCAAGACCTATGCGCTGCACTGGGTCGCCCACGCGCCGGGCGCCGTCAACCTCGGTCATCGGCGCCTGGAGGAGGCCGGGACGGTGGCGGAGGCGCTGGCGATCGCGGCGGTCGACGGCATCCCCGCCCAGAATTTCGTCGCCGGCGACGCCGCCGGGAACATCGGCTGGACGATCGCCGGCCGCCTGCCGCGGCGTACGGGCGACGGCCACGCGGCCGGCTTCCCGCTGCCGGCAGGCGAGAGCGCGCGCGCCTGGAACGGGCTGCTTGCCCCCGACGCCTATCCGCGCGTGTTCAATCCCCCCGGCGGCCAGGTGTCGACCGCCAACAACCGCCAGCTACTCGGACCCGGCAGCGCGCTGCTGGGGGACGGCGGCTTCGACCTGGGCGCGCGCGCCAGCCAGCTGCGCGAGCGCCTGCACCGGCTCGGGGCGCGCGCCGACGAGGCAGGGGCCTTCGCGGCGGCGCTCGACGACCGCGCGCTCTTCATCGCCGGCTGGCGCCGGCGCGCGCTTGCCGTGCTCGACGGGGAAGGGGTGGCGGGACAGCCGCGCCGCGCCGCTTTCCGGCGCCTGCTCGAAACGAGCTGGAACGGCCGCGCCGACGTCGATTCGGTCGGCTACCGGCTGGCGCGCGATTTTATGTGGGCGCTGCACGACGGCCTGTTCGCCGGCGTCGATGCGCGCATGGCGGCGCTCGATCCGAAAGCGACGATGGCGCTGGCCAATCCGCGCTGGCCGGCGCTGGTCGCGCGCCTGCTCGACGAACAGCCGCGCGCCTGGCTGCCGCCCGGCCGGCGTAGCTGGCGCGAGGTGCAGCTGGCGGCGATCGACCGCGTGATCGCGCAGCTCGCACGCGAAGGCGTGCCGCTGGAACGGGCGACCTGGGGCCGGCGCAACACGGCCGCCTTCGGCCATCCGATCGCCGCGGCGATGCCCCTGCTGGGACGCTGGCTCGGCGTGCCGCCCGACCAGCTGGCCGGCGACGCCCACATGCCGCGCGTGGCCGGTCCCAGGTTCGGCCAGTCGGAACGGATGACGGTGTCGCCCGGCCGCGAGGAAGCGGGACTGTTCAACATGCCGGGCGGGCAGAGCGGCCATCCGCTGTCGCCCTGGTTCCTGCACGGGCATGACGACTGGGTGCGGGCCCGGCCGCAGCCGCTGCTGCCGGGACCGGCGCGCCATACGCTGACGCTCGCGCCTTGAACCTCAGGAGGCCGGCAGGATCAGGCGCACCGGGTCGAGCATGCGCGTGATCGTGTCCGGACAGGAGGGATGGCCGAGGAAGTAGCCTTGCACCAGGTCGCAGCCGAATTGCTCGAGCAGGACCAGCTGCTCGTCGGTCTCGACGCCTTCGGCCACCACCGCCATCTTCAAGCCATGCGCCATCGCGATGATGGCGCGCGTGATGGCCGCGTTTTCGGAATCCTGCGGCAGGCCGCAAATGAAGCTGCGGTCGATTTTCAGGGCGCGCACTTCGAAGCGCTTCAGGTAGTTCATCGACGAGTAGCCGGTACCGAAGTCGTCGATCGACAGGTAGACGCCGATGCCGCGCAGCTGCTCCAGGGTAGCCATGGTCGCCTTGGCGTCGTCCATCAGCGTGCCCTCGGTCAGTTCGAGTTCGAGCAGCTTCGGATCGAGCCCGGTGTCGTCGAGGGCCGAGAGCACGATCTGCGACAGGTTCTCGTCCTTGAACTGCTTGGCCGACAGGTTCACCGCCATGCGCACCGGGCGCCGCAGCGCCTGCTGCCATGCGCGCGCCTGGCGGCAGGCGGTGCGCAGCACCCATTCGCCGATCGGCACGATCAGGCCGGTTTCCTCGGCCAGCGGAATGAATTCGGTCGGCGAGACGATGCCGCGCTCGGGGTGGCGCCAGCGCACCAGCGCCTCGACGCCGACGATCTCGAGCGAACGCACATCCAGTTGCGGCTGGTACAGCAGGTACAGTTCGTCGTTCTGCAAGGCCTTGCGCAGGCCGACCTCGAGTTTCACGTGGCTCATGATCTGCATGGTCAGCGAAGAGCTGTACAGCTTGGCGTTGTTCTTGCCGCAGTTCTTGGCGTGGTACATGGCCGTGTCGGCGAACTTGAGCAGCGAATTGCAATCGTCGCCGTCTTCCGGGAACAGCGAGATGCCGATGCTGGCGGTGACGAAGATTTCGTGGCCGTCGATCAGGAAGGGACGGCGCATCGCTTCCTTGACCCGGTGCGCGACATTGAGCGCATGTTCGACGCGCTCGAGGTCGGGAATCAGGATCGTGAACTCGTCGCCGCCCAGGCGCGCCAGGTTGGTGGCCGAGGTTTCGCCGGGAGACGGGTCGCCCGCGGCCACCTCGCCGGGCAGGGCTTCGCTGCGCGAGACCAGGTCGCTCGGGCGGATCGTCTCGCGCAGGCGCTCCGAAACGATCTTCAGCAGGTGGTCGCCGACATTGTGCCCGAGCGTGTCGTTGATGCGCTTGAAGGCGTCGAGGTCCATGAACAGCACCGCGAACTTCTTGTTGCCCTTCTTCGAGCGCTGCAGTTCGCGCTCGAGCGTTTCGAGGAAGGCCTGGCGGTTCGGGATGCCGGTCAGGCTGTCGCAATAGGCCAGGCGCCGGATCTGCTCCTCGCTGCGTTTGCGCTCGCTGATGTCGCGCACCAGTCCCAGCACTTCCGAGGGGCCGGTCGCCACCAGGCGCGCCTCGAAATGCTGGGTCGCGCCGAAGCGCAGCAGTTCGTATTCGATCGAGCGGATCTGCTGGGACTGGAGCACTTCGCCGAGCTGCTCCATCATGCGCGCCGCGATTTCCTTCGGCAGCACCTCGCTGATGTGGCAGCCGACGCAGCGCTCGCTGGTGAAGGGCACGGCGCCGTCGCGCTCGCGGCTGGGAAAGCCGCGGCCCGGCTCGTAGTCGAGGTAGACGCCGTCGCGGTTCATGCGAAAGAAGGTGTCGGGAATCGCGGCCAGCACGGCGCGGTTCTGGGCGTCGGCGATGCGCAGGCGCGCGATGGCGTCGCTGGCGCGCAGCACGTACAGCACGCGGTGCCCGAGGATCGGCCAATTGATGGGTTTCGAGACGAAGTCGGTGGCGCCGGCTTCGTAGGCGCTGGTCACCGCTTCGATGTCGTCGCCGCCGGTGACCATCACGATCGGCACCGACGCACCCGCGCCGTCGCCGCGGCGGATCGCGCGGCAGGCGGCGAAGCCGTCCAGGTGCGGCATCTCCACGTCCATCAGGATCAGGTCGGGCCGGCGCCCTGGTGCGAGCGCCAGCGCCAGCGCCTGGCGGCCGTCCTCGGCTTCGATGCCGTCGAGGCCGACCTGCTGCAGCATTTCCAGCATCAGGAGACGCATCACCGGATCGTCGTCGGCAACGAGCACGACACCGCGTTGGGGGGGAGGGGAGGCTGACATCGAGGTTCCTTCTCTAGACGAGCATGGCGTTCAGTGACTGCCGCACCGCCTGGAACTCTTCTTCCATGTCGGTCAGCAGGGTGGCCGCGCCCGTGACGCTGGCGGAATGGCCCATGTGTTCGAGGTCCTTGCACAAGCGCGCCAGCGTCTCGGCGCCGACATTGGCGCTGGCCGACTTCAGGCTGTGGGCGACGCGGCGCACGGTGTCGGTGTCCTGCCCGCCGACGGCCTGGCGCAGCGTCTGCAGGTGCTGCGGGGTGTCGCCGACATAGGCGGCAATCACCTTGCGCACCAGGGCGTCGCCGCCCTGCCGGCTCAGCGCGCGGATATTCTCCAGTGCCTTGGCGTTGATGACGGCGCGCTGGATCACTTCGCGCGCCTCGACCGGCAGGCTTGGCGCGGCGTCGTCGTGGTGCAGGCTGGCGCTGAGCGGCATGGCGATCCAGCGTCCGATCACGCCGGCCAGTTCTGCCTGCGTGAAAGGCTTGGACAGGTAGTCGTCCATGCCGGCCGCCAGGCAGGCTTCGCGATCGCCCTGCAGCGCGTTGGCCGTGATGGCGATCACCGGCAGCGCGCGCGGACGGCCCGTGTCCCGCTCTTCCTGCCGGATCGCGGCGGTGGCGGCAAAGCCGTCCATCACGGGCATCTGGCAATCCATCAGCACCACCTCGAACGTCTTGCTGCGCACGGCCTCCAGGGCTTCCAGGCCATTGCGCGCCACCTGCGTCTGCAGGCCGAGGCTCTCGAGCATGGCCTTGGCCACCTCGACGTTGACCGGGTTGTCCTCGGCCAGCAGCACGCGCCGCACGCGCGCCGCCGTCTCGCCGCACGCCGGCAGGGGCGCCGGCAGGAAATGCGGCGCCGGCGCCGTGAGGCCGCGCGCGCGGGTGCCGAGGCAGGCGAACAGGTCGGCCGCGCGCGCCGGTTCGATCAGCTGGTAGGACACGCCCGCCTCGCGCCGCTGCACCGGGTCGGCCGCCAGGTGCTCGGGACTGAGCAGGATGATGCGGGTCGGGCGCGTCAGGGGATCGGCCTTGATCGTCGCGGCCAGCAGCAGGCCGCTCGACTGAGTCAGTTCCATGTTGAGGATCGCGGCGTCGAAGGGCTTGCCGGCGCGTGCCCCGGTCGCCAGCCGGTCGAGCGCGGCGCGCGCGCCGGGGGCGCCTTCGCAGGCGAGATCCCAATCGGCCAGGTGGCGTTCGAGGGCGACGCGGGTGGTCTCGTCCTCGTCGACCACCAGCACGCGCATGCCGTCCAGGCTGTGCGGCTGTGCGCCCGGCGTGTCGGGATCGACGCGGCGCTTGTCGAAGCTGACCGTAAACCAGAACACCGAACCCTTGCGCGCGGCGGTGTCGACGCCGATCGCGCCGCCCATCAGTTCGACCAGCTGTTTCGAGATCGCCAGGCCCAGGCCGGTGCCGCCGAACTTGCGGGTGGTCGAATCGTCGGCCTGTGAAAAGGCTTCGAACAGGCGCCCGCGCGCCTCGCGCGGGATGCCGATGCCCGTGTCATGCACCTCGAAGCGCAGCACCACGGCCTGGCTGTCTTCGCTGGCCACGCGCACCCTTGCATCGATGCGGCCCTGGTCGGTGAACTTGATGGCATTGCCGAGCAGGTTGGCCATGATCTGCCGCAGGCGGTTCGGGTCGCCGCAAATCGCCACCGGAATGTCGTTGGCGATGTCGAAATCGAGCGCGATGCCCTTGTTCTGGGCCTGCGGCGTGTAGACCGTGTGGATGTCTTCCAGCAGGTCCCAGAGGTTGAAGTTGATGTATTCGATGGTCAGCTTGCCGGCTTCGATCTTCGAAAAATCGAGGATGTCGTTGATGATTACCAGCAGGTGCTCGCCGGAGCGCTTGACCAGGCGCGTGTAGTTGCGCTGGGCCTCGCTGAGCGGGGTTCCGAGCAGCATTTCGGTCATGCCGAGCACGCCGTTCATCGGGGTGCGGATCTCGTGGCTCATGGTGGCGAGGAAGGCGCTCTTCGCGCGGCTGGCCGCCTCGGCCGCGTTCTTGGCGCGCTCGAGCTGCTCGGTACGCACCGAGACCTGGCGTTCGAGCTCGTCGCGATGGGTCCTGAGCGTCGCGCCGCGGCCCTCGATCTGGGCCAGCATGTCGTTGAAGCTGTCGATCAGGGTGCCGAGTTCGTCGCGCCGCGCGTGCTGCACACGCAGCGTGTAGTTCTGGCTCACCGACACCTTTTGCGCGGCCTGGATCAGCTTGGTCACCGGATCGGCGATGCTGCGCGTGAAGCGCCGCGCCAGCACCGCCGACACCAGCAGCGACACGAACATCGCGCCGGCGAGCACGCCCACGCTGCGCAGGATGTCACGCCACATCGGCATGAGGTCGAGTTCGATCACGAGCACGCCGGCCTGGCCTGTACCACCGAGCACCGGCCGGTACAGGCGCAGGCGCGGCGAGGTAAGCCTGCCGCCTTCGAGGTTGGCCGCGGCCAGGGTGGCGACGTCGACCGCATCGAGCATCGGCGCCGGCGGCTCGCCTGCATGGCCCGGCGCGCTGTAGGTGGCAAACAGCTTGCCCTTGCGGTCGTACAGGGTGGCGCGCGAGATTTCCCGCTTGGCCTCGAGGGAGACGAGCAGGGTCAGCGCGAGGGTCCGGTCGTTGAAGATGAGCGCGTCGGCGCTGCTGGCGGCGACCACGCCGGCGAGCGAGGAGAGCTGGCGGCCTTCGTTCTCGCGCCCGTGGAGCACCGAGGCAAATGCGAACGCGACGAACATGCAGAGCAGGGCGCTGCCGGTCGAGAGCAGAGACATCGTCGTCAACTTGCGGTAAAGACTGGAACGCGCGAAATTCGGCATGAAGGCGATGTGCAGGGGCAGCGTGGCGACGCGGGCGGGCGCAACTGCCGTGCGCTTGCCCTCCTTGCAGAAGTAAAAATTCCTGCAAGAAAAAATACTACGTGGGCGGAGGCGCGGCGGCTTTGCGTTGGCGCAAGGCAGGAGGGAAGGCAGCGCCGCGGGCACCGCGAGCGGGCAAGCACCAACGCGGCAAGGCACCGCGTCCGGCAGGAAGAATTAGTATCCTGCCCGGCCGATGGCCCATTCGCGCGGCGAGCGCGGGGCCGACCAGCGGACCGGCACCGATGAAGGCAGCCAAGTGGTGCTCCAACAACACATCCTTTTTCCCCAGTACGTTATCGCGGAGCTTGTTGTAGTAATAGACCTGGGGTCCGGAGCGAGGCCAATCACTGCGCGGGCGCCATAGCGGCGCTGCCCGAACGCCGCGCGCATGGACGGGAATCCGGGCCGTCTCTTGGATTGTGCTGTAAACAGCAAGCGCATGTTCTTCACGACGGCCTTGGTGGATTAACCAGGGATTGCAACACAGTTAATATATCCGTTAAGAAACATGAAGTTGCTTTTGGTCATGTGCTCGACTAATATTGTTCAACGACCGACTCCGAAGAAGCCGATGGCCTTGCTGGACCTTACAACCCTCCCGTTGGTGCGCTTGCACCCGGTGGCGAACGGCTACAACGAGTGGGTGGCGCTTCGAATGGACCTGACGGCCGCCGCGGTGCCGGAGCTGGTGACGGCCCTGTTCGGCCCGCCCGACTTGCTGGCGGCGGTCGCCCCTCTCGATTGCGTGCTGCTGCTGGCCGATCCGGCCCAGCTCACGCCCCAGCTGTGCACCCTGTTGCCGCCGAACCGCATCATGCTGTGCTTTGCCGCCGCCGTGCTGGCGCAGGAGGGCACGGCCCAGCGCCTGGCCGCGCTCGTCGACGCCGGTTACCGGCTCATGCTCGACGGCCCGCTGCCGCCCGGCCTGGCGCGTCCGGCGGCGCTGCGCGCCGTCTCGTTCGACGCGCGCGCCATCGTGCCGCCGGCCCTTAGCCTGCTGGCCCTGTCCGGCCCGCACCTGGCGCACCATGTCGACGACGCCGAGCGCCTGCGCGCCTGTGCACGCGCCGGCTTCACCTGGTTCAGCGGCGACTATCCGCTGGCGGGCGACACGGGCGAACGTGGCCAGGACGGTACCTCGCGCCGGCGTATCCTCAGCCTGCTCGCCTTGCTGGCAACGGATGCCGATTCACGCGAGCTCGAACTGCTGCTCAAGCAGGATCCGGCGCTGTCCTACCATTTGCTGAAACTGGTCAATTCGGCCGCCTTCGCCGTCAACACCACGATCACCAGCTACGCCCAGGCCATCGCCGTGCTGGGCCGGCGCCAGCTGCAGCGCTGGCTGCAACTGCTGCTCTACGCGCGCAGCGACGCCGACGGCCTGCCGAACCTGCTGCTGCCGCTGGCGGCCTTGCGTGCCGGCCAGTTGGAAATGCTGTGCAAGCGCGACGGCGGCAACCGCGACGAGCAGGACCTGGCCTACATGACCGGCGCCTTCTCCCTACTGGACCGCCTGCTCGGCATGCCGATGGCGGAGATCCTGGCCGGCCTGCGCCTGCCCGATCACGTCGGTTCGGCGCTGCTGGCGCGCGCAGGCGTGCTGGGCGAGCGCCTGCTGCTGTGCGAATGCGGCGCCGATGCCGCCGCCCTGGCGCGTGCCGGCATCGACACCGCCACCTGGTGGGACAGCCAGTTGCAGGCGCATCACTGGGCGATCCAGGTAGGCCGCAATGTCTAGCGCGCTGGTCAATCGCAGCCACGACTTCGTTGCCTGCAGCGCGGCGTTGAGCGATGCGATCATGCGCCTGCGCGGCGCGGAACTGTGCGAGGAGCTCGGGCGCATCGCACGCGCGCTGCTGGCCAGCCCGGAAGGGCGTTTCAGCGCGGTCGATCCGCTCGAGCCGAGCGCGCCGGAGCCGTGCGTGGCCCCGCCCGGCGTGCTGCTGCAAGAGATTCACATCGACGGCGCCTACTACGGCCGCTATGAAATCGGCGGGCGCCCCGACTACGACGAGCAGGACCGGCGCCACCTAGCCGGCCTGGCGACCCTCACCGGCACGCTCCTGCAAGTGCATTCGCTGGCCCGGCGCGCGACCCACGCCTACGCCGGCGTGGAAGCGCAACTGGCGCGCCAGTCGCAGATCCTCGACCAGATCCACGAGTCCGTACTCACGCTCGACCTGATGGGTTACATCACCAGCTGGAACGGCGGCGCCGAGCGCCTGTTCGGCTACTCCTCGCTCGAAGCGGTGGGGAAAAGCATCCTGTTCCTCTATGTCGACGAGGACGAAAGCCTGCCGGACGCCTTTGCCGAGGGCGGCGGGCGCATGATGGAAGTGCGGCGCCGGAAGAAGTCGGGCGAGAGCTTCTGGGCCAGCCTGTCGCTGACGCCCTTGCGCGACATGGAAGAGCGCCCGGTCGGCCTGATCGCTTATCTCACCGATATCACCGAGCGCAAACTGGCCGAAGAGCGCCTGCACCACCTGGCCTACTACAACGAACTGACCGGCCTGCCGAACCGCCCCTGTTCGCGCGCCTGGTCGACCAGGCCCTGATGGTCGCCCAGCGCAATGTCGCGACCGGCTGCGTCCTGTTCATCGACCTGAATCGTTTCAAGCTGGTCAACGATACCCTGGGCCGGCGCATCGGCGACGAACTGCTGCGCCAGGTCGCCATGCGCTTCAAGAACACGCTGCGCGAGGAAGACGTGGTCGCCCACCTGTCCGGTGACGAATTCGCGGTCGGCCTGTTCGACATCCGCCAGCATTTCGAAGCCACGACGGTGGCCCAGAAGCTGCAAGGCGCGCTCGACGCGCCGTTCCTGATCGAAGGCCATGACCTGCGCATCGGCGCCAGCGTCGGCATCAGCGTCTTCCCGCAAGACGGCGTCGAAGCCGACATGCTGCTGCGCATGGCCGACATCGCGATGGCGCGCGCGAAAGAAGGGCATGCGAACCCGGACCACAGCGTCGCCTTCTACAGCCTCGACATGAACCGGGGCATGCACGAACGCATGCGCATCGAGTCCGGCCTGCGCCACGCGCTCGGCCACGGCGAGCTGCTGCTGTACTACCAGCCGAAGTTCGACATCGGCAGCAGCCGCGTCATCGGCGCCGAAGCCCTGGTGCGCTGGGCCCATCCCGAGCGCGGGCTGGTGCCGCCGTCCGAATTCATACCCCTGGCCGAGACCACGGGCCTGATCGTGCAGGTAGGCGAGTGGGTCCTGGAACAAGCCTGCGCCCAGGCGGCAGTCTGGCAGCGTGCCGGCCTGCGTCCGTTCCGCCTGGCTGTCAACGTCTCGGCCCGCGAATTCACCGAATCGCTCCCGACCCGCGTGGCCGCCACGCTGGCGCGCTACGCACTGGACGCCTGCTGGCTGGAGCTGGAAATCACCGAGAGTACCCTGATGCACGACATCGACCGCGTGATCGGCATCATGGACCGCATCAATGCGCTGGGCGTGGCGCTCTCGCTGGACGACTTCGGCACCGGCTATTCGAGCCTGTCCTACCTGAAGCGGTTCCCGATCCACACCCTGAAAATCGACCGCTCGTTCACGACCGGGATACCGACCGATGCCAACGACTGCGCCATTGCCAGCACCATCATCAGCATCGGGCGCCGGCTCGGTCACCGCGTGATTGCGGAAGGGGTCGAGACACCCGAGCAGCTCGAATTCCTGCGCGATGCCGGATGCGACGAGGTGCAGGGTTACCTGTACGCGGCACCGCTGCCGGCGGCGGGGTTCGAGCAGGGCTTGCGGGAGAACTGGTTGCTGGTGGAGTAGGGAAGGCCGATTGCCTGCCCTCAACACAGTGATTTATGTATAATGCCGGACTTCAGGAAGCGTGGCCGAGTGGTTGAAGGCAGCAGTCTTGAAAACTGCCGACGGGGGAACCCGTTCGTGAGTTCGAATCTCACCGCTTCCGCCAGGAAATAAAAAAACCGCCCCAGGCGGTTTTTTTATTTCCTGGCGGAAGCGAGGGAAGCGCCTGCGCGCTTCCCGTGTGAGATTCGAAGGGCTGGGCATACTTGCCCGGCCCTCTTCGAATCGTCCGTTATGTGTGAGATTCGAAGGGCTGGGCATACTTGCCCGGCTCTCTTCGAATCGTCCATTATGTGTGAGATTCGAAGGGCTGGGCATACTTGCCCGGCCCTCTTCGAATCGTCCTCTACAACCCCCCCAAAAAATAATGCTCATCATCACCATCAAACAGGGCAAGGAAAAACCCCTGCTCGCCGGCGACCCCTGGATCTACCTCTCCGCCATCGAACGCGTCGACGGCAAGCCGCAGGAGCTCAAAAAACCCGGGGCCACGGCCGTGGTGCAGTCCTCGTCGCGCCAGTTCATCGCGCGCGCCGCCTACAACGCCAGGTCCCAGATCGCCGCCCGTGTCTGGACCCTGCGCGAGGACGAGCCGATCGACCACGCACTGATCAAGCGCCGCGTGCAGGCTGCCCTCCAGCGCCGCATGGGGCCGTGGCGTACGGCCGACCCGCAAGCGCTGTTCCAGCTGGTCGATGGCGAGAAAGACGGCTTGCCTGGTCTCCTGGTGCACAGGTATGGCGGCGCCGACGGCTTTCTGGTGTGCCAGTTCAATGCCGCCGGCGTCGAGTTGTGGAAGGTCGCCGTCGTCCAGGCGCTGCTGAAGGAAACCGGCTGCCCGAACGTGTACGAACGCTGTGACCAGCTGCTGCGCGAGGGCGAAGGCCTGGCCTTCTTCCCGCGCGCGCTGGCGGGCGACGAGCCACCGCAGAAGCTGATGGTGCGCGAGGGTAAGCGGCTTGCGCCGATGGATATCCGCACGGGCTTCACCTACCCGCGCTGATGAAAATGTGAATTTCAGCAGGGTGTAGGACACAGTTGTTGCAATCTGCTCATTAAAAACATCAATTCTGTCCAGCCATTCCACATTTAATGCCTTGTGGAATCATATTTGTTGAATAGACATATTGTTAGGACTATCATGTAGGATTGATCTTACATGAAGTTCATATGCTCAACCCAGTGCGCGTCTCTTCCAGCACAGCAATGCGACGTCCCTTGCGCCTGGCTACGCTGACAATGCTCACTGTCAGCATTGCCGTGGCATTGACCGTGCTCCTGCATGTGGCCCTGGTCAGCCATTTCGCCCAGCAGCAGGCGCGCAAGGAAGCCCAGTTGCGGCTGGAGCAGCTGTCCTGGCAAATGCGCGATTCGCTCAACCGGGTGACCGGTAGCGCTATCGTGACCGTCAAGTTGCTGTCGCAACTGCCTCAGGTGCGTTCCTACGATAAACCCGAGGAGACGCGCCAGGTGCTCGAGTCGCTCCAGCGCGCGGTGGCCGATTACGCCTGGATCGGCGTGGCCGATGCCGACGGCAAGGTGCGGGCCGCGACAGGGCGGATGCTCGAAGGCGCCATGGTCGATGCCCGGCCCTGGTTCCAGGCCGGCTTGAAAGGCGCGCACGCGACCGACTACCATCCGGCGAAGTTGCTCAACAAATTGCTGCCGAAATCGAGCGATCCGTGGCGTTTCATCGATATGTCGGCGCCGCTGCTGGGCAACGACAGCGCCGTGCGCGGCGTGGTCGGGGTGCACATGAGCTGGCAGTGGGTGCGCAACCGCGCGCACCAGCTGCTCACGCCCGCCTTGCGCGCATACGGCGCCGAGGTGCTCGTGGTCCGCGCGGACGGTACCGTCCTGCTCGGGCCGGGCGAACTGCTCGAAAAGAAGATCGACACGCCCAGCCTGCGCCTGGCGCTGAAAGGCGGCATCGGCTCGCTGCGTGAGGAAGGTCCTGATGGCAAGGTGTATTTGACCGGCTACAGCCGCACCGGCACCACGGGCGACCCGACGACCCTGCAATGGGCAGTGCTGGTACGCCATACCGAGGACGCGGCGCTGGCCGAGGCACACGCACTGGAACGCCGCATGATCTGGCTGAGCGTGCTGATGGCCGTGGTGCTGGCCAGCGGCGCGGCACTGCTGGCGCGCCGCCTGACGCGGCCCATGGATGCGCTGAGCTGCGCGATCGAGCAGGCGATCGATGCGACGCGCGCCGGTGGGCGGCCAGACGACATCCCGGTGGTCAGCGGTTTCCACGAGGCGCAGGTGCTCTCGCATGCGATGCGCGAACTGGTGCGCAGCGAGGAAGAGCACCGCAGCGCGCTCGAGACGATGAACCAGCAGTTGGAGAACACCGTCGCCGCGCGTACCGCCGACCTCCAGGCCTTGTTGCTGCATGACAGCCTCACCGGCTTGCCGAACCGGCGTGCCCTGATGCAGACACTGCCCGACGCGATGCACCGCGCCGCGCGCGCCCACAAGCCCTGCGCCCTGCTGTTCCTCGACATGGACGGCTTCAAGTGCGTCAACGATACCCATGGCCACGAGGAAGGCGATGAGCTGCTGCGCCAGTTCGGCGTCCGCCTGGCCAATGCGGTGCGCAAGACCGACATGGTCGCGCGCCTGGCCGGCGACGAATTCGTGGTCGTGCTGGAAGGCTTGAGCGACGCCCAGGATGCGCACGAGAAAGCGGACAACCTGCTGGCCCTGCTGCGTGATTCTTATGCGTTGAAACGCACCCGGGTCACGGTCGGCGCGAGCATCGGCGTGGCCTTGCATTTGCCCGAGGATGCGCACGACCTCGATGCCTGGCTGGCGCGCGCCGACGGCGCCATGTATGCGGCAAAGCGGGGAGGCAAGAACACGGTCGCACTTGCCGCATAAATAGTTGCTTTTCAGAAGTCAGATTCCGCCTACATCAAGACGGGCTGAACTGGTCAGCGGTATGTGCGAGATTCGACAGATGAAGCTGCTTGACAGGCGTAAGGTAGAGGCGTGGAGAGGAATGCGCCGATGCTCAAGTCGTTTGTCACATTTGCAATGCTGTCAGGAAGCGCCACGCTTGCATGCGCGCAAGGCGGCGTCGCGACCTATGCCGTGGTCGATACCGGTATCGTGGGGCAGGCCGGCTGCGCGGGCGCTTGCGGCGCCCAAGGCGGCAGCGGACTGACATCGGAATCGTATGTCGGAGGACGCGAAGCGGTCGGCAATGCCAGCGCCATCTTCACCCTCGAGAACGGCATGCGCGTCGACTCCGGCCGCGGCGACCAGGACGAGCGCGTGCCGGGGCGCCAGGCCTTCGTCGGCCTGGCCGGCGAATTCGGCGCCATCACCGTCGGCCGCCAATACAACCTGCAATACCTCGCGCTGACCGACGTCGCCGATCCGTTCCAGGGCGGCATGGCGGGCAATGCGGGCAACCTCATCGGCGGCGGACGGCGCACGAGCAACAGCGTCCAGTACTACGGCCCCTTGGCGCGCGGCATTTCGGCCGGCGCTTCGTATGCCTTCAAGGAAAAGGTCGACACCTCGCCGGCCGGACGCGCATGGGGCATGACGGTAGGCGTCAAGGCAGGGCCCCTGACGGTACGTGCCGCGCACCAGAACCTGAACGCGGTACGCGTCCAGCTGCACAGCAAAACCAGCAACGACACCGTCGCGCGCAATTCGATCCTGGCGGCCAACCTGCGCCTGGGCTGGGGCACGGCTTACGCCGCGTACAGCCTCAGCCGCGGCTGGGCCGGCTCGCCCCTGTTCAATCCCGACAACCCGTATGGCGCCGGCCTGGCGCGCACGGCCTCGAGCAACAGCCGCGACGGGCTGTTCGGACTGGCCGTGCCGCTCGGGGAGGGCACGACCCTGCTGGCCTCGTACATCTGCAAGGACGACCGCGACCTGGCCAACCAGGACGCCAGGCAGGTTGCCTTCGGAGCCAGCCGCGCAGTGTCGCGCCGCACCGATTTCTACGCGGCTTATTCACGCATCCAGAACCGCAACGGCGCCGGCTATACGGTCGGCAACGCCGGCGCGCGCGGCAGCGGCAATGCGGCGATCAACGTGGGCATGCGCCACGCGTTCTGATCGTCCGCGGCATCACGTGCGCTGCGACGCAGGCGCCCGTTTCCCTGTAGCCTGACCTTATCTCTGAACTATCCGACAACCATCTTCACGGAGGCATCATGACTGGCATTAGCACCCTTGATCCGGACAACTTCCCGGAGCGTCCAGACCGCAGCCTTGGCAAGGGCCATGGCACCGATGCGCTGGGACCGAGCGACACTTCCGATAGCGGCAGCGACGTGGTCGGCGGCCCGGGCTTTGCGACCAACCTCGACGACGACCAGCTGCTGGACCTCGACCAAGGCACGACCTCCGACCTGGAAGCGAGCCATGCCGGCGACACCGCCGGTCCCGACATCGGCGACGCCGATTTTTCCGGCGACAGCGATGCGGGCGGCACCGGCGAGCGCGCCGCGGCCGGCCGCGATACGGTCGTCAAGGATGGCGCCGACATCGACACCGACCACATCGAATCGATTCCCGACCTGCCGCTGACGGAAGAAGATACCGATTTCCTGGCCAGCCGTCCCCCGACCGGCAGGGACGAGGACAAGTAATCGGCGCGCCCATTTGCGGGGCGCGCACGAATCGCCGCCTCCTGGAAGCGGCCAGCCGTTCCGAGCTCGAGGCGCGCAGGCTGCGCGCCTTTTTGTTGCCCGGACGCTCGCGCCTACCTCCGTTGCGGACGCCGGCGTGCCATCTGCGGCTGCGCCAGTTTCCATGCCGCGAACAGGGCGCCGCCGCCGAGCAGGGCGGTCACGACGGATGTCGAGTGAAGGCTGAGCATCGTATAGGCCGAGGTTTCCTTGACCTTGCGCTCGGTCATGCCCTGGCGTTCGCGCAGCGCGTTCGTCCGGTCCGGTGCATGCAAGGCGTCGGGACGGCCCGGCTGCTTGTCGGCCCTTGATTTTTGCTGACTGAACATGGTGGCGCGGATGTAGCGGTCGAGCAGGCGCGGCATGTGTGCGTAGCCGGAGGACACCAGTTTCGCGGCGCCGCCGACGAACATCTCGCGCTTCGGATGGCGGGCGCAGTGGAGGATGGCCTTGGCCACGATTTCCGGTGCATACACGGGCGCGGGCAGGGCTGCTTCCTTGTCCATGTAGTTCCTGGCGTGCAGGGCGAACATGGTGTCGATCGCGGCCGGCTTGATCAGGGTGACGGAAACCGGCGCCTCGTCCTTGTCGAGCTCCATGCGCAGCGATTCGGTGAAGGCTTTCACCGCATGCTTGGACGCCGCATACATGCCCTGCAGCGGAATCGGGGCGTCCGACACTTCGCTGCCGACATTGATGAGGGCGCCGCCGCCGCGCAGCTTCATGCGCTTGACCGCTTCCAGTGAGCCATTGACCACGCCCCAGAAATTGGTCTGGAACAGGCGCTGGTGGTCTTCCAGCGGAACGTCTTCGAGGCGGCCGAAGGTGCCGACGCCGGCATTGTTGACCCAGGTATCGATACGGCCGTAGCGTTCGAGCGCGGTCTGGCCGATGCGTTCGACGTCATGCACGTTGCCGACGTCGGCGACGACGGTCGCCACCTGGCAACCCTGGCGCCGCAATTCGCTGGCCAGTTGGTCGAGGGCTTCGCCGTTGCGCGACGCCAGCACGAGTTTGGCGCCCTGTTCGGCAGCCATGCGCGCGGTGGTGAGACCGATGCCGCTGCTGGCGCCGGTGATCACGATCACCTGCTCGTTGATATTGCGAAGTTTTACGGACATGAGAGCTTCCTTTCCACGGAGTAGTTGGGAAGGACTGCCCCGGCAGGCGCGCGGCGACGCGTCCGCGCGGGCAGGCCACGACTTGGCGAATCAACACAGTCGTGGCCATCTTGCGGATTTCAAGTCATTTCTTGCCCGGCTGGTACACCTGGTCGAACATGCCGCCGTCGGCGAAGTGGACCTTCTGGGCATGGGCCCAGTTGCCGGCCACCTGGTCGAGCGTGAACAATTTGATGCTCGGGAACTGGGCGGCATACTTGCGCGAGAACTTCTCGACCGACGGGCGGTAGTAGTTCCTGGCGATGATGTCCTGGCCTTCATCGCTGTACAGGTATTCCAGGTAAGCCTGGGCCACCGGACGCGTGCCGCGCTTGTCGGCAACCTTGTCGACCAGGGCCACCGGCGGTTCGGCCAGGATGCTGACCGACGGCGCCACGATCTCGAACTTGCCGGGGCCGAGTTCGCGCAGCGCCAGCAGCGCCTCGTTTTCCCAGGCCAGCAGCACGTCGCCGATGCCGCGCTCGACAAAGGTGGTGGTGGCGCTGCGCGCGCCCGAATCGAGCACCGGCACGTTCTTGTACAGCTTGTTGATGAAGTCGCGCGCCGCCGCTTCGTTGCCGCCCGGCCGGCGCAGGGCATAGCCCCAAGCCGCGAGATGGTTCCAGCGCGCGCCGCCCGAGGTCTTCGGGTTCGGGGTGATCACCGCGACGCCCGGCTTGACCAGGTCGCCCCAGTCCTTGATGCCCTTCGGATTGCCTTTGCGCACCAGGAACACGATGGTCGAGGTATAGGGCGCGCTGCGGTTCTTCAGTCGAGCCTGCCAGTTGTGCGCGATCAGGCCACGTTCGCTGATAGCATCGACATCATAGGCCAGTGCCAGGGTGACGACATCGGCCGGCAGGCCGTCGATCACGGCGCGCGCCTGCTTGCCCGAACCGCCATGCGACTGGCGTACCTTGACATCGTTGCCGGTCCTGGCCTTCCAGTGCTTGGCGAAGGCCTTGTCGTAGTCCTGATAGAGTTCGCGCGTCGGGTCGTACGAGACGTTCAGCAGGGTGACCTCGGCCGCAAAAGCGGCCGACTGCGCCAGCAACGCGACGGCGGCCAGCGCATGGACGAGTTTTTTGAACATAGGTCTTCTTTCGGATGAGTTGGAACAGATGACCGCTAGGGTATTGCGCCACTCATCGGAAGAAAACGAATGATTTCAGC
This sequence comes from Massilia jejuensis, assembly GCF_042656795.1. NCBI lineage: Bacteria > Pseudomonadati > Pseudomonadota > Betaproteobacteria > Burkholderiales > Oxalobacteraceae > Massilia > Massilia jejuensis. Next base: position 31,802 of record NZ_JBHSMS010000029.1, on the reverse strand, counting down.
TATCGATATGTGAATTTCAATCGCGACGCCAATCGCTTGCGTGTTGGCATCCATGCACCGGGCAAGCGATACTTGGCTTAATTGCGCTCTCCCGGCACCGGCGCGCCCAGCACCTTGCCCGGCAGGAAGGAAAAAGTCGATGACGACTCGTTTCCTACTGACATAGCTTCTTAATGCGCCTTCGATAGAATCAGCAGCCAGCGGCCGAACAGCAGCACTTCGACATGGCCCGGCTCGACACCGGTATCGCATTCCATGATCGGATTGATCGGGTAGAAGCGCTTGCGGAAGTCACGGGTGATCAGGATTTCGCGGCGTCCGATGCGCATAAGAAAAGGTGCAGGAGCGTATTCCAGGCCGAAAGAATTGTTCAGAGTGGTCATCGACGTTTCCCTTGTTTGAATTATGTTGGTCAGTGAAAACAGGATAGCACAACTACTGTACAAATCCACAGGTACTGTACATAACACCAGTAAAAAATTCCAAATGTGGTTTTTTTGCCATCGACACCGTATCGTTCCCGGTTTTGCCCCATGACCAAGTCCCTCATCCAGCGCCTGCATCGATTTGCCGCCGCGCGCTTCTCGCCACAGGAAGAATTCGGCCTGCACCTGACCCTGGGGGTGCTGGCCATGCTGCTGGCGATGGCCGGCTTCGCGCGCATCGCCGGGGCGGTGGTCGACGGCGCACCGATCACGGCGGTGGACCTGCGGCTGGCGAACTGGCTGCACGCGCACGCGCACCACAGTCCGCTGCTGCGCAATTTCCTGCTGGGTGTCACACACCTGCACAGTACTCCCGGCATGCTGGCGCTCACCGCCCTGGCCGGCTGGTGGCTGGTGCGCCGGGATGCGCGCCACTGGATGCTGACCCTGGTGGCCGCGGTGCCGGGCGGGATGCTGCTGAACGTGGCGATGAAGCATACGTTCGAGCGGGCGAGGCCGCATTTCGGCGAGCCCATCCTTACGCTCACCACCTACAGCTTCCCCAGCGGCCACACGGTGGCGGCGACCCTGCTGTACGGCGTGCTGGCCTGTTACCTGAGCCGCCAGGCACGAGGCTGGCAGGCGCGCGCCACGATTGTCGCCGCGGCCTGCATCATGGTGCTGCTGGTGGCCGGCTCGCGCCTGTACCTGGGCGCCCATTACCTGTCCGACGTGCTGGCGGCGATGGCGGAAGGCTGCGCCTGGCTGGCGATCTGCGTGACCGGCGTATCCACGCTGCGCCGGCGCCAGGCGGCACGCGCATCCGGCAACCGCTCATACTGATTAACAAGGAAATTCGATGCGCACAATCATTCACCTGTCGGACCTGCATTTCGGCCGGGTCGACGAGGCCCTGCTCCAGCCACTGCACGACCTGATCCATGCGATCAATCCCAGCGTCGTCGTCGTCTCCGGCGACCTCACCCAGCGCGCCCGCACCGAGCAGTTCGAGCAAGCGCGCGCCTTCCTCGACACTCTGCCGGGACCGCAGATCGTGGTGCCGGGCAATCACGATATTTCGCTGTACAACGTGTTCCGGCGCTTCGTCAAACCCCTGGACCGCTTCAAGCGCTACATCACCGACGATCTCGACCCGATCTTCGTCGACGACGAGATTGCCGTGGTGGGCGTGAACACGGCGCGCTCGCTGACGATCAAGGACGGGCGCCTGAACAAGGAGCAGGTGGCCGGCATCCGGGCCCAGCTCGCCGGGCTCGACGCGCGCATCACGCGCATCGTCGTCACCCACCATCCCTTCGACCTGCCGACCAGCTTCGAGGAAAAAGACCTGGTCGACCGGGCCGCGATGGCGATGGAAACGTTCGCCGAATGCGGCGTCGACGTGCTGCTGGCCGGGCACATGCACGTGAGCCACGCGGCCAGCACGGCGTCGCGCTACCAGATCGACGCCTACGCGGCGCTCGTGGTGCAGGCCGGCACGGCAACTTCGACCCGGGGCCGCGGCGAAGTCAATTCCTTCAATCTGCTGCGGGTCGAACACGAACGGGTCGAAATCGACCGTTACGGCTGGGACGCGCTGACGAATACCTTCCGTGTCATGCTCACGGAAAAATTCCTGCGCAGCGGTAACGTCTGGTCGCCAGCCTGCGAAAGCATGCTGGCCGCAGGGATCTGAGTAATATTGACCGGCAGTGCGCCGGCCTTGCCTGGCCGTGCGATCAGATCCAGTATTCGGTCAGGCGCGCCGCCCATTCCTTGACCCGGTCGGCCCAGGGCCGCTTGCGCCATTGCTCCAGCGTGACTTCTTTCGAGTCGCGCAAGTCTTCGTTGAAGGCGCTCTCCATCTCGCGTCCGAAGGCCGGGTCGATGACGACGATGTTCAACTCGTAATTGTGGATGAAGCTGCGGCGGTCGATGTTGGCCGAGCCGATCGTCGACCAGGCGCCGTCGATCACTGCCGTCTTGGCGTGCAATACCGCCACCTGCAGCTGGTAGATCTTCACGCCGCCGGCCAGCAACTGCTCGTAGAAGGCCTGGCCGGCATACATCACCAGGCCGTGGTCCGACACGCCCGGCAGCACCAGCTTCACGTCCACCCCGCGCCTGGCCGCGGCGATCATGGCGTCGACCACTTGCTGGTCGGGCACGAAATAGGCCGAGGTGATGTGGACCGATTTCTTGGCCTCGTTGATCGCTACCATCAGCGACTTGTAGATTTCCGAATTGCTGCCCGGATCGGTGGCCAGCACGCGCACGAACTTGTCGCCGGCCGCGGACAGACGCGGGAAGTAATCGCGCGCCGGCAATTCGCCGGCCTCCTGGCTGACCCAGTTGTCCACGAACGCCCATTGCAGCGTGGCCACGGCCGGTCCTTCGATTTTCACGTGGGTATCGCGCCAGCCGACCTTGTTCTTGTCGACATTGCCGGGCTTGCGGCGCGAGCGGAACAGGGAGCTGTTGGCATAGTCACTGCTGATGTTGATGCCGCCGGTAAAGGCGACGCGGCCGTCGACCACCATCAGTTTGCGGTGATCGCGGTTGTTGATCGACCAGTTGCCCTTGGCCTTGGCGGGATTGATGGGATTGAAGGCCAGCATGTTGATGCCGGCCGCACGCATGCGGTCGAAAAATTCCTGGGGCGTGCCCAGGGTGCCGACGCTGTCGTACATGACGTTCACGGTCACGCCCTGGCGCCGCTTTTCCATCAGCAGGTCGGAGAACTGCAGGCCGATCGGGTCCTGGTCGAAGATATAGGTTTCCAGGTTGATCGAGGTGGTCGCATTGCGCACGGCCGCCATCATCTCGCGCATCGTCGCGGGTCCGTCGAACAACAGCTGCACCTGGTTGCCGGCGATCAGGGGCAGGCCGGTGGCCTGTTCCTCCAGCACGGCCAGCTGCTTCAGGTCGGCCGTTGCATTCGCCCAGCGCCGCTGCAGCAAGGCCGAGGTCTGTCCCTTGGACAGGGTGGCGCCGCGCGCGTTCTCGACCGTCGGATTGGTCTTGCTGGTGGTCTCGGGCAGCTTGTCGGCGTCGGGCAGGGTGCGGCAGGACGCCATCGCGCCGACCAGGGCAAGGCCCGCGATCCACCATTTGATGCTTTTCTTCATTTGTTTCCCCTTGAGGAAAATGGGACATCGATTGCGTCGGCATCCCTGGGCCCGATGAAAAAGTCGAGCGGCGCGTGCAGGAAGCGCCGCCCCAGTGCGCGCAGCAGCATGACGCTGCGGGTAAAGCGGATATTTCGAGCGCGCAATGCCACCCACAGCGCCAGGTTGAAGCTCACCAGCAGATTGACGGCGCCGATCAGGGCGACGCCGGCGGCCGCATTGGCCGCCATCTGCCAGCTCATCCGGTAGTCGAGGGCGACCAGGGCGGTGGCGAAGTTCGCGGTCGAGAAGGTCACGTGGCGGATATCGAGCGGCAAGCCAAGCAGGTAGCCGACGGTGCCGGTGGTGCCGAGCAGGATGCCGAAAAAGAAGTTACCCATCAGGCCACCCAGGTTGTTCTCGACGTAACGCGACAGGCGGTCACGGCGCGCCACGCCGAGCAAGGTGCCGAGCCAGCGCAGCTGGCGCACCCGCTGGCCCATGCGCGTGTAGAGCGCCTTGTTGTCGTAGTAGCCCGAGATCAGGCCGGCCACGAACAGCCAGACGCCGGCAATGGCCGCGTAGAACAGGGCGGGCGAGTGGATCGGGTCGATGTCGTGCAGCAGGTGCAGGGCCTTGTCGGGCGTGACGAGATGATGCCCCATCAGCTGCTGGTAGGCGATCGCGATCACCAGCGCGGTGGGGAAGGCGACGATCACGTTGCCCAGCACGGCCACGATCTGGGTGCGGAACACCTTGTTGACAAGGGCCGCCATGCTGTCGAAATCGATGCTGCGCCCATCCGGGCTGTGCAGGCCGGCGGCGATGCGCTGGGCCGTCATGGCCGGCTGCTTGGTCGCGATCGTCCAGCGCAGCATGTGCACGAGCATGAAGCCGAGCGAATAGTTCATGCTGAACAGGAAGGCCTCGACCAGGGGCGCGGCGCGCAGGTAGGACAGCAAGATCTTGAACATCGCCATGAAGCCGACGATGAAGCCGGCGCCGGCCGCGGCCTTGAACATGCCGCGCAGCTGGGCGCGGCTCTCGGCGATGTAATGCTCGCCGGTGCGGCTGGCGTTTTCCGTGACGTTGCGAGCGAGCAGCTGGATCGTGTCGCGAACCAGCCCGCGCACCTGGTATTTCGTGTTGTGGGCCTCGATCAGTTCCTGGGCCAGTTCGAGCGCGGCCGCGCGGCGTGCGCTCGGCGCAGGCGGCGCACCGGCATGCGGCGGCACGGTGGCCAGGGCGCGGCTATCCGAGACGCGCCGTCCGGTTTGGTCCTCGGGCGCGGCCGGCAGCGCCGCCGGCTGCTCTTCGGCGCCCTCGCTGCTGTCGACCAGGAACAGGAGTTTGCGCAGCCGCCCGATGCTTTGCGTGATGGCCACCAGTACATAGGTCAGCGCGACGCTGGTACCGAAGGACAGCGAATTGCGGCGGATCTTGGCCACCACGTTCTCGCACTGGTCGAGCATCACCAGCAAGTGGCGCGGGTCGTCCGGACGGGCGATGCTGCCTTCCAGGAAACGGCCGTATTCGTCGAGGTAGTGGTTGACCTCGATGTTCTGCATCAGGAAGGGCGAATCGAAATCCTCGATCTCGCTGTAGCTGTGCACCAGGCGCGGCTCCAGGCCCAGCGCGCAGACGCGGCAGGAGAGGGTGCGGATGGCATCGAGCATGCCCATGGTCGTGACCAGGCGCGCGCGGTCGGGGGCGGCGTCGACCGGCGGCGGGGCCCCGGCGACGACGTCGAACAGGGCCAGCCAGTCGGCGTCGGGCACCGAGCGGATCCACTGATGGTCCTCTTCGGCGAACAGCACCTGGTCGAGCGCGTCGGACAGGTACAGGTCGTCGAGCGCGGGCGGCAGCAGGCGCCAGGCGACGCGGCGCTTGAGTTCGGTGAAGAAGCCGTCGTTGGAGAGAATGCCGATGTCGCTGTAGAGGCTGGTGTGGCGGCGTTTCTCGAGCAGGGTGACGAGGTAGCTGCGCAACGCCCAGGCCTGCGCCGGATTTCCCCTCAAAAGTTGCGTCAGCGTGCGTACCGCCGCGTGCGCATGGCCGCGCTGATGCCGGCGCGGCCGCAGGCAGTCGACCAGCTCGATGAGCAGGTCGATGCGGTCGCTGTGCGGGTCGACGCGTTCAAGAATGTCAAGCATACAATGTCCATTTACCCATAGCCGACAGTGTACGCGCTGGGGCCGCCCGGACTTGGTACGGCAGCGTACACAGCGGGCAGTTGAGGCTGCTGGGAAAGGACGTGCACGGCGCCGTGCCTGGCGGCGCGGCCGCTGGGCTTAGGTGAACGCGACCAGCAAGCCGGTGAGCATGCGTCCGGTCGCCCAGCACGCGACGCCGAACACCACCGCCAGCGCCAGCGCCGCGTTCCATTCGCGCCGCGCGTAGCGCCGGCCGAAGCGGCGCCGCACCAGCCGCCATTGCGGTGCCACGGCCGCCAGCAGCCAGAAGCCGAGCCAGGCCAGCCCGATCATCTGCGGCAGCGGCGTGGTGCCGTTGACGCGCCGGGTGATGGCGCCTGCCAAGAGTTCCAGCAGCAGCACGCACAGGCTCGCCAGCAGCCAGCGGCGCGCGCCGCGGGCTGCCTGGGCCTGGCCCAGCACGCGCCAGTTGTGCATCAGCAGCCAGGAACCGAACACCGGCGTAAACAGCAGGCTCCAGGCGGCGACCGCGGAGGGACGCCAGAGGGCAGGTGCATCCCCGATATCGGAAGAAGCGCAGGTCTCGGAGGAAACGCAGGTCTCGGATGAAACGCAGGTCTCGGATGAAACGCAGGAGTCGGGCATGATGGGGATAGGAAATGTTGCCTAAAAGAAGCAACACTATCCCCCCGATGCCGCACCCCGGTCTTGCGCCAAATCGAACGGCGAGCGCCAGGCTGAGGCCCATGCACCAACAAACATGCCCATGCACGAGGAAAACCTCATGCATGGGCAGTCGGGACGGGCAGGGAATTAGCCGCGGCCTGGCTCGGCGACGTAGATCTCGACGCGGCGGTTGCGTGCGCGGCCGCTATTGTCGTTGTTCGACGCGATCGGCTCGCGCTCGCCGCGGCCTTCGATGGTGATGCGGGCCGGGTTCACGCCGCGGCCGGCGAGGTAGTCGCGGGTGCGCGCGGCGCGGTCGACCGACAGCGGCTGGTTGATGCCCGGGTTGCCGGTGGCATCGGTGTGGCCGATGATGACGACATTGGTTGCCGGGTTTTCGTTGAGCGTGGTGGCGAAGCGTTCCAGCACCGGCTGGAAGTTCGGCTTGATGTCCGAGCGGCCGGTATCGAACGACACATCGCTCGGGATCTGCAGTTTCAGGCGGTTGTCCGAGGTCTGGCTGACTTCCACGCCGGTGCCACGGGTGGCTTGCTCCATGGCCTGCTTCTGCTGTTCCATGCGCTTGGACCAGATATTGCCGATCACGGCGCCAGCGGCGCCGCCGAGGACCGCACCCTTGGCTGCGCGGTTGCTGCCGCCGCCGCTGGTGGTGCCGCCGATCAGCGCGCCGAGGGCGGCGCCGGCGCCGGCGCCGGTGGCGGTGCCGCGCTGGGTGGCGCTCATGTCGGCGCAACCGGAAACGCCCAGGGCGAGGATGGTGGCGGCGATGGCGGATTTGGTCAGATTGGTATGCATAGTGATCTCCTGGAAAAAAAAGAAATCCGTTTCGTAGGCGCGCCCAAGGGGGCACGACCGCGAAACGGATTGGTCAACCTGCTTCGGGTGGTGCATGGTCGCTACCTGGACATGCGAAGCCTAGCGCCGCGCACGGCCCGATACAACCAATATGGTAATGCATGCGGCTCGCTAGATGCCTCGACCGCTGATCAGGCGCACCAGGATCATGATCACGGCGACCACGAGCAGGATGTGGATGAAGCCGCCGATGGTATAGGAGGTGACCAGGCCGAGCAGCCACAAGACGATGAGAACGATGGCGATTGTATAGAGCATGATGAGTCTCCTCACAGGGGTTTGCGCCGTTGTTGGCGCCGTGAATCCAGTATCGGAGTTTCAGCTCAGCATCACCGTTCGTTGGCGTACATTATGCGCGAGATTTTTGTTCATTTCGCAACCCCGGACCTTGTATGCCCGGCATCGAGCCCATCAGGCCGAGCAAGCCTGCCAGTCCGATCAGGCAGGTCAGCAGTCCGCCGCAGACCAGGAAGAAGGCGTCGTGCGCCGCCACATGGCCCGCTTGCGGCAGGGGTGCCGGCGCCCAGGCCAGGCCGAATGCGGTAACGGCCAGACCCCAGGCGAGGATGCCGAGCCATGCAAGATTGTTCATGGTGCTCTCCTTGTAGCGAAGATTGAACTGAGCGGCTTGCGCCGCCTGCCTGCGCTCCGTGGCGCTCAAGCATTCTCGGGCCAACACCTAGACATTTCCGTGCGGTATCTCACATTGCATTAAAGAAAATAAGGGAGCGTTGCCCCGGGTCGCTGCGTTTACGTTAACGGGCAAGTCCGGCGGCCCTTGCGGACGGCCGGACTTCGACGCTGGACAGTACGCTGGATCAGGCGGCGCGCAGGCGGCCCTTGACGATGCGCACGCGGTCGCCGCTGCGCCATCGTGGCTCGCTCTCCTGGCGGAAAGTGCGCAGGGTGCCGTCATCGAGGCGGACCCGGATTTCGTAGCTGGTCGTGGCCTTCATGTTGCCCTCGACCTGGTTGCCGACCACGGCGCCGCCGACCGCACCGGCCACCGTCGCCAGCTGGCGTCCCGTGCCGCCGCCGACCTGGTTGCCCAGCAGGCCGCCGACGATGGCGCCACCGGCCGCGCCGAGGCCGCTGCCCTCGGCGCGCTGCTTGATCGCACGCACCGATTCGATATTGCCGCAGTTGCCGCACCATTTCGGTTCGGCCGCCGCCACCTGCGCCGGCTTCGGCTTGGGCGCCGTGCGTGGCGCCGGAGCGCGCTCGGGCTCATCGGCGTAACCCTGGTCGCGGGCCGGCACATAGCCCTGGCTCGGCGCCGGGCCGTAGGCCTGCCCCGGCGGCTGCGAGGGATAGGCTGCTGCAGGCGCCTGCGCATGGGCGCCGCCCTGGGGCGCCAGCTGCGCCATGCTTGCGGCAGGGGCCAGCGGCACCGGCTGTCCGCCAGGCGGCAGGCGCGCGGCCAGCGCGGCGCGGTCGGCCTCGCTCAGCTGGCGGTTCGCATTGCCGCCGATCGAAGAAGGGATCCAGCCCATGATGGCCGCGGTGCCGATCAGGCAGAACAGCACGACGGCGAGCGCAGCGGCCAGCAGGAGCGGATGTTGCCTGGTGCGAGCTGGTGGAGTGGGGATGTTATTCATGGCTTGTTCTCCAAAAATTGCGGTCGGCATGTGCTTTCCGCCTCGGCAGGCTCGATGCCCGCCGATAGCGAAGATTGTCCCTAGGAACAACAAGGTATTCCGTGCGTCACCGAACATACACTCCCTATCGGAGCATTTAACCTGATCGAAATTGTTTGCAAATGTATCCGCCATCGGTCCGGCGCTTGCCGTGCTGGCCGGAGTTTCCCCATTCACCGCGAGGGTTCGATGAACTTTGCTGCTTCTCCCGACGTCGCCGAGCACAACGCCAACTTGCTGCTGGCCGCGCTCCCGCCGCAGGAGCTCGCCCAGTTGCTGCCCATGCTCGACCAGGTACGCGTCGAGGCCGGCGAAGTGCTGGGCGAGGCGGGCAATCCGATCCGCCATATCTATTTTCCGCATGACAGCCTGATCTCGCTCCTGGGTGTCGCGGGCGGTCGCATGACGCTCGAGGTCGGCCTGGTCGGCCGCGAAGGCATGCTCGGCGCCACTGTCGCGCTCGGCCACGAGACGGCCCAGGTACGCGCCGTGGTCCAGCGTCCAGGCAGCGCCAGCCGCATGGACAGCGCCGCTTTTCGGGCCGAGTTCAAGCGCAGCGGCGCCTTGCAGCGCGTGCTCTACCGCTACACCGACACCTTGCTCGCCCAGGCGATCCAGATCGCCGTCTGCAGCCGTTTCCACGTGCTCGAGGCGCGCCTTGCGCGCTCGCTCCTGATCACGCGCGATCGCCTGCAGTCCGACAAATTCCACCTGACGCACGAATTCCTCGCCCATGCCCTCGGCGTGCGCCGTGTCGGCGTCACCAAGGCCGCCAGCGCATTGCAGCAGCAGGGGCTCATCATCTACAGCCGCGGCAATATCGAGATTCTCGATGCCGAAGGGTTGGCGGCGGCGGCCTGCACCTGCTATGAAATCGTCAAGGACGCGGGCGCCGGGGCGCTGTCGAGCGCCTTCATGTAGCGCCGTTCCACATTCCATAACGTCTGCAATCGTCAATACCATGCGCGTACGGCTTGAAAATAATGTTATGATTTCTGGAGCGGTCGTTCCCTTCAATGCCGCCGCCCGCTCGTCGGGCCAACCGGGGCTGCCGGATGCCTTCTACACGTCGTTTGCCATGTGGCCACTTACCGATACGGCATTGCACTTGATCGAGGACGCGAACCTGATTTCGGCGCGCCGCTACGGGATCGAACTCGACCTGGAAAGCATGTGGCGTGCCTGGATCGCGGCGGCGGCCGACCCGGCGCACGACGCCGTTGCCTTGCGTGCGCGCATGGACGCCCTCGACTGCCGCTTGCTCGATGTGCTGGCGCATGCCTAGCCCGACCAGCGCGATCCGGTCGTGATCGCCTTGCGCCACGAGGCCGACGAGATGCGCGACCGCCTCCAGCGGCAGGCCTGCGGCATCCTGTCAGGCGCGCACCGGCGCCATGCGTCCCACCACGAACCTGGCCACGTAGAGCACGGTAATGGTGCCGCAAAAATCGCCGATGGCCATAGCCAGGAAGCTGTGGGCAAGGTCTTCCTTGCCTTCGTAGAACGCGAACCAGAGATGATGGAGCAATGGGCTGGCCAGCGAGAAGGCGAGGGCGCAGGCAATTAGCCGGGCCGCCGTCAGGTTGGCCAGCGTGGACTGCAGTCCGCCATAGCGGCGCATGCCGAGATAGACCAGGTAGGGGCTGGCGCTGGCAAGCACGCCGCCCGCGAACGAGCGCACCGGATCGTCCGGGAACAAGTAGAAAAAGCACACTGCCCACGACACCAGCAGCAGGCCCAGCGCCCCGGCCTCGGCGAAGAGGAGGGTGGACAGCAGGCGCACGCCTGCCGGCAGGTAGATCCAGTTGATGCCGGGCGCGAATTCCAGCCGCGTGAACAGCAGTTCGTTGATTGCCAGCGCGATGAGGAACATCAGGATGGTCGCGCCCACCATCAGTGTATTTAATTTGAGCTGGCTGATCATCGTGGTCGATACAGTACAATATTCCCGATCCAGCCGGTAGCGAAATGCAAGCGCCAGTCGCCGCGGCTACCGGCTTTTCAACGACACCATCATGAAAAAAACCCGCCCCGCCGACATCTATCTGCGCTTCCTGCAATTGTCGCAAGCATTGCGCGGCTTGCCGACCCTGCCCGAACTCGATCCGCTGGAAGAACGCATCCTCGCCCTGATCGCCCGCGCCGGCCAGACCGACGAGCGCCTGTCGGTGCGCGATGTGATGGCCAACGGCGATCTCGGTGCGCCGGCCACCGTGCACAATCGCCTGAAGTCGATGCGCCAGAAGGGCTGGATCATGCTGGCCGATACCGAGGATACGCGGCGCAAGCGGATCGAACTGACCCAGGCCGCGCTCATGCATTTCGACCGGCTCTCGCAGTGCATGCTGAGCGCCACCGAAAGCCGCCGCTAAGCGGCTCGCGGCGGCCTATGCCGGCGCCGCCCGAAAACCGTTCGCGCAAACGTCACGCCCCGCTTGCGCGCTGCGCAAGCGGGGCGTTTCGTGTGTGTTTGCCTTGCTGCTACGGGGGTGAAGCTTAGTTGGTCTTGCCGGCCTGGTTACCGACCACGCCGCCGACGGCAGCACCGCCGACCACGCCCGCGGCGCTGCCGCCGGTCAGGGCGCCGCCGATCACTGCGCCGGCGCCGGCGCCGACTGCGGTGGCCTTGTCCTGGCGCGACATGTTCGAGCAGCCGGTCAGGCCCAATGCCAGGGTTGCCAGGGTGACGCTCACTGCCAGGTGTTTGATGTTTTTCATAATGATCTCCTTGGGTGGGTTTACTTCAGGCGCAGGTCATTCCTGACCGATTTCACGCCCTTTACTGTCCGCGCAACCGACGCTGCGGTTGCCACGTTTTCCGCCGAGCTGACATAACCGCTCAGCTGGACAATGCCTTCGCGGGTAGCGACACCGATGTCCGCCGCATTGAGTTCCGTACTGCGCCTGATCGCCTCGTTCACGCCGGCCGTGATGGTGGAATCGTCCACCTTCGCGGCCGGTGCCAGCAAGCTGGCGCTGCTCCCGCAGCCGGTCAGGCTGCCCCCGAACATCAGGGCCGCCAGCAAGGCCAGGGCCGGTTTCCAATGCATCATGCGTCATCCTAAGTACTTGCGTGCCGTATTCCTGTTTCAGCGTCAGGGTCAGAGTAAAGCCTCCACGATGTAGAGTCTGTTCGGCAACACACACATCGTTCAAGTAACTCATCAGCGCGTTTTCGCCTTGCCCGGCGCCGGCGCGGTCGGCCGTTCCTTGGCCAGCGCGACCAGGCGGGCGCAGTCGCTGTTTTCACCGGGGCCGGTATTGATCAGCGGGAGCAGGGCGGCCACCGGCGCCGCCACCGTGGCCAGCACGGCCGCGCCGCCCGCTTTCAGGGCCAGCACGCCCTTGTCGACCGAGACATCGGGTTTGCTGAACGGGCCGCGCACATACAGCGGGGCGCGCAGCGTGAACAGGCGCAGCGCCTTCGTCTCGGGCTTGATCGTCAGGTCCATCTGCTCGTTGGCGAGGTTGATCGTGCCTGTCACCTGGATGATCGCCTCCGCGGTATCGGCCACGAACACCTGCGACCGCATCACGCCCCGGTCGACGTCGAAGTCGGCCGCCAGGCAGTTCAGCTGCACCTGCTTGTCGCCGAACAGCTTGGTGATGATGATGTTGCCCACGTTCAGTCCCATCTGTTCGAGCAACATCTTGCTGATCGTGCCCTGGTTGACCAGCGCCTTGACCTCGCCGTTCGAGGACCCGAGCAGGGCCGCGACCGACGTGCCGGTGGCCGACAGCTGGGCGTCGCCGTTGATCTGGCCGACCGTCGCCTGCATCTTCTCGATGGTCGGGAACAGCTGCTTGATCTGGATATGGCGCGCGCTGACCTTGGCCGTGGCCGCGATCGTATTGCCCCTGGCGCCGCTGCCGTCCATGCGGATGGTCGAGCGCAGCGTGCCACCGGCCACGCCGAAGTCGAGCGGGGCGAGGGTGATGACGCCATCCTTCATCAGCAAATGGGTCGACAGTTTGCTGATCGGCAGCGCCTTGTCGCGGATGATCTGCTCGGCCGCGTAGCGCACGTCGGCGTCGATCGCCTTCCAGCGTTCGGTGCGGAACTCCTCGACCGGCAGCACCTTGCCGCCCGGCTGCACGGCGTCGACGCCGCGTGCCTTCTTGCTTTCGTTCGAGTCGCCGCCGATCAGCGGCGCCAGGTCGGAGAACACCAGCTTGCGCGTCGATACCGTGCCCGACAGCCTGGGGCGCGGCTTGCCGCCTTGATAGACCAGCTTGCCGCCGATATCGCTCGAGCCGACCTTGCCCTTGAAGTTGTCGTAAGTCCAGCGTCCATGTTCGCGGTCGAGCTCGCCCTTCAAATGGCCCGAGGTCGAGAAAGCCGGCGTTTCCGGCAGCGTGATGCCGGTGAAGTTATACAGGCGCGCCATGCTGCGCCCGGCCAGCGCGAGCTGCAGGTCGACGGCCTTGAGCCTGGCCGGGCTGGTGACGGTGCCCTCGACCGCGATGCGGCTCTGGCCGCTGCGCATGTCGGCCTGGACCGGGTAGGGCGCGTTCGTGTCCTTCAGCGACAGCACCTGGCCGACCCTGCCGCCGCCGGTGACCGGCGCGCCGTTGTAGGTACCGGCGACCTTGAAGCCGATGCCGTATTTCGGGTCGTTGTCCAGGGTGCGCACCTGGGCCGTGACGTCGGCCCTGGTGACGGCGTCGATGACGCGCACCACGCCGTCGGTCAGCACCACGCGCTCGAGGTCGAGCTCCCACTTCGATTCGGTGTCCTTTTTCTTGTAGGCCCAGTTGTAGTGGGTGCTGTCGGTGCGCTGCAGTTCCACATATGGCGAATCGAAGCGCAGCACCGGGATGCCGATCCTGTGTTGCAGCAGGCCCAGGGGATTGAGGGAGAACGAAAACTGGCGCACGCGCGCCATGTCCATCTGCTTCATGTCGGCCGGGTTGCCGACGCGGATGTCGTTGGCGATCAGGTGCGGCCAGGGCAGCCAGTCGCGCAGGTGGCGGTCGGCCTTGGCCATGCGCCTGGCCGGCACCTCCCACTCCACCGACAGGTTGCCGCGGATCGCGAACGGGCGCTCGATGGCTTCGCCGACCTTGGCGTTGAGCCATGGGCGGGCCTTGTTCCAGTCGAACGTCAGGATGACAATGACGGCGATGAGCGGCAGCGCGATCACCGTGAACAGGAGGCCGAAGAGGATTTTCCTCGTCTTGCCGCCGTGCTTGCGGCCGGTGTCGTGCTGGGGGGGGGTATCGGGCATGACGATCCTTCATTGGGTACCGGTCTTGCGGCCAAGCTTAGCGTAAAGGGAGTGGGCACCAATGTGCGGTGTCGCACGGTGCGCCCGATGAGCGGACGGCTTGCCAGTGCGATATTTCTTCTATGTGCGGCACCGAACCGAACTGGAGCGATAACAAGCTTATAAAGGTATCAACTTAAGTATCCACTTCGCGTTAACAATTTCGTACGACTACAGGAGAAAGACATGGACATGAATCGCCCGATGAATTCGCTGGGTCGCATCGCGGCATTGGCTGCCGTGCTGGCCCTGGGCGCCTGCGCCAGCCAGAAGGCGCCCGCAACGGCCGATGTCGCGGTGTCGCGCAATGCTGTCGAGAACGCGGTGCAGGCCGGCGCGGCCGACCTGGCTCCGGCCGAGATCACGGCGGCGCGCGCGAAGATGATGCGTGCCAACGAAGCCCTCGCGGCCAAGGATTACAAGCTGGCGCGCGAACTGGCGATGCAGGCCCAGGCCGATGCCCAGCTGGCCCAGAGCAAGTCCAATTCGGCCAAGGCCACCGCCGCCTCGAACGCGCTCAACGAAGACCTGCGCGTGCTGCGCCAGGAAGTGGAGCGCGCTAATACACAATAAGCGCAGTAAGCGCAAGCTGCTCAGCGCGCGGCAAGCGCACGCGCCACGCCGGCGTCGCGCACGCCGGCCCGCTGTTCACAAACACCCGACCGCGCCCCGCCCGGCGCTTCGATAGAAGGGAAAGATCATGACACCACGTTTCTTGAAACCGGCCGTTCTCGCCAGCGCCATCCTGCTGGCCGCTTGCAGCACCACGCCGATGACCACGCCGCAGCTGGACCAGGCACGCGCCGATTTCGTCGCCGCCAATAACAACCCGCAGGTGTCGAGCTATGCGCCGCTCGAATTCAAGCAGGCCAGCGATGCGCTCAATGCCGCCAACGCTGCCGCGGCCAAGAAGGAAAGCCTGGAAGACATCGACCGCCTGGCCTATGTGGCCAAGCAGAAGATCGCCACCGCCCAGGAAGTGGCCCGCGCCAAGGCCGCCGAAGCCAACATCGCCGACGCTTCGCGCCAGCGCAACGAAGTGCGCCTGGAAGCGCGCACCGCCGAAGCCGACCGCGCCAAGCGCGATGCCGCCCAGGCCCAGGCCGCGGCGGCCGCCGCCCAGGAGCAGGCCGCGATGGCCCAGCAGCAGGCCGCCGCCGCCCAGGACCAGACCCGTGCGATGGCCGAGCGCGCCGCCAAGCTCGAAGCGCTGCTGGTCGACCTGAATGCCAAGAAAACCGAGCGCGGCATGGTCGTCACCATCGGCGACGTGCTGTTCGCCACCAACGCGGCCAACCTGACGCCGAACGGAATGTCGACTTTGCGCAAGCTGGCCGATGTCATGGCGCAGAACCCGGAGCGTACGGTGCTGGTCGAAGGGTTTACCGACAGCACCGGCAGCTCGAGCTACAACCAGGACTTGTCGCAGCGCCGCGCCAATGCCGTCGCCACGGCCCTGGGCAGCATGGGCGTGCCGCGCGAGCGCATCGCCATGAAAGCCTATGGCGAAGCCTTCCCGGTCGCCGCAAACGACAACGCCGGCAACCGCCAGCTGAACCGCCGCGTCGAGATCGTGCTGTCGAACGACAACGCACCGATTCCGGCGCGCACGGCCAGCCGCTGATTCACCGCTGAATTTTCAAGGAAGCATCATGGAACATAGCACTATTCCCAAGGCGCATGGTTTCGATATCGAAGCCATCCGCCGCGCCGCGGCCAACCTCGACGACGGCGCCGTCACCGAGGGCTACGCGGCCGACCGCGAGGCGGTCATTGCGATGCTGAACGACGCGCTCGCTACCGAACTGTTGTGCGTGCTGCGCTACAAGCGCCATTACTTCACCGTCAGCGGCCCGAACAACGGTCAGCTGAAGGCCGAGTTCCTCGAGCACGCCCAGCAGGAGCAGGAGCACGCCGACCGCATCGCCGAACGCATCGTGCAGCTCAAGGGCTCGCCGAACTTCAATCCGGCCACACTGACCGCGCGCAGCCACGCCGAATATGACGATTCGGAGGATACCCAGGCCATGGTGCGGGCCGACTTGATCGCCGAACGCGTCGCCATCGAATCCTACCGCCAGATGATCGTGGCGCTGGGCGACAAGGATCCGACCACGAAACAAATGCTTATCGAAATTCTCGCCGTCGAGGAAGAACACGCCGACGACATGCACGACTTCCTCGTGCGCTGATTTTTTTTATTCACCTTTCACATAACCTACAACAGGAGTTCACCATGCTAGACACCACCACCCGCACTACCCGCTCGTTCGATGACACCATGCACAACACCAGCACCGACATGAAGGCCCTGGTCAAGGATGCCCAGGCCATGCTGACCGCGGCAGCCTCGCTGACCGGCGTCAAGGCCGATGAGCTGCGCACGCGCGGCATGGAACTGCTGGACCGCGCCATGGGCAAGGCCAGCCAGTACCAAGGTCAAGCTGTCATCAAGAGCAAGGAACTGGCAGAGACCGCCGATGTCTACGTTAAAGACAACCCATGGCGCACGGTCGCTGCCGCAGCCAGCGTCGGCTTGCTGGTCGGTATCTATCTGGGTCGTAAATAATTTCCGCCGGAGATAACGCCATGGAAAAGACCGAAACCGTCGTGCATGGTCCTGGACTGATGGGCGGCATCTCCGGCCTGGCGAAGAACCTGTTCGGCCTCGTCGTGTCCCGCGTGGAATTAGCGGCACTCGAGATGTCGGAAGTGCGCAACCACGCGATCGAACTGCTGGCGATCTTCGCCGGCGCCGTTCTCGCCGTGTGGTTCGCATTGGCCTATGGCACCGCGACGATCGTGATGCTGGCCTGGGACAGCTGGGGCTGGAAGATTCTGCTGGTGATGTTCCTGGTGTTTCTGGCGGTCACGGCCGCACTCGTGATGAAAGGGCTGGCCATGCTCAAGCAGGGCAAGCTCGCCTTCCCGGAAACGATGAACGAACTCCGGAACGACCGCGACGCGCTGCTGTAAACGGCCACCTACAGGGGGAGAAACATGGAAAAACACGATCACAAACATCACAAGGACGAGCTTACCGGACTGGCCGGCCACAAGCACAGCCGCGACCCGGTCATGCGCAAGGCCGAGCTGCTGCGCGAAGGCGAGTTCTATCGTGCAGGCGTGAGCTACGCCAAGGCACAGGTAAAGCACGGCGCGCGGCCCGAAGTCATGTTACATTCTGCTCTGGACCACGCGACATGGGCCTTGCGGGCCCGGGCTGATGCCCTGCTGAAACCCACCGGCACGAGCATCTCCGTGCTGATGCCGTATGCGCTGACCGCATTCAATTTCGTGCGCCAGCGCCGCTTGGGAAAACCCGCAGTGGCCGGCGCCATATTGATGGGCGTGGCGGGCTGGTACATGAAGAAGCGCCGCGCGCAGCGGGCAATGTAGGCAAGACCGGCGTGGCGGTTCCCGCTGCCATGCCATCCATCCCGGCCGCTAGCCTGAGCTGATGGGAAACGAATATGGTGGGGCTTGAGCGGCGTCGCAATCATCGATTGGACGCCGTCTTTTTTTGTGCGCGGCAAGCAAGACAGCCTGTCTCGCCCCTGGCCGCCGTCGCAGGCTAGCGAACCTGGCTTTCCACCTGGGCCGATGCTTCGGCACGCTCTGCCGCCATTTCTTCCTTCCATGTCGCCTGCGCCGCTTTCAGGCAGTCCGCACGCTCCGTCGCCGGACCCTGGCGGCAGGCAATCTTCGCTTCTTCGAAGGCGGCGCCGATTTCCTTCTGGCGCGTGCGCCGGCGCTGCTGGCTGGTCGCGTCCTCCCGGTACCAGCGCGCCGGGTCGCCGCGCGCGATCTCGTGCGCCTGCTTGTTGGCCGCCGCCGGTGCGACCAGGGTGTCGTTGCTCTGGGGGGCGTGCGCCGTTGCGCCGGCGGACGCCAGCAGGCAAGCGGCAAGCAGGCCGTATAGGGTGGTATGACGCGTCATCTCGACCTCCAAAAGCGAAACGGGCCGGCAAAGCCGGCCCGTCGATGCATCAATCGGCGGCATCAACCGATGCCCGCGCGCGCGCCGGCGCGATCAATAGCGGTAGACGCGGCCGTCGACCAGGCGTACGCGGTTGCCCACGCGCAGGTCGTAGACGCTGTCCTGGACCACGGTGCGGTATTCGCCGTTATCCATGCGCACGTTGACCTGGTACATCTCCTGGCCGCCACCTGCATTGCGGCTTTTCTCGATGTTGTTGCCGACCAGGGCGCCGCCGACGCCGCCGGCCACGGTGGCGGCGGTACGGCCGCTACCGCTGCCGACCTGATTGCCGGCCAGCGCGCCGACCAGGGCGCCGGCGACGGCACCGGCACCGCTCGTGCGGCCGCTGTCGGCCTGGGTGACCTGGATCGATTCGATGGTGCCGTAGCCCATCGATGCAGTGTTGCCATAGCCGCTGCTAGCGCCGCCGTTGTAGCCGGTGTTGTTCATCGGCGAGCTGGCGCAGCCCGAGAGCAGGGCGACGGCGACGGTGGCGGCGGCGGCGAGGGTACGTGGTGACTTCATATTGTTCTCCTGGCAAAAAGTGTGAGTCCAGAATATGCCCGCCCAACAACACGGTCTGTGCAATCACGCACTTTGAGTTGCTATTTTAATATTGCCAGATTCACATTATCTAATCGACATTCCTTGTTGTGTTCGACAGCGAACAGAGGAGATGGCGCATTCCGCGTAAAACATCATCAAGGTCACGCCACAGGAGAACAAGAACATGACAACCAAGCTTAAAAACGTCCATGCACTACTGATCATCGGTGCCGCCATGCTGTGGACGGCCCACGCCAAGGCGCAAGCGGTCGCACCGGCGCCGGCAATGGCCCCGGCCGCGCCGGCAGTGGTGGTACCCGATGCCAAGACCGCCTACAACACGGCACGCGACATGGCCGCCGCCAACTACAAGGTGGCGCGCGCACGCTGCGACGCCGTGACCGGCAACCCGCGCGATGTCTGCGTCGCCGAGGCGAAGGCCGAGCGCGTGCGGGTCGAGGAAGAGGCGGGCGCCGCCTACAAGAACACGCTGAAATCCTATACCCAGGCGCGCATGCGCATCGCCGACGCGAATTACGACCGCGACAAGGCACGCTGCGGCGCGGTAACGGGTAACGACCGCGACGTGTGCATCAAGCAGGCCAAGGCGACGCTGATCGCCGCCCAGGCCGATGCCACCGCAGACCGCAAGATGATCGAAGCGCGCAGCAATGCGCGCGAAGACAAACTGACGGCGGAATACCGGGTCGCACTCGAGAAGTGCGACGCGTTTGCCGGCGCGGCGAAAGACCAGTGTGTCGACGCCGCAAAAACCGCGTACGGCAAGTGACGTACCGGATTCGCTCACACGAGCAATTTTGACTTTGACTTGACCAACGAAAGGGATACATCATGAAAATCACCCAACGCCTCGCCACCGCCATCTTCACCGGCGCACTCGCCTTCACCATGGTCGGTTGCGCATCGGGTCCACAGAAGGAAAGCGCCGGCGAATACGTCGACGACAGCATCATCACCGCCAAGGTGAAGGCGGCCTTCGCAGCCGATCCTACCGTCAAGGCGACCGAGATCAACGTCGAAACCTTCAAGGGCGACGTTCAGCTGTCGGGCTTCGTGGCCCAGCCAGGCGATGCACAGCGCGCAGTCGAAGTCGCACGTGGCATCAAGGGTGTAACATCGGTCAAGAACGACATCCGCGTTAAGTAATTTCCCCCACGCCCGCAAGGGCGCTGGGCGGCGGTTTGGCAACTTTTATTTGGCAAACATATGCATCTCGCCAGTCCTGGATCGGTTCCTGCCGATCCGAACAATCCCGCCGCCCCGGAAGCCACGCCGGTCATCGTGAACGCGATGACCGACGCGGCCGACAAGCCGGACTTCGTGTCCGCCTCCGGCGACGACCTCACCCTGCATTCCGGCGGCCTGCGCCTGCCCATCCACGTCAATGCCCGCGGTCTCTCGCTCGGCATCCTTGCCACGGTCGCTTTCGTCTTCGCGCTCCAGTGGGCGCAGAAATTCTTCGTGCCGCTCCTGCTCGGCATCTTCATCGCCTATACGCTCAGCCCGGTCGTGCGCTGGCTCGAACGCATCCACATCAAGCGCGTCATTGGCGCCACCCTTGTCACCGCGCTTCTGATCGGCGGACTCGGCGCGACCATGTACCGCCTGCAAGACGAATTCTTCAATATCATCGACGAGCTCCCGACGCTCACGCAAAAGGTCACCAAGCTGGTGTCGAATGCCGCCAGCGGGCAGGGCTCGACCATCCAGCAAATGCAGAAGGCCGCCGCCGAAATCGAGAAGGCCACGGCCAGCGTCGGCCAGAACAAGGACGCGCGCCTGATCCAGCGCCGCCCGACCTTGTCGCAGCCGCAGTCGCCGGGCTTTCGCATCATGGACTGGCTGCTGGCCGGCTCGGTCGGCCTGGCCGCCTTCGTGACCCAGGCCACGATGGTGCTGTTCCTCGTGTTCTTCCTGCTGTTGGCGGGCGACACCTTCAAGCGCAAGCTCGTCAAGCTGACCGGGCCTTCGCTGACGCGCAAGAAAGTCACGGTCCACATCCTGGACGACATCAACACCTCGATCCAGAACTACATGTTCATGCTGTTGGTGACCAATATCCTGCTGGCGCTGCTGATGTGGGTGGCGTTGCGCTCGATCGGCCTGAACAACGCCGGCGCCTGGGCGATCTTCGCCGGCGTGGCGCACGTGATGCCGTATTTCGGCCCGCTCCTGATCACCTCGGCCACGGGCCTGGTCGCCTTCCTGCAATTCGAATCGCTGCGCATGGTGATCCTCGTCGCCGGCGCCTCGATGGGCATTGCCACCCTGGTCGGCATGGTCGTCACCACCTGGATGACCGGCAAGATCGCCAAGATGAACCCGGCCGCCGTGTTTGTCAGCCTGCTGTTCTGGGGCTGGTTGTGGGGCATGTGGGGCTTGCTGCTGGGGGTGCCGGTCGTGGTGATCCTCAAGACGGTAGCCGAGCGGGTCGAAGGGATGGAAGTGGTCGCGGAATTGCTGGGCGAGTAAGGCGCAGCTCATCCCTCCGGCAAAGAAAACGGCGCGGACCCTGGCGGATCCCGCGCCGTTTTACATGGCGTCGAAGAACGGCCTCAGGCCATGCGCTTCACGTTCTTCGCCCCGGTCTCGTGCGCCGGCTTGTGCCGCAAGCTCCCCAGCTGCAGCGCGTACTGGCGGGCAAACTCGGCCCCGAGGAAGAAGATCTGCGCAGAATAATACACCCACAGCAGCAGCGCGATCAGCGAACCGGCCGCGCCGAAGCTGCTGGCGGCGCCGCTGTTGCCGATGTACAGGCCGATCAAGAACTTGCCCAAGGTAAACATAGCCGCCGTGCCGATGGCGCCGATGATCACGTCATGCCAGGACAGCTTGATGCGCGGCAGCAGCTTGTAGATCGTGCCGAACATCGTCGCGATCACCAGGAAACCGATGCACGACGAAACCCAGCCGAGGATCACGGCGGAATCTTTCCAGACGCCACCGAGATAGTTTTCGACGACGGCCATGGCGGCGCTGACGACCAGCGAGACCAGCAGCAGGAAACCCAGCACCAGGATCAGTCCGAACGAGAGGACGCGGGTGCGCACGATGTCCCACCAGCCGGCGTCCTTGGGTGCGGGCACCGCCCAGATCTCGTCCAGGCTGTCCTTGAGCTCGGCAAATACGCTGGTGGCGCCTACCAGCAGCAGCACGGTCGCGATGATGGTGGCGAACTTGCCGGTCTCCTTGTCCTGCGCGCCGGCCAGCACCGCCTGGATGGTTTCGGCGCCTTCCTTGCCGACCAGGCCGCGCAATTCATTGAGCAGCTGGCCCTGGGCCGCCTCCGCGCCATAGAAGAATCCGGCCACGGCGATGACCAGCACCAGGATCGGCGCCATTGAGAACAGCGTATAGAAAGCCAGGGCCGCGCCCTTGCTGGCGGCACGGTGGGCCAGCCATTCCGTCACCGCGCATTTCAGGATGTGGGCGATTTGCCGCGAATAGGGGAACCATTGTTTTCTTTCGTTACTGACCGTATCCATACCAATTCTCCGGAAAAGAAAAAGGGGCACCAGGCCCCTTGGAAGATGGAAGAAGGCACCGGGTTCCCGGCAACGATTCTCCACGCTTCCAGCATGAGCGAAGTACCCCTCGAACCGCGCCGTCCGGCGCGGCATGGCGCCGCTCCGCCGCAGTGGCGGGGCGGCTCGTCAAGCGATTACTGAACGCGCTTTTCGATCGTGATCTGCTCGACCTCGACGCGGCGGTTCGGTTCCAGGCACTTGATCAGCGCGGCACGGTTCTTCTCGGTGCAGGTCACGACCGGATTGGCTTCGCCCTTGCCGTAGGCCTTCAGGCGCGAACCGTCGACGCCCTTGCCGACCAGGTATTCGCGGACGGCGTCTGCACGGCGCTGCGACAGCTTCAGGTTGTACTTGTCCGAACCCAGGCGGTCGGCGTAGCCGGTGATGTCGACGTCGGTGATGCTAGTATCGGCTTGCAGGGCAGCAGCGATTTCGTCGAGCTTAGGCTGTGGCATGTTCAGGGCGGCGCTGTTGAATGCGAACAGTTCGGTGGTCGACAGGGTGACCTTCTCGAAACGTGCCGGTGGCGGAGCGACCGGAGCCGGTGCCGGTGCCGGTGCAGCTTCCATCACTGGTGCCGGTGCCATCACTGGCGCGGCGGCCACTGGCGGCGGGTTGAACGCGTAGTTCAGGCCGATGGTCAGGTACTTGTTGTTGCTGCGGCTAAAGCCATACAGATCTTCGTGACGCAGGAAGCCGCGCACCGAACGCAGGTCCGCTTGCAGCGACAGCTGAGGGGTCAGGCTGGCCTGGACGCCGATGCCGGCGGTCAGATAGGGCGAGTTCTTGCTCACGCGGCGGATCGAATTCTCCACCTTGTCGCGTTCGACGCCGGCGCCGAACAACACGAATGGACGCACTGCCGAGCGCGACAGCATCAGCAGGGCATCGGCGCCGACCACGGTCTGGCGGTAACGTGCCGAACCGTCTTCAGCGCGCACGTGGGTGGCGCCGAACTGGACATCAAAGTTCTGGTTGACGGCTTTACCGAATTTCAGACCACCGCCCCAATCGCGGTCGTTCACGCCGAAGTCCGCGTCCGGCTTCATGCCGACGACGCTCGGCTGGATGTACCAGGACGGGTTGATTTCTTGGGCCAGCGTGGAACCGGCGGCGCAGAACATGGCGACAGCCAGGGCGATCTTATTCGTATTGTTCACAGGAAACTCCCATAAGTTAAAAAGGTAGTGTGACATCGCGTGCTTGACAGTGATGTTGGACTGAAGAATACGAGGCCGAGTTCAAACGGGTCGGTGCGCTAGCGCACCTAGGTTTACTGATGAGTGACAGATGTACAACAGATTCGCCTGGTAATTCTCATCCCTTTATATAGTGTGCATAAAACCGTGTAATTTCTTCAATTAATTATTTCCAAAAAATAGCGTTTGATTCGTTGCGTTTTTGCGACATCTATCCGATTGGAAATATTCGCCGAAGTTTCCGTGTGAACAGAAATGTTGAAATGCTTGGAGGAATCTTGCCAATGTGGGGTGGCGCACAGACCGGCCGGGCTGACACAGGCAATCTTGAGGCCAGTTAAGCGGAACCCGAGGTGTTGTCAGAGTGTCAGACCACACACAGCGACCCGGACCTCCCAGTCTCATTTTCTATTGGAGTACACCAACATGCATGCAACGACTCATCACAACGCGGTGCAAGGCGACATCGGCGCAGTGCACACTTCCAGCAATTCAGCGCTGATCGAACGCGTCCCGCCACAGCCTACCGAACGCGCGCCGATTTCACTGGCGCCGATTGAGCGCGTGCGGTCGACCTCTGCCACGCAGCGTCGGATCGAGAACATGCAAAAGCTGATCAACGAATTGTCGACCCACGAAATGCTGGCCGACGAAATCGCTTGGTTCCTGAAGTTCTCGCCGTCCGGCGCGCGCAAGTATATCCGCGACCTGCGCGAAGCCGGCGTGATCGAACTGGCCCGCTACATCGAAGGTACCGCCACTTACCTCGGCAAGGCCGTCTATCAGATCTGCCCCGACCAGGAACGCGTCAAGGCCTTCCTCGCCGCGATCTGCCAGCCCAAGCGCGAAGGCGTCGCGCCGCGCAAGGAACGTCCCGGCCTGCGCGAGCAGAGCATGGCCGGCAGCGGCCGCCACTTCCACATCCTGGCCGACGACACCCATTACGCGATCCGCGTGAACCGTAGCCCGGTGACCCGCGATCCGCTGGTCGCAGCCCTGTTCGGCCCGGCGCCGAGCCAGCTTGCCAAGTAAGTCGCTTCTGCCGGAAGGCGCAGCGGTGGAGACCCGAGGCGCATTTCCGTAACCGACGATCGCTGTCGTCAAGCAAACGCCGCGCATTGCGCGGCGTTTGCCGTTTACGCTTTACAATTTGCTCCGCTCGATCGTTTGCTCCTCACCTCCGATGCGCCGCGTGCACGCACGAACAACATTGAAAACCCGGCAACAAGCCCCACCTGCGGGCAAAGCCTCTCCACCGATGCAAAGGAACTCCATGCTGCCCACCGCCGAATCGCTCGCAGGCCAACCCGTTCCGCAAGTCACGTTCAAGGCGCGTGTGGACGACCAGTGGCGCGACCTGACGACTGAAGAACTATTCAAAGGCAAGACTGTCGTCGTATTCTCGCTGCCGGGCGCCTACACGCCCACCTGTTCCTCGACGCACTTGCCGCGCTTTAATGAACTGTCGTCGGTACTGCGCGACAACGGCGTCGACGACATCCTCTGCCTGTCGGTCAACGATACCTTCGTGATGAACGAATGGAAGCAGGGCCAGGAAGCGGACGGCATTACGTTCGTACCCGACGGGAATGGCGACTTCGCGCGTGGCATGGGGATGCTGGTCGACAAGCGCTCGCTCGGCTTCGGCATGCGTTCCTGGCGTTATTCGATGCTGGTACGCGACGGCGTGATCGAAAAAGCCTTCATCGAGGATGCCGACGGCAAGGAAGACGACCCGTTCAAGGTATCCGACGCCGATACCATGCTGCGCCACATCAATCCGGAGGCGCGCGCGCCGGAACCGATCGTCGTCTTCTCGCGTCCGGGCTGTCCCTTCTGCGCGCGCGCGAAGGCGGCGCTGTCGGAACGCGGCTTGCGCTATACCGATATTTCACAGGACCAGAAGATCAACAGCGGCGTATTGCGCGCGATCACCGGGCGCATGACCTGGCCCCAGGTGTTCATCGGCGGACGCCTGATCGGCGGCGCGGACGAGCTTGACGCGCACCTGTCCGGCGCGTGAACATGGGCGTCGACGCGGGAGCAGCCTGATGGAAGCCTTGTTGACGTTGGCGTTGCTGGGGGCGGGCGCGGTGCTGGCCTGGGCCTGGCCGCGCTGGCGCCTGCGTCGCGCGCTGGCCCAGCCGCTGGCCGCGCCCGCGCTGGCGGTGCTCGAACGCAATGTCGAGCAATACCGGGCCATGGACGGCGCGCAGCGTGCCCGCTTCGAACGCCTGGTGCGGCGTTTCCTCCATGAAAAAACCTTCGTCGGCTGCGCCGGCCTGGACATCACCGACGAGATGCGCCTGACGATCGCCGGCCAGGCCTGCTTGCTGTTGCTGGGCGCGCGCGGCGAGGCTGTCTATCCGACCCTGAGCGCGGTGCTGGTCTACCCGGGCCCTTTCCTGGTGCCGCGGCGCCAGGTGGACGCGGCGGGCGTGGTGACCGAGGAGCGCCAGGATCTGCTGGGCGAATCCTGGGGCGACGGCCGCGTGATCCTGTCCTGGGACCACGTGCGCCGCGCCGGCGTGGCGGTGGCGCCCTCGCATAACGTGGTGCTGCACGAATTCGCGCACCAGCTCGACAGCGAATCGGGGACGACCAACGGCGCGCCTTATCTCGGCAGCCCGGAGCGCTACCGCAGCTGGTCCGAGGTGCTGTCGCGCGATTTCGCGGACCTGCGCCACGATGCCTGGTTCGGACAGGAAGGCGTGCTCGACCATTACGGCGCGACCGATCCGGCCGAGTTCTTCGCCGTCGCCACCGAAGCGTTCTTCGAGCAGCCGCACCGCCTGGCCCTGCGCCACCCGGCACTCTACGAGGAATTCCTGAAGTATTACCGGGTCGATCCGCGCCAGTGGCAGGCGGCACCGGCGCCCGAGCCGGCGTGCGAGGGCATGGTCTACGGGCAGTGGCGCTAAGATCCTGGCGATCGGGTCCAGGCTGCGTGCGTTTCCGTACAGAGGGTGCAGCCCAGCAGGCGCATGCTTCGGGTAACCAACAATGCAGGAGAAGGCCATGTCTACGATTATTGCAGGGCATTTCGAAACCCTGGAGGAGGCAGACGCCGCCTCCAGCGCGCTGGCCCAGGCCGGCTTCACGCAGGAGCGCATCAGTACTTTCTACCTGAGCCAGGCCGGCCAGCATGACATGACGCCGATCGGCGGCGACAACATCCTGTCGCCCGGCGCCAGGGAAACGCCGGAAGGCGTGCTGCAAGGCGGCGCGACCGGTGGCGTGATCGGGGCCGTCCTCGGCGCCGCCACCGCGCCGCTGACCGGACCGGCCGGTCCCATCGTCGGCGGCCTGGTCGGCGCCCACGTCGGCTCGCTGTTCAGCTTTACCAAGATGAAGGAAGCCGGCGAAGGCGAAGAGGGCGGCCGTGCCCCGCTCGAGCAACGCAAGGCCGGCATGCTCGTCGCCGTCGCCTTCGACGATGCCGGCGACGAGGCGCGCGCGGTCGATGCGCTGCGCCGCCTCGGCGCGGTCCAGATCGAACGTGCGCGCGGCAATATCGTCGATGGCGACTGGGCCGATTTCGACCCATCCCAGGCGCCCGATATCATCCACTGACGCGACGGGGCGCGCGGCCCGTGCCGCGTGCTGCAGTCCTGGAAATCTTGATCCATGTCAAAGGCGGCATTGTGCCGCCTCCTAAACTTGTCGCTTCAGCCATTCAGGCCGTTCATGACAAGGGGAAAACATGGATAAGAACAAGGTTGCGTTGGTAACGGGTGGTATGGGCGGACTCGGCACGTCCCTGTGCCGGCGGCTGGCCGACGCGGGCTTCACGGTGGCGCTCACCTATTCGCCCGCGAATGGCGCGCCGGAGGGGTGGCTCGCGGCGCAGCGCGACGAGGGTTACTGCTTTCGCGCCTGGCGCCTCGACGTTACCGACGACCATGCCTGCGCGGCCATGATGGCGGCGTTGCTGGCCGAACTCGGGCGTATCGATGTGCTGGTCAACAATGCCGGCATCACGCGCGATGCCAGTCTGCGCAAGATGACCCTGGCCGACTGGCATGCCGTGCTGCGCACCAACCTCGACAGCGTGTTCCACCTGTGCCGCCAGGCCGTCGGCCCGATGACGGCGCAGCGCTGGGGGCGCATCGTCAACATCTCTTCCGTGAATGCGAACGGCGGCGCCTACGGCCAGACCAACTACGCCGCGGCCAAGGCCGGCATGCATGGTTTCACCAAGGCGCTGGCGCTGGAAACGGCGCGCCACGGCGTCACCGTCAACACCGTCTCGCCCGGTTACCTGCGCACCAGGATGGTCGAGGCCGTGCCGCAAGAGATCATGCAAGCGAGGATCCTGCCGCAGATTCCGCTGGGACGGCTGGGCGAGCCGGAAGAAGTCGCCGCGTTGGTTGCCTACCTGGCATCGGACGCTGCCGGCTTCATCACCGGCGCCGACATCGCCATCAACGGTGGCCAGCACATGCGCTAGCGTTTTTCCAGGCGCGTCTGGCAGCCGATGCACAGGCGCGCCTCGGGACATGCCTGCAGTCGCGAAAAGCCGATGTCGCCGCCGCATTCCTCGCACAGGCCGTAGCTGCCGTCGTCGAATCTTGCCAGCGCATGGCGCAAGACCTGGCGCCTGGCCGCATGGTGGCCAGCCGCTTCGAGCGCAAGGTCGTTGAGCAGGCGTACGGTGGCCTTGTCGGCCGGAGAGGTTTCGATTTCGGGAACCGGCAGGTCGCGTGCGCCGTCGTCCGCCGGCGGCTCGTCGGTGCGGCTGAGCGCCGCCAGCTGCGCCTCGAGCGCCGCATGCAACTGGGCTAGCTGGCCGGTATCAAGGGATGCCATGGGAAAGTCCGCACATGTCAAGGCCGCGCGGCAGGCTGCCGCGCGCCGGGCCGAAACCGCGAAAAACCGTTCATTGCGACCTCCCGCATGCACTGGTGCGCGACCAGTGTAGCGCGATGTGCGCCCCTTGAACATGGGCGCACGCGCGATCTTCAGGCCGGCTTCGGCGCGGGCGCCCGGTGGGTCTCGATGGCCTTGAGCTGGGTATGGATCTTGTCGAGCGCGGTGATGACCGAGGCCGCCTGGCCGGTGGCCGCCGCTCCCGCCAGGTGCAGCAGGCCCGCCACCAGCCCGGTAATGTCGCCGATCAATGCGATCTTGCGGATCTTTTCGGCCGCCGCCGTGGTCAGCGCCACCACGCCCTGTTGCGATTTGCCGAGCGACTTGACGACATAAGTGGCCGCGTCGGCATACAGGCCGTTGGCGCGCTGGCGCAGCAGCAATTCGTCTTCCAGCAGGGCGCGCGCGGCCGCCTGCACCTTGGCAGGCACGGCGTTGCCCTCGTAGGCGCGGATGTCGCGCACGATGCGCTCGTGGAGCTGGTCGGCGCAGGCGGACAGCTGGTCGGCCAGTTCGACGATCTGGGCCACGCTGGCCAGGCCGCCGTTGCTTTCGCCCGCCGCGGCCCCGGGTTGCGGGGCTGCCGCCGCGGCGCCGGCCACCGCGCCCTCAAACGCATCGATGGCCTGATCGGTGGTGTCGCCCTTCGGTTGTTGGTTCGCCATGCGGCCTCCTTGATGATCATTCGCTCGCGAGGCCCTCGCGGATCATCCGCAGGTCGCGTCCGTAATTGCCGAGCATGCGCTTGACGTCTTCCTGCTTGAGCTTGTGCAGGTTTTCGCGCAGCTTCTGGTGCCCGAGCGCCACCTTGGTCAGGCCCTGCAAGGCCAGATCGTAGCGGCGGTCGATGAGCTTGTACTCGCTGGCCTTGTTCAGGTAATGCACCTTCGCCAGGGTGACCAGCATCCGTTCGTTATTGCCTTTCGAAAAAGGCAGCTCGACGTCGAAGATGCCGAGAATCGTCTTCTTTTCATTCTCGTTGGTCTTGTAGTAGAGGCGGGTGAGCGAGATCATCGCTTCGAGCAGGGTCTGGACATCGGCATCGCCGTCGCGCACCATCGTCTCGACGCTGCGGTTCTGGTAACCCGATGCGATCGCCCGCGTCAGCAAGCGGGTCAGGCCGGTGTAGGCGGCGATATGGCGCTGCTGCAAGCCCGATTCGGCATTGGCCTTCAAGCCATTGCCGAGGTCATCGATCTGCGCGGTCAGGTCGTAGCGGGTGTCGCCTGCCAGCAGGCTCAGCGTCTGCATATAGAGCACGACCGCCTTTTGCACGCTGACGAAGTCCTCGTAGACGGCGCGCCGCTTGGCATCGTTGTCGCGCGCCAGCTTGTCGCTCGAGGCCGGCAAATAAGGTTGTTCGCGCTCGTACGTGTCGCGATAGCGGCGCGACAGTTCGCCGTAGCCGCCCAGCTTGGCGGAGGCATCGGCGAATTCGCGGACTTCCTGCAAGCTGACCGGGCCGCCGGTGGAAGCGCAGCCGCCCAGCAGCAGATTGAGAACGACCAGGCAGGTGAGGAGGGCAGGGCGGAAGAATGTCATCGGGTCCTCTCGACCCGGCGAAAATGCCGGGCGGAAAGTCCCCATTCTGGCAAACGCCGTGCAGGGTAGCGTTGCCGTGGATCAATTACAGAGTCGAATCAGGCGATCTTGGCACGGTCGAAATGCGGATTTTCGATGATGCCGAACAGGTTGCCATAGGGATCGCGCACCGTGGCGACCCTGATGCCTTCGCCGACGTCGGCCAGCGGCGATTCGACCGCCGCGCCGAGCGATTCCAGTCGCGCCAGTTCGGCTTGCGCGTCCTCGGTACCCCAGTAGGCGGTCGCTCCGGCGCTGCCCGGCACGCCATCCGGAACCAGGCCCAGCTCGAAACCGCCGACCTCGAAGCCGACATAAAAGGCTTCGCTGAAATACGGGTCCCTGCCAAGCACCGAGCGGTACCACTGCGTTGCCTCCGGCAGCTGCGTGACCGGATAGACGACGGTGCGCAATCCCTGGATCATGGCGTTCTCCTGATTGATAAGTGAACAATATTGCCGTAGCCGTCACTGCCTGTCTAGCCCTGCGGCGCCGACACCGGCGCGACGTGCTGCGTACCGCGCCAGCGCAAGCCCTCCAGCGTGCCCGCTGCCGGCGTGTACTCGCAGCCGATCCAGCCGTCGTAACCGAGCTCGTCGAGCAGCTTGAACAGGTAAGGGAAATTGATTTCACCTGTACCCGGCTCATGCCGTCCGGGCACGTCGGCCAGCTGGATATGGCGGATCAGCGGCAGCAGGTCGCGGATGGTATTGGCCAGATCGCCCTCCATGCGCTGCGCGTGATAGATGTCGAATTGCAGGAACAGGTTATCGACGGCGCATTCGCGGATCACGCTCGCCGCCTGGCGCGAGCCGGTAAGGAAATAACCGGGCACGTCGCGGTCGTTGATCGGCTCGATCAGCAGCGCCAGGCCTTTTTTCTTCAGTGCGGCGGCGGCAAAGCGCAGGTTGGCGATATAGGTGGCGTGGGCGCGCGCGCGCGGCACATGCGGCGGCAGGATGCCAGCCATGCAGTGTAATTGTTTGACGCCCAGTTCGTCGGCGTAATCGAGCGCCAGTTCGACGCTGTCCTGGAATTCGGTCATGCGGCGCGGATCGCAGGCCATGCCACGGTCGCCGCCGGGCCAGTTGCCGGCCGGGAAATTGTGCAGCACCAGCTCGAGGTTGTAGCGGGCCAGGCGCCCGGCTATCCATTCCGGCTCGCAGGTATAGGGAAACTGGAATTCGACGGCATCGAACCCGGCTTCGCGCGCAGCAGCGAAGCGCTCGAGGAAACTGAGTTCCGTAAACATCGTGCTCAGGTTGGCGGCGAATTTGGGCATGGCGGTCTCGAATATTGACAGCCCGCTATCGTAGCATTGCCTCGCCGACTGCGCAGGCCACGGCCAATCGTGCGGCCTTCGGGGCCATCGGGGCCGATGCGCGCCGATGGCGGGCGCATCGTGCGCACCGTGCCCACCCGAAAAAAAACGGCGCTGTCACCGCTACGTGTAGAAATTGAACTGCTGGGCGCTAGCGAGGTCGAACTGCTATTCGACCATCGAGCGGAGTCTGGCATGCAGGCAAGACGCTTCACAGCATGGCTAAGGCAATTGAGTACATTGACGAGGCGCCAGCGCGCGCACCTCGTGCAGGCGCTGCGGCCCTCGCTCGGGCTGGACCGGGTGTGCGAGGCGATCGACGGCGCAGCTTGCCTGCCGCCGCCTTGCCCTGCTTGCAAGAGCGAACGCAGCTACCGGCACGGCCACAGCCGCGGCCTGCAGCGCTATCGCTGCCGCGCCTGCGGCAAGACCTTCACACGCCTGTCCGGAACACCCCTTTCCCGGCTGCGCCAGCGCGACAAGTGGCTCGACTATCTGGGCCAGATGCTCGACGCGAAGAGCGTACGCAGGTCCGCAACGCACGTCGACGTGCACCGCAGCACCAGCTTTCGCTGGCGTCATCGCTTCCTTGAACTGGCCAGGCACGACCGTCCCGCGCGCCTGG
>NZ_JBHSMS010000028.1:150934-152712 GCF_042656795.1 Massilia jejuensis | reverse complement strand
GAGTCGCATTGTCTTCATTACCGCGTACTTGGCAGCGACTCCCGCGCAAAGTACGCTGCCGCCTTCCTAAGAAACTCACACGTCGGCTGTTGACTCCTGCTTTTGCAGAGCGAAGCCGAACTGAGCGGCACGACGATGCAGCTGCTTGATGACTCGGTCGCGGTACTGCTGTTCGTAGTGGTCCGCGCCCGGGTCTCGGTAATCCATTCCATATCGCATCGCGTTATAGAACAGGACTGCAATCTTGCGGGCGGTGGCCGTTACCGCTTTGGCCGTACCAATACGTCCCGCGAGGCGTCGGTAGAATGCGCCGAGTGCGGTGTTGCTTCGCCCAACCGTGACAGCTGCCAGCCGAATCGCGACGGTGAGTCGGCTGCTGGTCTTGCGCGTATGCGCCGAGAGCACCTTGCCACCGCTGATTTTACAGCCGGGTGATAGGGTCAGCCATGAGGTGAAGTGTTTCGCACTGCGCCATCGGCTAAAGTCCGTGCCGCATTCGCCAATGAAGCGTAGTGCCAGAAATGGGCCGACACCGTGAATTTGGGTTAGATCGGTACCGGTCAGCTTGTACAACGCGCTCCGCGCGTCAAACTTGGGATCGCTCGGCAATTTGCTGCGATGCTTGGCTTTGGGCAGCGGCGCATCCGGCGTAGTTTTCCCGATGTTCAGACCAGCCACCGTACGTTCGATTTCCACGTCGCATTCGTCGATACACTGCTGATAGAAATCGTAGAGGGCAAGTGCCTGCTTCAGCGCGAATACGTGCTCGGGTTGGTAATTTCCTACCAGGGCGCTGCGGATGGTCTCAAGGCTTTCTTTGCAGCGCACATCGCGCATTGCCGCCAACGTATCGGGATTGCGCTCGCCAGCGACGATGGCACGGATGATCTTCATGCCCGTGGCGCCGGTGATCGTGGAGATAACGTGATGGAGCTGGATGTTCATGAAGGTCAGCGCCTTCTGCATGTGTTGGATATGCGCAGCGGCGTAGTCAGTGTGCTTCTCGCGTGCGCGAAGATAGGCACGCAACTCGGCGATATCACGGCCAGGACGGAAGCTCGCACGAAGCAAACCGCAGGCATGCAGACGCTGCAGCCACTGGGCATCGTTGACGTCGCTCTTTCGACCAGGGACGGCACGTGCTTCGCGGGCGTTGGCCAGAATGACCTCCAGCCCGTGCGACTCGAGTACCTCGAAGGCAGCAACCCAATAGACGCCGGTCGATTCCATCACGACCGTTTTTGTTCCAGTCGCGACCAGCTAACTGGCCATGCGCTCCAAATCACTGGTAAAAGCCTGAAAAGTTTGAACTGGCTCGTCGCACAGATCCGGGCTGACGGCGGCGACGTGGAATCGTGAGCCGATATCGATACCGGCTGCAAAGGGATGAATGATCGGCAGCCCACTGGGCTTGGATCGTGAACGCTCGTTTGGCATGGTCCACCTCCTGGATAGTCAAGCGCAGGACGGGGACTCGGAATTGATCAACTTCCTAAACGGGGTCGCCAGGCGGCGCCGCCACATATGAGTCCGCAGCTTCCCCTGGACCAGGTTTTTTGACGGGGTCTGTGCCTCCAAAAAGCGTTCGGTCACGGTCCTGCTTGCATCCAGTGTACTCGCCCGGAGTTTCTATTCATGAGGGCCACGGCGGACCGTGTGGGGCGGTTTTTTACGATATCTCGCTCCATACGGGCTTCGGCGAGCTCCTTGCGCAGCTTCGCGTTTTCCGCCTCGAGCTCGGGAACAGTACGGCTCCCCGGTGCCGCAGAGGGCGTGGT
>NZ_JBHSMS010000028.1:0-150901 GCF_042656795.1 Massilia jejuensis | reverse complement strand
GTTTGACCGCTTCCTCACGAAGCTCCGGCGTGTATGTTCTCGTTCGTTTCATAAATTCTCCCATCGGTGAAGTTTACCAAACAGGAGTGTCCGAAAAAATCAGGGTACCTCACATCACCCGCGCATGCGCGACCTGGCGGCGATGGACGATCCTGTTTGTGCTGCGTATAGGATGCCAATGGAATGCGTTGAGCGCTACTGGAATTTGTTCAAGCAGTTCGGCCCATCCACGGTTTCAAGAAGAGGCTCAGGCTGGGGTATGCGAGGAGTGGCGCTTGGGATTATTGGCGCTCGACGCACTCGATTGCATTGATTGGTCGTGGTTGTCAATCGATGGAGCGTTGACCAAGGCACCGTTGGAAGGGGAAAAACCGGCCCCAATCCTACGGATGTTCATCCGTTGGCCGAAGAAGGCGAGCAATTACCTCGCCTGTCTTCACCTCGTTCTGTGGGATGATTGCCTGGCACTCAGCAGGTCTACTGGGATAGGCCCTTAGCTAACGCATACATCGAAGACCACAGGTGCCGTAACACACTGAAATTGAAAGATTTTCTTGGCCTGCCCAGCAGGAATCGAACCTGCGACCCTCAGCTTAGAAGTGTCCGTTTCCGCATATATTCCGGCGTAGACTAGCATAGGATTAACGGTTAAATCCGCTATAAATCAGGTAGTTATAAATTCCACTCGCCACGTTGCGTTGGTTCAAGTAGACTCGAATACTCCGAATCTGCTTACTTAACGCTTACTTAGATCAATCCAACGTGGCCAAGATCAACTTCACCGCTGTCCGAGTGGCGGACTTCCAATGTCCAGCCGATAAGGCGCAAGACTTCCTTTGGGATGCCGGAGCACCCGGCCTAGGGCTGTGCGTATCCAAGACCTCGCGTGCGTACGTTTTCCAGTCCCGTATCAACGGAAAGCCCTTCCGCCTTACCATCGGCAAGACGGCAGCGTGGCGCTTGTCGGAAGTCCGCACCCATGCGAACGAACTGCAGGTAATGGTAGACAAGGGTATCGACCCACGGCGGGCGAAGGCTGAACAGGCCACAGCCGACGAGACTGCCCGCATAGCTGGGGAGCGCGCAGCAGCCCGACACGCCGTTACCCTTGCAGACGCATGGGCTATCTACCTAGCAGAGCGCAAGCCGCGCTGGAGCGCCGGGCACTACGCCAACCATGTGAATCTCGCAGCGAGCGGTGGCGAGCCGAAGAAGCGCGGCAAGGGGCTAACCGTTGCCGGGCCGCTTGCCACCTTGATGCCCCTGCCGCTCACTGCCCTTACCAGCGACCGAATCAGCGCATGGCTTGACACCGAATCAGCCACACGGGCGACCAACGCCGGGCAAAGCTTCCGACTGTTGCGGGCGTTCTCTACGTGGGCATATGACATGCCGGAATACAGCGACCTAGTCCCTGCCGACACGTTCAGCACTCGGAAGGTGAAAGAAGCTGTACCGAAGAACCAAGCCAAACACGGCGACAGCCTGGAGCGCGGGCAACTTCAACTTTGGTTCACCGCCGTTCGACAGATGACTAACCCAATCTTCAGCACCTACCTGCAAGGTTTGCTGCTCACTGGCGCACGGCGTACCGAACTTGCCACCTTGCGTTGGTCGGACGCGGATCTTCAATGGGGAAAGATGACCATTGCCGACAAAGTTGAAGGCACCCGAACAATCCCGATACCGCCCTACCTGTCCAGCTTACTCGCAGCCCTGCCGCGCTACAACGAATGGGTTTTTGGCAGCACCGCCGCAGCGTCAGGGCACATCGAAGCACCTACGAAGGCGCACCAAGCAGCCTTGAAGGCAGCAGGATTGCCCCACGTATCAATTCATGGGCTTCGCCGCAGCTTCCGTACGCTGACTGAATGGGTCGATGCACCATCAGGGATCGTCGCGCAGATCATGGGCCACAAGCCCAGCGCGGTCGCAGAACGACACTACACACGCCGGGAAATCGGCATCTTGCGCGTATGGCACACTAAAATTGAGGCTTGGATACTGGCAGAGGCGAAGATCGAATGGAAATGATGAAAGCGACGGCGTTACGGGACTTCGCCATACAGCACCTACCGCGTGCGCAGAGAGTATCGCCGTCAATGCCCGCCCACCAGTACCAGCTAACGCTTTACGGAATCACCGCGCTCGTTTCTTCGACAGCGCCAGCCGCCCAGCAAGCTGCCGCTACGCTTCTCCGTACAGTACTGACACTGCTAATCGAGTGGGACGACGACGGCAAGCTTACGCCCGAGCAGCGCAGCGCTACGGAACAGCAGGCCGTTCAGGACGCAACAGAGCTATGCACGCTTACGGGCTATACGATCCCGTGGCTCCCTGCCCTGTCGGCGCTCCCTGAACCCGCGCCGGTTACGGTTCCAACCCTGCCACTGCAACAGCCCGCCCCTGCTGCCCCGCTGTTGCCACTTCTACAGCCGGGAGAGACACAGACAACCGCATTTGCAGCAAAGTACTTAGGCGTGACAGAACAGACTATGCGGTCGTGGGCGAGTAAAGATAACGGGCCGCTCGTCCCAATCAAGCAAGGCACGCGGAACGGCTGGCCTACCACAGAACTTGTGCGGCTGAAGCGAGACGGCTGGAAGTCACGATCACGAAAGAAGCTCTAGCGCAGGGAACACGAGCAGAAGCCCATTAAAGGCACCGCCACGCCGCGAACAACGCCTTCCCTGCACCAACTGCCACCAGCCAGCCTGAACGGCGTCAAAACGATGTCGTCGGTAGAAATCGTTGAAGTGATTAACGCAATGCGCGGGCCGGGCAAGGCTGAAATGCGACACGACAACTTCATTGCGAAGCTCGAAGCGCACCCCGGAATCACTCACCTGAATTTTCAGGGCAGCTATTCAGTGAATCGCCCCGGCTTTCGTGGAGGCCGGTTGGTGTGAGTCAGGCCGCGACGGCTTGACTGCTCAGTTGCTTGTAATAGTTTGCCTCAGCTTCAGCCGGCGGTATATAGCCGAGCGGCTCCAGCAGTCGGTGGTGGTTAAACCAGGACACCCATTCCAGCGTGGCCAGTTCGACGGCCTCACGCGTTTCCAGGGAGCGCGGCGGTGGATCAGTTCAGCCTTGTAGAGCCCGTTGATCGTCTCGGCCAGGGCATTGTCGTAACTGTCGCCCTTGCTGCCCACAGACGGTTCGATGCCGGCTTCCGCCAGGCGCTCGCTGTACTTTATCGACACGTATTGCGACCCCCTGTCGCTATGATGGACCAGTTCGTTACGTTCGGGCTGACGAGCGTAAAGGGCCTGTTCCAGGGCGTCGAGCACGAAGTCGGTCCGCATCGAGCTGCTGACCCGCCAGCCGACGATCCGCCGGGCAAACACGTCGATCACGAAGGCGACATAGACAAAACCCTGCCAAGTCGAAACGTACGTGAAGTCGCTGACCCACAGTTGGTTTGGCCGCTGCGCCCTGAACTGGCGATTGACCCGGTCGAGCGGGCACGGCGCCTTCGCATCGGCAACCGTCGTGCGCACGACCTTGCCGCGCATGACGCCGCGCAGGCCGGCCTTGCGCATCAGGCGCTCAACGGTGCAGCGGGCCACGTCCGTTCCCTCACGTCGCAGTTGGCGCCACACCTTGTCGGCCCCGTAGACCTGCAGGTTCGCCTGCCAGACACGTTCGATGTCGACGCTCAGCACGTCGTCGCGTTGGACACGGGCACAGCGCAGTGCCGGGTTGCGCTGCTGCGCAGCGTGGCGCCAGTAGCCCGACGGCGCGACCTGCATCACCTTGCAGATCGGCTCGACACCGTAGGCATGGCGGTACCGGTCGATGAAAGCTCTCACGGCTTGAAGTGGCGGCCGAGCTCCGCCTGGGCGAAAAACGCACTCGCCAAGCGCAGTATCTCATTTGCCTTGCGTAGCTCGCGCACTTCTCGTTCCAGCGCCTTGACGCGTTC
The DNA here is from genome assembly GCF_042656795.1 of Massilia jejuensis. NCBI lineage: Bacteria > Pseudomonadati > Pseudomonadota > Betaproteobacteria > Burkholderiales > Oxalobacteraceae > Massilia > Massilia jejuensis. The sequence goes on along the minus strand of NZ_JBHSMS010000028.1, from coordinate 146,976 downwards.
TTCTTCAGCGGTTGTCGGTCCTGGACGCTGGCCGGTATCGCGCTCTTGCTGCCGTACCCAGCGACGCAGCGTCTCCGGTGTGCAGCCGATCTTGGCGGCGATCGACGTGATTGCGGTCCACTGCGATTCGTACTGGCTGCCCGCTTCGCTGACCATGCGCACAGCGCGCTCGATGACTTCGGGGGAATATTTCGGTTGCTTTTTCATGGCTCCATTCTCTCAAACAATGGAGCCTCCTCAAAACCCGGGGCGATTCATGCCGAGCTTGAACTATGGGTAGAAGTGAAGTGCAACCATCTGAACGGCAAAACCAGCAAGGCGAACGCGGAGCGGGCTTACAACCGGGTCGAACCCGATAAACTACGTAAGCACGCCCCTTACTATCAGACCCGCCACCAGTGGAACCACGCGGCACCAAAACAAGCCATTGTGCAATCCGCTGTTGGCGCTCCGCAGTTTGCAATCCTCTTCACCAAGCAACCTGACGAAGACACCCTTGCGCGAATCACCAAGCAAGGTATTCAAGCCTTCAGCCTCGCCCGGTTCGCAAGCATGATCGAACTACAGTTAGCGTGCCAGTGAAGCGTCAACGACTTTTGGCTGCACGTACGTTTTCAAGTTCGACAACCCGTATTTACGCAACGCCCTGTCTCTTCCATCGCTACGACGTTCCAAGAACGGGTCAGGGTCTTTCGGGAACTCGTGCTTAACGATTTCCCTTATCAAAACGTCCGGGTCATCTATCAACGCCGCCGGATGGTCGAAATAAAGCTGCTGTGTATCGGGCCTGCTTCCGATCATGTAGGAAACGTAGAAAGTTGGCATAACGAACTCCGCAAAGTTGTGAAACCCCGATACTGAGGCAAAACCGTTGCCCGTGCGCATTTCTCGGCGACGTTTCGCAGGTATTTTTTACGCACCGTTCCGCTGTAAGAACTTAACGATTCTAAAGCGGCATCATCGCTCGCTTCCATTCGTATTTCCTTAGTGCTATCGTTATCGACCCAGCCGGACTCGGCATGACTACGAAAGGCACCACCGATGACCAGCTTTAAAGCTTCAGTACAGTACGGCGACTGGAATGGCACCGCAGCGGCAGATGACGCCGATCAGATCAGCCTTTCCTACTATTTGGAAAACAAAGGTTTAATTAACGACAAGGAATTTCTGTTAGCTTCATCTGTATTCGTTGGTGAGAACCATGGCGGAAAAATTGGTGGTGTCTACATCACCGCCTATCTGTTCACTCCGCCACCCAACACGACCATTGATGTGGCCTTGGACGCGATAACCGGGCCGATCCCGGTACGCGAACTGGAGCTAGAAATAACGCTCGAAGAGTACATCGGCTTCTTCAAGCGCTTTAAGGTTTTCCACACCTCGCGCTACCTGAACCTCGAAGGCCGCGAGTACAAGGCAATCTAACATCACCAGCCGGGGTGAATCATTCGCAGCGCCCCGGCCAGCGCCACCAGTGCGCCCGCGATCAGGATCAGGCGGTGCAGTACGCTAAGCCCCGCGTCCCAAAGTTTCAGTTTTCGATAAAGCTGTGATGGTCGTTTCATAGTTCAGTTCGTTGTGGTTGATAACGAATAGGTGTGTTCCAGCGCCGCCGAACAAGTCGATAACATGTCTGCTCTAACCATCCCTGGCTCTCCTGTAATGTGGCGCTCGCTGACGCCGACCCAAGAATTATGTCAGCAATTTTTCCTCCGATGAAGTTGGAAGGAGCGCCGCAAGGCGGTTTTACAGCCCCTTTGCGGGCCTCCACCGGGCTACAAGCCCATCGAACAACTGCATGTTCGCTGCGGCGATGTCGGTCGCGTAGCGCTCGATCATAGGGAGATTGCACAATCTACCGGGCGTCACGCCACCTTACAGTTCCGCCGCGTTCGGCGTGACGCGGTGTGGTGCAGTGGGTTGTAGATCAAGCAGAAGTTGTCGTGGAAGTCGTCGAAGTCATCCGAGATCGTGACGCTAGTAGTCGTAGAAGAACTCCATCTGCGTGCAGCCTTCGCCGCCGAAAGGCCGATCCCAGATGACGCAGTTCGATCATTACGAAGCTGCCGCAGGCGATCTGCCTAGCTCACATGGGTATACCGCACAGCGCTATTCAAACTGGGCCATAAAGATAGCTCACTAGGGTTGACTGTAAGTGAGCCACCCGGTATTATCGAGCCACTTACCCAACTGAGCCACTGCCGGATCGCCAAAATGAAAACTGTGTACTACGGACGCATCTCCACCACCGAAGGACAGACCAGCGCTAGCCAGTACGACGATGCGGCGAAACAAGGCGTCGATACTAAACACGTACACATTGACGAAGGCGTAAGCGGCTACCACGTTGCCCCTGCGGATCGTGCAGAGTGGAAGCGCGTGTTGGACAAGCTGTCTGATGGTGGCGTCCTGTATGTCCGCTGGCTTGACCGTATCAGCCGCCGCTACGACGAACTGCACCGTGTCATGCAGCAGTTGATGGGTATGGGCGTCAAAGTGATCTGCACCTTGAACGGCATGGAGTTCGACGGCACCGCTACCGAACCAATGCTGAAGGCAACCCGTGATGCTGTCCTGGCCTTCATGGCTGCACAAGGCGAAGCCGACTACATCAACCGCCGCGAGATGCAAAAGCGGGGTATCGACATCGCCAAAGCCAAGGGCGAATACAAGGGTCGTGCAGCTAAGCTGGACGCTGCCACAGTCAAGAACTGGCGTTCAGATAATGGCAAGAGCATTGCCGAAACAGCCGAACATTTCGAGGTATCGGTAGCCACCGTCAAGCGCTATTGCGCAGCCTGATAGCCCCGCCACGCCATGCACTACGCCGGGAAGGCTCTGCCATTGCCCAGCAGCCCCACCGGGCACAGCAGATATTTTGCTGGCCCTGTCGCCCGTTCTTAGGACAACGGCAGGCACGTTAAGCCACCCGATCGACCTTGCAGATATTTTTCCATTTTCCCAGCTACCTACCCACGACGGGCATGTGCTGGGATTTTTTAATTATTAGAAAATAGCCTGCTTCAGCGATGACTGAACTCTACCCGCCAGCACGACGTGCTTCTCGCCGCGCGTTGGCCCGCGCCAGTTGTGCCGGTTCCGTGTACAGCCGTTCAAGGAGCATACGCGTAAAGTCCATGATGTCTTCGGCGTCCACCTTTTCCAGCGTACCTTCGTGCGCCCCATCATTCCCATCTTCTTTGATGCACGACGAAAGCTCTTCAAGCGCCGCTGGGATATGGCCGTGTTTAAATAGCCAAGGTAGCCGCAATCCAAGGTTCCTACGTACCTTGTTGTTCAATCCGTCAACGTCACTTGATGGAAGCCTCGATTTGGTCGCAAGATCAATGCAAAGGCGAAACATGGTAGCAGCGGCGTTGTAACAGTCAACCGACATGCAAGTTGCACCTTCCGTGAACACTTTTGCAATTGCCTCTGGCATGTCAGGTGGTGGCGACGCCGTGTTTATATCTCGCACACTGACGTAATCGATGATATTAACCAGCCCGTCAAGCGACCCATTGAGATGTGCGACACCATTATGGTAAATATATTTCTGAGCATCGATATTGGCAGTTTGTAGCACGAACACTGTAGAACACTTACACCGACGACAGCCGCACTGTGCCTCATATCGCTGAAGAATTTGCTGGCCTCCGACTGGGATAGCTCCCACAACATCAAATGTTACTTCTTTCACGCCGCAGCGTGGACAGTCTGCTGACAGTTCGCTCATCAACTTCTCCGCTAATTCGGTTATGAACTCTACAATAGCGTAAACAGTGGCATCGTACGGACGCAACAGTAGCATAATGCTTACTTATTGCTTACTTGGAGATTTCGCAGCATCCAAGTAAGCAAGTTCTGAATCAGCAAAACCGCTGAAACCCGCATGGATACTACATCTTATTGGCCTGCCCAGCAGGAATCGAACCTGCGACCCTCAGCTTAGAAGGCTGATGCTCTATCCAACTGAGCTATGGGCAGAGAAAAGCGTCGAAGAATGTCGACGCAGAAATGAAAACGGGCCGTCGAAGACGGCCCGTATGAAAAACCTTGGTCGGAGTACAAGGATTCGAACCTTGGACCCCCTGGTCCCAAACCAGGTGCGCTACCGGGCTGCGCTACACTCCGAATAACCGTATTTTACGCTGCCGGCGCCCCTGCGTCAATGCGGGCGCCGCCGGACATGCAAATAAGAACTCAGGCGGCGAGCCGGTCGGCGATGCGGCGTGCCATGCTGTCGGCCTGCTCGGCATTCTTGGCTTCCACCATCACGCGGATCAAGGGCTCGGTGCCCGAGGCGCGGATCAGTACACGGCCGGTGTCGCCCAGCTCACGCTCGACCGCTTCCTTCTCCGCCACCATCGCCGTGTCCTGGGTCCAGTCGAAGCCCGGCGCGACACGCTTGTTGATCAGGGTCTGCGGATACAGGGTCAGCTCGCTGCAGCAGGCTTCCAGCGACTTGTTGCTGCGGCGCAGGGCCGAGAGCACTTGCAGTGAGGAGACGATGCCGTCGCCGGTGGTGTGCTTGTCGAGCGCCAGCAGGTGGCCGGAGCCCTCGCCACCCAGGATCCAGCCGCGCTCCTGCATCACTTCCAGCACGTAACGGTCGCCGACCTTGGCGCGTGCAAAGCCGATACCCAATTCCTTGAAGGCGACTTCCAGCGCCATGTTCGTCATCAGGGTACCCACGGCGCCGGCGACCGGACCGGTCGACATGCGGTCGCGCACCATCAGGTAGAGCAGCTCGTCGCCGTTGTAGACGCGGCCGGTGGCGTCGACCATGATCAGGCGGTCGGCGTCGCCGTCGAGCGCGATGCCGAGGTCGGCCTTGTGCTCGACGACGGCGGTCGACAGCGCCTTCGGCGCGGTGGCACCGAAGCCGGCGTTGATGTTGAAGCCGTCCGGCGAGGCGCCGATCGAGACGACTTCGGCGCCCAACTCGTGGAACACGTGCGAGGCGATGTTATAGGCAGCGCCATGGGCGCTGTCGACGACGATCTTCAAGCCGCGCAAGTCGAGTTCGTTCGGGAACGTGCTCTTGCAAAATTCGATGTAGCGGCCTTGCGCGTCGCGCAGGCGCGAGGCGCGGCCGAGCTTGTCGGACGGGACGCAGGACATCGGCTGGTCGATCGCTTCTTCGATGGCCAGTTCGACGCTGTCGGGCAGCTTGGTGCCGTGCCCGGAAAAGAACTTGATGCCGTTATCCTGGAAGGGATTGTGCGAGGCAGAAATCACGACGCCGGCCTGCAGGCGCAGCGCGCGCGTCAGGTAGGCAATGGCCGGAGTGGGCATCGGTCCGGCCAGCATGACGTCGACGCCGGCGGCGGAGAACCCCGCCTCCAATGCCGCCTCGAGCATGTAGCCGGAGATGCGGGTGTCCTTGCCGATCAGGACGGTCGGACGGGTGGCGCTCTTGCTTTCCTTGACCAGCACCATGCCGGCCGCATAGCCGAGGCGCATCACGAAGTCTGGCGTGATGGGCGCGACGCCGACCTGACCACGAATGCCATCCGTACCGAAATATTTGCGTGCCATGCTTCTTCTCTTTATTGTGAATTAATCGTTGAACCAAAAGTGGCCGCGCGCCAGACCTCGAGCGCATCGACCGTCTCTGCTACATCATGTACCCGTACAATTTTAGCGCCATGCGCGACCGCAGCCAACGCGCCTGCGATGCTGCCAGGCAAGCGTTCTTCGACCGGGCGCCCGGTGACGGCCCCGATCATCGACTTGCGCGACAGGCCAACCAGCACCGGCAAGCCGAGCGCCTGCTCGATGTGGGCGGTCGCGCGCAGCAGCGCGAAATTGTGTTCCACCGTCTTGCCGAAACCGAGTCCCGGATCGACGCACAGGCGTTCGCGCTCGACGCCGGCGGCCTGTAGCGCATCGGCGCGTTCGCGCAGGAAATCGATGACTTCGCGCACCACGTCCTCGTACACGGGCCGGGCTTGCATGTCCTGCGGCGTGCCCTGCATGTGCATGATGCACAGCCCGCAGTCGCTGTCCTTCACCGCCTCGATCGCCCCAGGTGTGCGAAAGCCGTTGATGTCGTTGATCATGTCGGCGCCGGCAATGATGGCTTCCCGCATGACCTGGGGCTTGCAGGTATCGACCGACAGCGCCCGTCCCAGCCCCTGCAAGGCATAGACGGCTGGCATTACGCGGCGCAACTCCTCCTCGACCGGCACGCCGGGCGCACCGGGGCGTGTCGACTCGCCGCCAATATCGATCAGGTCGACGCCGCTACTGGCCATTTCCTCGGCATTCGAGACTGCGAATTCGAGCGTGCCGTAGCGGCCGCCATCGGAAAACGAGTCGGGCGTGACGTTCAGGATGCCCATGACGAGGGGGCGCTGCTCCAGCCTGAAGCTGAAACGGCCGCATTGCAGCAGTTGAGGCATAAGCGAATAGAAAGAAGTCGAAAAAGGCAGGCGGGGACCGATGGTAGCGCGCAATAGTACCGCGTTAACGAGCAAAAGACATCCGGTCGGATGCCTTTTGCTGAAAGCGTGCTATGCGGCCAAACGCGTGGTCGATCAGGCCGGTGCCGGCGCGTTGGTGGCGACGCCGCCCGAACCGCTGTCGCCAGGCGGCGTGCGCTTGGTGAGAAGACCCGCTTTCGGCGCGCGTGGCTCGCGGCCGGCCATGATGTCGTTGATCTGCTCGGCGTCGATGGTTTCCCATTCGAGCAGGGCCTTGGTCATCATTTCGACCTTGTCGCGGTTTTCTTCCAGCAAGCGGCGCGCCAGTGCGTACTGGGTGTCGAGGATGGCGCGAATTTCCGCGTCCACCTTCTGCTGCGTCGCTTCCGAGATCGTCTTGGTGGCGCCGCCGAAGAAGCCTTCGTTCTCGCTGTCTTCGTAGACCATCACACCCATGCTCTCGGACATGCCGAAGCGGGTCACCATCGAGCGCGCCAGCTTGGTGGCACGCGAGAAATCGTTCGAGGCGCCGGTGGACATCTGGCCGACGAAGATCTCCTCGGCGATACGGCCGCCGAACAGGATCGAAATTTCTTCCAGCATCTTGTCCTTGTAGCCGGACAGTGCGTCGTGCTCAGGCAGCTGCCAGGTCAGGCCGAGCGCGAAACCGCGCGGCATGATCGTGACCTTGTGCACCGGATCGGCCTTCGGCAGCAACTTGGCGATGACCGCGTGGCCCGACTCGTGGTAAGCCGTGTTGCGGCGCTCTTCCTCGCGCATGACCATCGACTTGCGCTCCGGACCCATGTAGATCTTGTCCTTGGCGTCCTCGAAATCGTTCATTTCGACCAGGCGCTTGTTGCGGCGCGCGGCGAACAGGGCAGCTTCGTTGACCAGGTTGGCCAGGTCGGCGCCCGAGAAGCCGGGCGTACCGCGGGCCAGGATGTCGGCCTTGACGTCGGCGCCGATCGGCACCTTGCGCATGTGCACGTTCAGGATCTGTTCGCGGCCGCGGATATCCGGCAGGCCAACCATCACCTGGCGGTCGAAACGGCCCGGACGCAGCAGCGCCTTGTCGAGCACGTCGGCGCGGTTGGTGGCGGCGATCACGATCACGCCCGAAGTCGCTTCAAAGCCGTCCATCTCGACCAGCAGCTGGTTCAGCGTCTGTTCGCGTTCGTCGTTGCCGCCGCCCATGCCGGCGCCGCGGTGGCGGCCGACGGCGTCGATCTCGTCGATGAAGATGATGCAAGGCGAATGCTTTTTCGCGTTCTCGAACATGTCGCGCACGCGCGACGCGCCGACGCCGACGAACATCTCGACGAAGTCGGAACCGGAGATCGAGAAGAACGGTACCTTGGCTTCGCCGGCGATCGCACGCGCCAGCAGGGTTTTACCGGTGCCTGGAGGGCCGACCATCAGCACGCCGCGCGGGATGCGGCCGCCGAGTTTCTGGAACTTGGTCGGGTCTCTCAGGAAGTCGACGATTTCGCTGACTTCCTCTTTCGCCTCGTCGCAGCCGGCGACGTCGGCGAAGGTGACGCTGTTGTTCGTCTCATCGAGCATGCGCGCCTTCGACTTGCCGAAGGAGAACGCTCCGCCCTTGCCGCCGCCCTGCATCTGGCGCATGAAGAACACCCAGACGCCGATCAGCAGCAGCATCGGGAACCAGGAAATGAACACTTGCTGCAGGAACGAAGGCTCTTCGGGCGGCTTGACGTCGAAGCGCACGCCGTTTTCGCGCAGGTCGCCGATCAGGCCACGGTCGAGCATGGTGGCAGTGGCGCGGACCTTGGTGTCGTCGCTTCGGGTGGCGGTGATGTTGGCGCCCTCGATCACCACATCCTTGACGCGGCGCGCTTTCACATCGTCGAGCAGCTCGGAATAAGCGATGGTCTTGCTGCCACCGGCAGGGCTATGGTTGTCGAACTGCTTGAACAGCATGAACAACAGCAGTGCGACTACCACCCAGATGGCAGATTTGGAAAACATATTATTCACGAAAACTCCTCCGATGCGGATCGCACCAATACTAATTTGAGATTGCCGATTTTACCCGCAATAAGCAGGCCGTGCTACGCGCAGCCGACATGATGCCATATTGCCGCCCTTTATACCCCGACGAGCGCGCAGGCGGGCGCATGGCAACGTGCAAGACAAGGCATCACGCGGTCCATGTGCGGCTGCGATCTCAAATATCAAGGGGCAGATCGCCCCGCGAACCCGATTTATACTCCACAGGATTCTTCAGACCGCGCCCGAGCAGGAAGATTTCCGACGATTTGTCGCGGCTTGCCTTGGGCTTGATCTGCTTGACGGTCTTGAACTCCGTACGGAACTTCTCGACCATCTGTGTGAAGCCCATATCCTTGAAGCACTTTACCAACAATGCGCCGCCGGGCTTTAGATGCATTTGAGAAAACTCAATCGCGAGATCGATCAAATGTTCCATCCGCGCAGCGTCGGCAGTCGGAATGCCCGACAGATTGGGCGCCATGTCCGAGAGCACGAGGTCGGTCTTGCGGCCTGCGAGCAGGAGCGCTAGTTGGTCCAATACAACATCTTCACGGAAGTCGCCCTGGATGTAATGGACGTCCGCGATCGGCTCCATCGGCAGGATGTCGAGGCCGATGATGGTGCCGGTGATGCCGCCGCCTTCCTTGCCCGCCAGCTTGCGCCGCGTGTACTGGGCCCAGCTGCCGGGTGTACAGCCGAGGTCGACAATGACCTGCCCCGGCTTGATGAGTTTTTCCGCCTCGTCGATTTCTTTCAGCTTATAGGCGGCGCGGGCGCGGAACCCGTCCTTTTGGGCCTGCTTTACGTACGGGTCGTTAATATGGTCGTGTAACCAGTTTTTGTTTAATTTGTTCTTGGCCATTCGCGTAGAATACTGCTTTTATAGGTACATCAAAAAATTATTATGCTTACACTTACACCCGTCGAACGCAGTGCGCTGCGCGCGGAAGCCCATGGCCTGAAGCCTGTGGTCATGATCGGCGAATCGGGCCTGACCGAATCGGTCATGAAGGAAATCGCAGCGAGCCTCGACGCGCACGGCCTGATCAAGGTCCGCGTTTTCGGCGACGAGCGCGAAGCGCGTGTCGCCATGTACGAGCAGATCTGCGGCGAACTCGATGCGGCGCCCGTCCAGCACATCGGCAAGCTGCTGGTGCTCTACCGTCCTAAAGTCGAAACGGTCAGGGAACGCAGCAGCAAGGCCGGCAAGGGCATGCGCGAAGTCACCATCGTCAAGGCGAGCGCCAGCGGCACTAAGAAGCCGAGCGTCACCAAGGTCATGATCAAGGGGAATGAACGCGTCACCGCCGGCGGCAACATCAAGCGCGCCAAACCGCGCCAGGCCAGCACCAAGAAGAATGCGCTGAACAAGTAAATCGACAACCGGAGCCTGTCTCCGGTTTTTTTTCGCCGGCGCCGGGCGGCGTTCAGCGCGCCCGCACCACCAGCAGGGCCGCCAGCACGGCTTCGATCAGGTGGAACAGCTGCGACACGCCGTGCAGCACGGCGAACTCGGTCCACACGGGCGAGGAACGCACCCCGCCCGGCCCGGCCGCCTCGCGCAGCGCGGCCATCGCCGGCTGCAGGCCGACGGACATCACCAGCGCACAGGCCAGCATGGCCAGCACCAGCAGGTTCAGGTAGCGCGCGCGCCCTCTTTCCAGGTCCGGCGACAGGCGCACCAGCACCAGCATCAGGACCGCGCAGGCGATGCTGATCCAGGCCAGGCGGCGCAGGAAAGCGCCGACGATGTCGCCGGCCAGCGGGCCGCCCACGATGCCGAACACCGCCGGCGCGGCGATGTAGCCGAGCACCCACAAGGCGCCCGCCCACAAGGCCGCCACCAGCACCCGCGCTGCGGACCAGCGACCCGCGGCCCGGGTCATCAGATGTAGCGCACTTCGAGGATCTCGTATTCGCGCGGGCCGGACGGCGCCTGCACTTCGACCACGTCGCCGGCGTACTTGCCAATCAGGGCGCGCGCGATCGGCGAGGTCACCGAGACCTTGTTCAGCTTCAGGTCGGCTTCGTCGAGGCCGACGATCTGGTAGCTCACCTTCGCACCCGAATCGAGGTCTTCCAGGTCGACGGTGGATGCGAAGACGACGCGGCCCTCCGCGTCCAGGGTGGCCGGATCGATGATCTGGGCGGTACTCAGTTTGCTCTCCAACTCCGCGATGCGCCCTTCGACGAAGGCCTGGCGTTCCTTGGCCGCGTCGTATTCCGCGTTTTCCGACAGGTCGCCGTGCGAGCGCGCTTCGGAGATCGCATCGATGACGCTGCGGCGCTCCTTGGTCTTGAGCTGATGCAGCTCCGTCTTGAGCAGTTCGGCGCCGTATTTGGTCAGTGGTACGGTGGTAGTGTTCATAAATCTCGACTTGTAGAATTCGTGGACGTACCAAGCGAAAACCACAGAGGCGCACGGACAAGCCGCGCGAGCTCTGTGGTTTTACGGGTACTGCTTGATGCCTGATGCTGCGCTTAGTTTAAGGTTTTATGCAGGCCTTGTAAATCGTAGACCTGAATCGCGTCCATGTGACGCATGCCCTGGATCGCCGCCTCGGCGCCGGCGATCGTCGTGTAGGTCACGACGCGCGCCAGCAAGGCCGAGGTACGGATCGCGCGCGAGTCGACGATCGCGCTGCGCTTTTCCTCGACCGTGTTGATGACCATCTCGATCTCGTGGTTCTTGATCATGTCGACCACGTGCGGACGGCCCTCGATCACCTTGTTCACCGCCAGCACCGGCAGGCCGGCGGCGGCGATCACCGCCGCCGTACCCTTGGTCGCCGCCAGCGTGAAGCCCATCGCCACCAGGTCGCGCGCCACCTGCACCGCGCGCGGCTTGTCCGAGGCCTTCACCGACAGGAACACGCGGCCCGAGGACGGCAGCTTGATGCCGGCGCCGATCTGCGACTTGACGAAGGCTTCGCCGAAGGTCAGGCCCACGCCCATCACTTCGCCGGTCGACTTCATTTCCGGCCCGAGGATGGTATCGACGCCGGGGAATTTGACGAACGGGAACACGGCTTCCTTGACGCTGTAGAACGGCGGCGTCACCTCCTTCGTGATGCCCTGCGAGGCCAGGCTCTGGCCGACCATGCAGCGCGCGGCCACCTTGGCCAGCTGGATGCCGGTCGCCTTGGATACGAACGGCACCGTGCGCGAGGCGCGCGGGTTCACTTCCAGCACGAACACCGTGTCGATCGTCCGGCCGCCGACTTCCTGCTGCTGGATCGCGAACTGCACGTTCATCAGGCCCACCACGTTCAGGCCCTTGGCCATCAACGCGGTCTGGCGTTTCAGTTCGTCGATGGTCTCGGTCGACAGCGAATACGGCGGCAGCGAACAGGCCGAGTCGCCCGAGTGCACGCCGGCCTGCTCGATGTGCTCCATCACGCCGCCGATAAAGGTGGTCTCGCCGTCCGAGATGCAGTCGACGTCGACTTCGATGGCGTCGTTCAGGAAGCGGTCCAGCAGCACCGGCGAATCGTGCGAAACCTTGACCGCTTCGCGCATGTAGCGTTCGAGGTCGCGCTGCTCGTGGACGATTTCCATCGCGCGTCCGCCCAGCACGTAGGAAGGACGCACCACCAGCGGGTAGCCGATTTCGGCGGCCAGGGCCAGCGCTTCGGTCTCGGTGCGCGCGGTACGGTTCGGCGGCTGGCGCAGGCCGAGCTGCTGCAGCAACTGCTGGAAGCGCTCGCGGTCTTCGGCCGCGTCGATCATGTCGGGCGACGTGCCGACGATCGGGACGCCGTTCGCCTCCAGGTCCAGCGCGAGCTTGAGCGGGGTCTGGCCGCCGTACTGGACGATCACGCCCACCGGCTTTTCCAGGTCGACGATCTCGAGCACGTCTTCCAGCGTCAGCGATTCGAAATACAGGCGGTCCGAGGTATCGTAGTCGGTCGACACGGTTTCGGGATTGCAGTTGACCATGATGGTCTCGTAGCCGTCTTCGCGCATGGCGAGGGCCGCGTGCACGCAGCAGTAGTCGAACTCGATGCCCTGGCCGATGCGGTTCGGACCGCCGCCCAGCACCATGATCTTCTTCTTGTCGGTCGGCGCGGCCTCGCATTCCTCGTCGTAGGTCGAATACATGTAGGCGGTGTCGGTCGAGAACTCGGCGGCGCAGGTGTCGACGCGCTTGTAGACCGGACGGATACCCAGCGCGTGGCGACGCTCGCGCACCGCGGCCTGCGTGGTGTGCATCAGGAAGGCCATGCGCGCGTCGGAGAAGCCCTTCTGCTTCAACTTGTAGAGCGTCGGCTTGTCGAGCGATTCGAGCGTCTGGTTGTCGAGCCAGAGCTCGATGTCGACGATTTCCTTGATCTGGATGAGGAACCACGGATCGATCCTGGTCAGCGCGTGCACTTCTTCCAGGGTAAAGCCCTGGGCGAAGGCGTCGCCCACGTACCAGATGCGTTCCGGACCCGGCTCGCCGAGCTCTTCCTCGATGACTTCGCGGTCGCGCGTCTTTTCGTTCAGGCCGTCGACGCCCACTTCCAGGCCGCGCAGGGCTTTCTGGAACGACTCCTGGAAGGTGCGGCCCATGGCCATGACTTCGCCGACCGACTTCATCTGCGTGGTCAGGTGCTTGTCCGCCGTCGGGAATTTCTCGAAGGCGAAGCGCGGGATCTTGGTGACGACGTAGTCGATCGACGGCTCGAAACTGGCCGGGGTCGCGCCGCCGGTGATCTCGTTGCGCAATTCATCGAGCGTGAAGCCGACCGCGAGTTTCGCCGCCACTTTCGCGATCGGGAAGCCGGTCGCCTTCGACGCCAGCGCGGAGGAACGCGACACGCGCGGGTTCATCTCGATGACGATCATGCGCCCGTCCTGCGGGTTGATCGCAAACTGCACGTTCGAGCCGCCGGTGTCGACGCCGATTTCGCGCAGCACCGCGATCGACGCGTTGCGCATGATCTGGTATTCCTTGTCCGTCAGGGTCTGCGCCGGCGCGACCGTGATCGAGTCGCCGGTATGCACGCCCATCGGGTCGAGGTTCTCGATCGAGCAGATGATGATGCAGTTGTCGGCCTTGTCGCGCACGACTTCCATCTCGTACTCTTTCCAGCCCAGCAGCGACTCTTCGATCAGGAGTTCCGACGTCGGCGAGGCTTCCAGGCCGCGCTTGCAGATGGTCTCGAATTCTTCCTCGTTGTAGGCGATGCCGCCGCCCGAACCGCCCATCGTGAACGATGGCCGGATGATGGTCGGGAAGCCCAGTTCGCGCTGGACGGTGCGTGCCTCGTCGAGCGTGTGCGCCACGCCCGAACGCGCCGAGCCCAGGCCGATCCTGGTCATCGCTTCCTTGAACTTGGAGCGGTCCTCGGCCTTGTCGATCGCTTCCGGCGAGGCGCCGATCAGCTCGACCTTGTATTTTTCCAGCACGCCATGGTGGTGCAGGTCGAGCGCGCAGTTGAGCGCCGTCTGGCCGCCCATCGTCGGCAGGATGGCGTCGGGACGCTCTTTCTCGATGATGCTCTCGACGACCTTCCAGGTAATCGGCTCGATATAGGTGACGTCGGCCATTTCGGGGTCGGTCATGATCGTCGCCGGATTGCTGTTGACCAGGATGACTTTGTAACCTTCGTCGCGCAGGGCCTTGCAGGCCTGGGCGCCGGAATAGTCGAACTCGGCCGCCTGGCCGATGATGATCGGACCGGCGCCGATGATCAGGATGCTTTTGATATCACTACGCTTGGGCATTTACTTCTCCTGCATTTCTTTATTTGCATTGACGCGTCCACCCTCGGCCTGCATCAGGCTGATGAAGCGGTCGAACAGGTAAGCGACGTCGGTCGGGCCGGGCGAGGCTTCCGGGTGGCCCTGGAAGCAGAAGGCCGGCTTGTCGGTGCGGGCAAAGCCCTGCAGCGAACCGTCGAACAGCGAGACGTGGGTGACGCGGCAGTTGGCCGGCAGCGTCTGCGGGTCGACCGCGAAGCCGTGGTTCTGCGACGTGATCAGCACCTTCTTCGAGTCCAGGTCCTGCACCGGATGGTTCGCGCCGTGGTGGCCGAACTTCATCTTCAGCGTCTTGGCGCCGGAGGCGAGCGCCATGATCTGGTGCCCGAGGCAGATGCCGAAGGTCGGGATGCCGCGCTCGATCAGTTCGGCCGTGGCCTTGATCGCGTAGTCGCACGGCTCCGGGTCGCCCGGGCCGTTGGCCAGAAAGATGCCGTCCGGGTTCAGAGCCATCGCATCGGCCGCGGTCGATTGCGCCGGCAGCACGGTGACCTTGCAGCCGCGTTCGGCGAGCATGCGCAGGATATTGCGCTTGACGCCGTAGTCGAAGGCGACGACGTGGTATCGGGGATTGTCCTGCTTGCCGAAGCCGGAACCGAGCTTCCACTCGGTCTCGGTGAAGACGTACGGCTCCTTCACCGATACGACCTTGGCCAGGTCCATGCCCGCCAGGCCCGGGAACGAGCGTGCCAGTTCCAGCGCCTGCGCTTCGTTCGGCTGGTTGCCCTGGGTGCCGGTGACGATGGCGCCGGCCTGGGCGCCCTTCTCGCGCAGCAGGCGGGTCAGCTTGCGGGTATCGATGTTGGCGATCGCGACGACGCCCTCGGCCTTCAGATAGTCGGACAGCGACTGGGTCGAACGGAAGTTCGACGCCATCAGCGGCAGGTCGCGGATGATCAGGCCTGCGGCGTGGACCTTGCCCGCTTCGACGTCGGCGGCGTTGACGCCGTAGTTGCCGATGTGCGGGTACGTCAGCGTGACGATCTGACGCGAGTAGCTGGGGTCGGTGAGGATCTCCTGATAGCCCGTGATGCTGGTGTTGAACACCACTTCACCGGTCGTGTGGCCGGCGGCACCGATGGACACACCTCGGAAAATCGTTCCGTCTGCGAGGGCCAGGATGGCCGGGACGGCAGGGCCAGAAAAAAATGGCGGCAAGGGTAACTCCCAATAAAGTTACCGTAGCTGCGCCACGTCAGACCGGCATCCAAAATCTACAGGCGTCATGCGGCGCGCCGGAGGCTTGGAGGTCGTTTTGAATGAGGAATGGAGGGTCGGCGCTACGGCAAGTAAGTGAATGGCTAAACCCCCAAATTATAGCGCGGATCGACTGCTTCGGCAATGTGCCGTCGGAATGAACAGCGCCGAAATAGGGGATTTTACTGACAGATGAGCAGCGATTTTCCGCCTTTCGATCGAAGCGGCGGCGCCCGTGCGCGGCACCGCCAGCCCGATTACGGCCTTACGCTCAAGGCCGCGATGCCCGCCTTGGCGATCTGCGCATCCTCGTTCGATTTCACGCCCGAGACCCCGACCGCGCCGACGACCTGGCCTTCGACGACGATCGGCACGCCGCCCTCGAGCATGCCCTGGATCTGCGGCGCCGACAGGAAGGAGACGCGTCCGCCGTTGATGACGTCTTCGTAGGCCTTCGATTCGCGGCGTCCAAGGGCGGCGGTGTGCGCCTTGGCGGGCGCGATGTGGGCCGAGACGGGCGGCGCGCCATCCAGGCGCTGCAGCCACAGCAGGTGGCCGCCGTCATCCACCACGGCAAAGGTCACGGCCCAGTTGTTGGCCAGCGCTTCGGCTTCGGCGCCGGCGGCAATGCGCTTGACGTCGTCCAGGGTCAGCATCGGTTTGGTCTTCATGGATTCTCCAGTTGGTTGTTATGGTCGTTGCTTTGCTGCGAGCTTGGCTTTCAGTTGCGGCATCACCGCCGCGGCCGCCTGCTCGCCGGCGAGGATCGCCAGGTTGCGGCCGGTGAAGTCGGCGCTGCCCATCTTGCCCAGTGCGGGGGCGATGACGACGTCGGCTTCCTTCAGCTCGAAATGGTTCAGGCGCTGGCCCATGATGCTGAAGGTCTGCATCAGCACATCGACCGAGCTGGCCGTGGCCTGGGTGTCGGCCTGGGTCGAAATGTTGACCGCGATGACGAAGTCCGCGCCCATGTTCTCGCGCGTGAACTTGACCGGCACCGGTGCCACCAGGCCGCCGTCGACATAGGTCCTGGCGCCGATCTTGACCGGCTGGAACACACTCGGCACGGCGGACGAGGCGCGCACGGCCATGCCGGTATTGCCCTTGTCGAACATGACCGCTTCCCCGGTCTTGAGGTCGGTGACGACGGCGCCGAAGCGTTTCTTCAACTTTTCCATCGGCAAGTGGTTGACCGCCTTGTTCACGTAGTTCTGCAGCGCCTCGCCCTTGAGCAGGCCCGTGGAACTGGAAAACAGCGGCATCGCCCAGTCCGAAATGGTCGCCTCGTCCATGTCCAGCGCAATCTTCTGCAGCGCAAAGCCGCTATAGCCCGAGGCGTACAGGGCGCCGACCACCGAGCCGGCGCTGGTGCCGACCACGATGTCGGCGTGAATGCCTTGCGCTTCGAGGGCCTTGATCACGCCGATATGGGCGAAGCCGCGCGCGGCGCCGCCGCCGAGGGCGAGGCCGATCTTGATTTTCCTGGGTGGCGCCGGTGGCGCGGCGGGCGCCCGCAGCGCGGCCGGCGCCGGCGCCGGCGGCGTGCTGCCGCAGCTGGCCAGGAGCACGGCGCCGAGGGCGATGAGGGAGATGCGGCGAGAAAGCATGGAGGAAGTCGAGAAAAGCAATGCGCGATTGTACCGCGCAATGATGCCGATTGGATGAGGTCGCGCCGATGGCGCCGTCCGTGGCCGGGGCGCTCCCCCCGGGCCGCCCCAATTATCCCGGCAGCGAGGTATTCGGCAACGAGGCCGTGAACGTACTCCCCTGCCCCGGCGTCGAGCTGATCTTCAGGCGTCCGCCGTGGCGCAGCAGCACGTGCTTGACGATCGCCAGCCCCAGGCCCGTGCCCTGCGTCTCGCGCGAGCGGCTCTTGTCGACGCGGTAGAAGCGCTCCGTCAGGCGCGAGATGTGCTGGGGATCGATGCCGATGCCGCGATCGGTCACCGAAAACTGCAGGTCGTCCGCGCCGCGGCGCCAGGACAGCGCAATCTTGCCGCCCTGCGGCGAATAGCGCACCGCGTTCGAGGCCAGGTTGGCGAAGGCGCTGCGCAGTTCTTCCATGCTGCCCATGACATCGGGGCCGTCGACCTCCACTGCGATCTCGTGCTTGCCGCCGGAGAGCGCGCGCGCCTCGGCCGCGACCGACTCGACCAGCGCTGCGACGTCCACGCGCTCGCGTCGCAGCGGGAACTCATCGGACTCCAGGCGCGACAGCTGCAGCATGTCGCCGATCAGGCGCTGCATGCGCTCGGCCTGCTCGGTCATCAGTGTCAGGTGCGCGGTGCGGGTGGCGCCGTCGAGTCCGGGGTCGGACAGGGCGATCTCGAGGAAGCCGACGATCACAGTCAGCGGCGTGCGCAGTTCGTGCGAGGCGTTGGCGATGAAGTCGCGCCGCATCGCTTCCACGCGCTCGGTATCGGTGGCGTCGTGGGTCACCAGGATCTGGCGCCTGTTCTCGAAGGGGATGATGCGGCATTCGATCTTGCGGCCGCGCAGCGACAGCGTCAGCGGTTGCTCGTAGCGCCCGAGGATGATGTAGTCGATGAAGTCGGGATGGCGCACCAGGTTCGTCACGCGCAGGCCCTTGTCGCGCTCGATCGTCAGGCCCAGGTGGCGCTCGGCCGCCGGATTGCACCATTCCAGAAACAGCACGTCGTCCATGATCGCCACGCCTTCGGGCAGCAGGTGCATGGCCTGGCGAAAGCGCGCCAGCCATTCGGCCAGCTCCTTCTGGTTGCGCTCGTCATCGCGGCGCATCCGGTACAGGCGTGCGAAGACGTCGGTCCAGGCGCCCCAGCCGTCGGGCAGGCGGCCCGATTGCGGGTCGTTCAGCCATTCGCCCAGCTGGCGCAGGTAGGAAAGCTGGACGAACAGCGCCACGATGGCGCCCGCCAGCGCCAGCGCCAGGCCGGCAATCGGCCCGGCCAGCCACCAGAGCACGGCGCCGGCGACGAACACGGTGGCCAGGCGCAGCAGCGCCGGCACCCAGAACAGCAGTTTGGGATTCATCGAACCTCGGCGTGGATTATTTTTCCGACAGCATATAGCCGACGCTGCGCACCGTGCGGATCAGGCCTTCGGCGCCCTTCAGGGCCTTGCGCAGGCGCAGCACGTGAACGTCGACCGTACGTTCCTCGATCACGGCATGGTCGCCCCAGACCTTGTCGAGCAGCTGGGCGCGCGAAAAAACGCGCTCGCGGTGGGCCAGCAGGAACTTGAGCAGCTTGTATTCGGCGTTGCCGATGTCGGTGCCCTGCCCGTCGATCGTCACCGTGCAGCTGCTCGGGTCGAGCACCACATTGGCGGCACGCAGCGGCGCCTCGGCCAGGTGCGGGCTCTTGCGGCGCAGCAGCGCGCGCGCCCGGGCCAGCAGTTCGCGCGGCGAGAAGGGTTTCGTGACGTAGTCGTCGGCGCCCGAGTTCAGGCCGGCGAGCTTGTCTTCTTCCATGCTTTTCGCGGTCAGCATGATGACCGGGATGTCCTGGAAATCGCGGTCCGCGCGCAGCCGGGCCAGGAGGCGCAGGCCGCTCTGGTCGGGCAGCATCCAGTCGAGCAGCATCAGGTCGGGCTTGCCGTTGCGGATGCTGTCCCAGGCCGCGCTCGTGGTGCCGACCGAGGAGATCGACCAGCCGGCCTCGCGCAGCGAATAGCTCACCAGTTCAACGATCGCCGGCTCGTCTTCGACCAGCAGTACGTTCGTGTTGCCCATTGGCTAGCCTTCCTGGGAGGCGGGCCTGCTGTGGCCGCCATGGCGGATGTCGCGTCCCTCGACCACGTAGATCACGTATTCGGCGATGTTCTTGGCATGGTCGCCGATGCGCTCGATGGCCTTGGCCACCCACAGCGTGTCGAGCGCCGACGAGATCGTGCGCGGGTCTTCCATCATGAAGGTGATCAGGTTGCGCAGGATGGTGCGGAACTCGTGGTCGATGATCTCGTCGCCGGCGATGATCTGCATCGCCTGCTTGCCGTCGAGGCGGGCAAAGGCGTCGAGCGCATCGTGCAGCAGGTCGGACGTGTTCTTGCCGATGGCGCGGATCATGTCGTAGTGGGCGAAGCTGGTGGCGCCGCGCTCGTGCAGGCTTTTCGCGGTGCGCGCGATCTTGCTCGACTCGTCGCCGATGCGCTCGAGGTCGGTGATGACCTTGATCGTGGCCATGATGGTGCGCAGGTCGTTGGCGGCCGGCTGGCGCTTGACGATCAGGTGGCTGCACGCATCGTCGAGCTGCACTTCGAGCTGGTTGACGGCGTGGTCGTCCGCCATCACTTTATCGGCCTGGGCGATGTCGCCGACCCGGAAGCAGTTCAGCGCCTGCTCGAACTGCGTTTCCACCATGCCGCCCATCAGCAAGACCTTGGACCGGATCGCTTCCAGCTCCTGGTCGTACTGTTTCGATGAATGCTCGCCAATCATGCCGCTCTCCAAAATGTTGTCGTTTTCAGGACTTCGATGCACTGTGCCGGATGTCGTGATCCGGTTCTGTATTCTCTAACCGAAACGCCCGGTGATGTAGTCTTGCGTCTCCTTGCGGGCCGGGTTCATGAACAGCTGGTCGGTCTCGCCGAACTCCACCAGCTCACCCAGGTACATGTACGCAGTGTAATCCGAGCAGCGCGCCGCCTGCTGCATGTTGTGGGTCACGATCGTGATCGTGTAATCCTGCTTCAGTTCGCTGATCAGTTCCTCGATCTTGGCCGTCGAGATCGGGTCCAGCGCCGAGGTCGGCTCATCGAGCAGCAGCACGTCCGGCTTGACCGCCACGCCGCGCGCGATGCACAGGCGCTGCTGCTGGCCGCCCGACAGCGACAGGCCGCTCTTGGTGAGCTTGTCCTTCGCTTCTTCCCACAGCGCCGCCTTCTTCAGCGCCCACTCGACGCGCTCGTCCATCTCGCCTTTCGAGAGGTTTTCATACAGGCGCACGCCGAAGGCGATATTGTCGTAGATCGACATCGGGAAGGGCGTCGGCTTCTGGAACACCATGCCGATCTTGGCGCGCAGCATGTTCACGTCCACGCCCGGCTCGAGGATATTGCGGCCGCGGTACATGATCGAGCCTTCGGCGCGCTGGCCCGGGTACAGGTCGTACATGCGGTTCAGGGTGCGCAGCAGGGTCGACTTGCCGCAGCCCGACGGGCCGATGAAGGCCGTCACCTGCTTTTCGTGGACGTCGAGCGAGACGTTCTTCAGGCTTTGCGTCTTGCCGTAGAAGAAATTCAGGCCGGAAATCTCGAGCGTCTTCGTCTTCGCTTCGTTCGCCGCCGGGATCTGGGTTGCCATAGCTTGAGTCATAGTTGTCAGGATAGATTAACGTGGGGTCTTCTGGGTGAAGACGGTCCGCGACAGGATGTTCAGGAACAGCACGGTGAAGGTCACCAGCAGCGCCCCGCCCCAGGCCAGCGAGCGCCAGTCGTCGTACGGGCTCATCGCATAGGTGTAGATCACGACCGGCAGGTTCGCCAGCGGCGCGTTCATGTCGGCGCTGAAGAACTGGTTGTTGAGCGCGGTGAACAGCAGCGGCGCGGTCTCGCCGGAGATGCGGGCCAGGGCCAGCAGCACGCCGGTGATGATGCCGGCCTTGACGGCGCGCAGGCGCACCAGGGTCGCCACTTTCCAGCGCGGCGCGCCCAGGGCAAAGGCCGCTTCCAGCAGGCTGTTGGGCACCAGGCGCAGCATGTTGTCGGTGGTGCGCACCACGACCGGCACCGCGATCAGGGTCAGCGCGATGGTGCCGGCATAGCCCGAGAAATGCTGGACCTTGGCCACGTACAGGGCGTACACGAACAGGCCGATCACGATCGACGGGGCCGACAGCATGATGTCGGTGACGAAACGGGTCACCTGGCCGAAGCGGTTGGTGTCGCCGTATTCGGCCAGGTAGATGCCGGCCAGGATGCCGATCGGGGTGCTGACCAGGGTCGACAGGCCGACCATCATCAGGCTGCCGACGATGGCATTGCGCAGGCCGCCGCCCTCGCCGCCCGGCGCCGGGGTGTCGCCGGTGAACAGCGAGGGCGCCAGCGCGCCGAAGCCGTTGACCAGCAGGGTCCACAGGATCCAGGCAAGAAAGGCCAGGCCGATGCCCATCGCGATCACCGACAGCACGATCCCGACGCGGTGCGCCAGCAGGCGCTTGCGGTAGACAGGATTGGTGACGTTCATTTCGTGCCTTCCTTGCGAGACATGCCCGCCAACATCAGTTTCGCCGCCGACAGCACGACAAAGGTAATACCGAACAGGATCAGTGCCAGCGCGAACAGCGAGGACACGTGCAGGGGCGATGCCGCCTCGGCGAATTCGTTGGCCAGGGTCGAGGAAATCGAATTGCCGGGCATGAAGAGCGAGGCCGACAGCTCGTGGGCGTTGCCGATCACGAAGGTCACCGCCATCGTCTCGCCCAGCGCCCGGCCCAGGCCCAGCATCACGCCGCCGACCACGCCGTTGCGGGTATACGGCAGCACGATCTTGCGCACCACTTCCCACTTGGTGCAGCCGAGGCCGTAGGCGGACTCCTTCAGCACCGCGGGGACGATCTCGAACACGTCGCGCATCACGGACGAAATGAAGGGAATGATCATCACGGCCAGGATCAGGCCGGCGGTCAGGATGCCGATGCCCATGGTCGGACCCTGGAACAGCTGGCCGATCACGGGCAGCTGGCCGATCGTCTCTTTCAGCACGGGCTGGACATGATCGGCGAACAGCGGCGCGAACACGAACAGGCCCCACATGCCGTAGATGATCGAGGGCACGCCGGCCAGCAGCTCGACCGCGGTACCCATCGGGCGGCGCAGCCAGGCCGGACAGATTTCAGTGAGGAAGAGCGCGATGCCGAAGCTG
This sequence comes from Massilia jejuensis, assembly GCF_042656795.1. Classification (NCBI taxonomy): domain Bacteria; kingdom Pseudomonadati; phylum Pseudomonadota; class Betaproteobacteria; order Burkholderiales; family Oxalobacteraceae; genus Massilia; species Massilia jejuensis. Next base: position 124,746 of record NZ_JBHSMS010000028.1, on the reverse strand, counting down.
ATCGGGAAAGCGACCAGCAGCGCGATGAGCGAGGTCGCCAGCGTGCCCCAGATCGCGATCAGGGCGCCGAACTTGTCGTCGACCGGGTCCCACTCGACGGCGGTGATGAAGCCGGCCCCGAATTCCTTGAAGGCGGGCGCCGCGCCGATGGCCAGCGAGACGATGATGCCCACCAGGGCCAGCAGCACGCTGGCGGCGAACAGCAAGGTCACTTTATGGAAAAGGAAGTCCTGGATGCGCTGGTTGCGCATCGTCTTGCGCAGGGCGGCCTGCTGGAGATCGATCATGCCGGCGTCGTTGGCGGCCGGCTTGTCGATGGCGACGGAAGGGTGTGCGCTCATGTTGTGTTCTTATCGAGTTTGCTGCGAGAGCCGCCGCGGCCAGGGCCGCGGCGGCGTCAATCCTTACCAGATGGCCTTGCCGGCACCGTCCTTGATGTTCGCTTTCCAGGCGTCCTGCACCAGCTTGGTCACGGCGTCGGGCATCGGCACATAGTCCAGCTCGGCGGCGGCGGCGTCGCCGTTCTTGTAGGCCCAGTCGAAGAACTTCAGCACTTCCTTGCCCTTGGCGGCGTTGGCCTGGGCCTTGTGCACCAGGATATAGGAGGCACCCGTGATCGGCCAGCTGGCCTTGCCCGGCTGGTCGGTCAGCACCACGGCGAAGCCCGGCGCCTTGGCCCAGTCGGCGCTGGCGGCGGCGGCCTTGAAGGCTTCATCGTCCGGCTGCAGCCAGGCGCCGTCGCGGTTTTGCAGCTGGGTATGCGCCATGCGGTTCTTCTTGGCATAGGCCCACTCGACATAGCCGATGCCGCCCTTGATGCGCTGCACGTTGGCGGCCACGCCCTCGTTGCCCTTGCCGCCCACGCCCGTCGCCCACTTCACGGCGGTGCCGGCGCCGACCTTCAGCTTCCAGTCGGGATTGACCTTCGACAGGTAATCGGTGAACAGGAAGGTGGTGCCCGAGCTGTCGGCGCGGTGCACGACGGTGATGTCTTCAGCCGGCAATTTCACGCCGGGATTGAGCGCGGCGATCGGCTGCGCATTCCACTTGGTGATCTTGCCCAGGAAAATATCGGCCAGCACAGCGCCGCTCAGCTTGACCTGGCCCGGCGTCACGCCCGGCAGGTTCAGCACCGGCACCACGCCGCCCATCACGGCCGGGAACTGGAACAGGCCAGCCGCGGTCAATTCATTGGCGGGCAGCGGCATGTCCGAGGCGCCGAAGTCGACCGTTCTGGCCTTGATCTGCTTGATGCCGGCCCCGGAACCGACCGATTGGTAGTTCAGGCCGTTGCCGCTGGCCGCCTTGTACATTTCCGCCCACTTGGCGTAGATCGGATACGGGAAGGTGGCGCCGGCGCCGGTGAGGTTCACGGCCTTGGCACCGGCCGCGGCGAAGGTGGTGGCGGCGAGGACGATCGAAACGAGCAAGGGCTTCATACGCATATCAATTTCCTTTATGTGAAGGCGCAGAGTGCGCCCCGGTATGGCTGCGCAGTCTAGCGGCCGAATATGACAAGTTGATGACATCGCAAAACGCCGGTGTCATCGATGCGATGACAGGTGCGCACATCGTGTCATCGAATCGATGACACGGGGCGTCAGGCCTGTCACAAGCATGTGACACCGGTTGCCGCTGCATATGGGATACCGGCGCCATAGTGCCGCGTTCCCGCAATGGCCGTCACACGATTGATGCACCAGGGATAGCGGGGTCGGCGGGAAACCGGGTTGCCGGCAGGCCTTTCGGCCAGGCCGGCGGGCGCCGCCGCACGCAGCGTGGCGGGAACGATCGGCAAATTTAAGCGGGCGCCGCTCTTGCAAATACAATCGCGGCTGCTATGCTCAAAGGGTAATTATTGCATGGAGGGGATGCTGAAGAGCGTTTTGCAGCTATGTTTAACATGTTTGTATTTGCTATTTTATCGGGCATCGTCGGCCTGATCGCCTATGAAATCTTCCAGGAGATCGGTGGCAGTTCGGAACCCCTGCACGACCGCTATCACGAATAGCGTCCAACCCGCTTGCGGGACCAAGTCAACAGCGGCGAGGCTCGATGGGCACTCGCCGCTTTGGTTTGGCCGCTGCCGTTGCCGGCAAGGGCGGCAGCGCCGCCGGCGCGCCGGGTTCCGGGCCGCGCAACCAGGGTCCGGCCTGCATTCGCCATTGCCAGCGTGCAATACCTCACCGGCAGGCGCCGAAGTGCTCGACCGGAAATGCATGTGCATGTTGGGCGGGTACTCAGTCGAGTTCCCGCAGCTTGGTGAACGCCTGGTCGATGCGCTCGACCCCGATGATGTTCATGCCCTCGATCTTCTGCTTAGGCATGTTTCCCTTCGGGATCAGCGCGACCGAAAAGCCGAGCTTGGCCGCTTCCTTGAGGCGTTCCTGGCCGCGCGGCGCCGGGCGGATCTCGCCGGCCAGGCCCACTTCGCCGAACACCACCAGGCCGCGCGGCAGCGCCTTGTTGCGCATCGACGAATTGATTGCCAGGAGCACGGCAAGGTCGGCCGCCGGTTCGGCGATCTTCACGCCGCCCACCGCATTGATGAACACGTCCTGGTCGAACGCCGCGATTCCCGCATGGCGGTGCAGCACCGCCAGCAGCATCGCCAGGCGGTTCTGCTCCAGTCCCACCGACAGGCGGCGCGCGTTCGGCAGGTGGCTGGCGTCGACCAGCGCCTGGATCTCGACCAGCAAGGGCCGGGTCCCCTCCTGGGTCACCATCACGCAGGAACCCGGCACCTGGCTGTCGTGCTGCGACAGGAACAGGGCCGATGGGTTGGACACCCCTTTCAGCCCCTTCTCGGTCATCGCGAACACGCCCAGCTCGTTCACCGCGCCGAAGCGGTTCTTGATCGCGCGCACCAGGCGAAAGCTCGACTGCGGATCGCCCTCGAAATACAGCACCGTGTCGACGATATGTTCCAGCACGCGCGGACCGGCCAGCGCGCCCTCCTTCGTCACGTGCCCGACCAGGATGATGGTCACGCCGGTCTGCTTGGCCACGCGCGTCAGCTGCGCCGCGCACTCGCGCACCTGGGACACCGAACCGGGAGCCGCCGTCAGCGCGTCCGAATACAGGGTCTGGATCGAGTCGATCACCGCCACTTCGGGCTTGAGGTCGGCCAGGGTGCCGAGAATGCGCTCGAGCTGGATCTCGGCCTGCAGCTTGAGGTCCTTGGCCTCGACCTGCAGGCGGCGCGCGCGCAGCGCGATCTGGGCGCCCGATTCCTCGCCGCTCACATACAAGGTACTGCGGGTGGCGGCCAGGTTGGCCAGCGCCTGCAGCAGCAGGGTCGACTTGCCGATGCCGGGGTCGCCGCCGATCAGCACCACGCCGCCGGCCACCAGGCCGCCGCCGAGCACGCGGTCGAATTCCTCGATGCCGGTGCCGAAGCGCGGCACGTCGACCGCCTCGATGTCGGCCAGCGACAGCACCGGCGCGGTCTGCGCGAGCGCCTTGTAATTGACCGCCTGCGACATGCGGTTCACGCCGGCGCTCTCGGGCAGCGTCTCGACCATCGTGTTCCAGGCCTTGCAGTCGGCGCACTGGCCGGTCCAGCGGCTCGACACGCTGCCGCATTCGCTGCAGACGAACTGGGTCTTTGCCTTAGCCATGGGTACCTAACCGTCCTTCCGTGACGCGCACGCGCGCGGCAAGCGCGCACATCAACTCATAACCGATGGTGCCGGCCATGCCGGCCACCTCGTCGATCGGCAAGCCGTCGCCCCAGAGCGTGACCTGGCTGCCGACCCGGGGATTGCTGACCGGGGTGAGGTCGACCGTCATCATGTCCATCGAGACGCGCCCCACCACCGTGGTGCGCACGCCGTCGACGATCACCGGCGTGCCGTGCGGCGCGTGGCGGGGGTAGCCGTCGGCGTAGCCGCAGGCCACGACGCCCACCTGCATCCGGCCCGGCGCCTCGAAGCGGCTGCCGTAACCGACCGTGTCGCCGGCCACCAGGTCCTGGATCGCGATGATCTCGGAGCTCAGCGTCATCGTCGGGCGCAGGCCGTAGTCGCGGGCGGTGCGCCCGCCGCCGGGCGTGCCGCCGTACAGCATGACGCCCGGGCGGACCCAGTCGTTCTGCAGCTGCGCCTGCAGGTCCGCCTGGTGCAGCACGCCGCCCGAATTGGACAGGCTGCGCTCGCCCTCGAGGCCGGCCGCGCCTTCGACGAAGCGCTGCACCTGGCCGGCGATGGAGAGGCGCGGGTGTTCGAGTTCGTCGGCGTTGGCGAAGTGGGTCATCAGCGTGATGTTGCGAATGCCGGGAATGGCGCGCAGGCGCTTGTAGGCGGCCGCGTAATCGGCGGGCTTGAAGCCGAGCCGGTTCATCCCGGTATTCATCTTCAGGTGCACGTCGATCGGGCGGTACAGCTGCGTGTATTCCAGCATCCTGATCTGCTCGATCGAGTGGACCGTGCTGTTGATATTGTGTTCAGCCAGCAGCGGGACGTCGCTCGCGTCGAAGATTCCCTCCAGCAGCAGGATCGGCTTGGCCCAGCCCAGTTCGCGCAGGCGCAGCGCGTTCTCGGTCTCGATCAGGGCCAGTCCATCGGCGCCCATGAAACCTTTCACGCCGCGCTCGAGCCCATGGCCATACGCATTGGCCTTGACGACCGCCCAGACGCGCGCCTGCGGCGCGCAGGCGCGCGCGCGCGCGAGGTTGTGCTGCATCGAATCGAGATGGATGGTGGCGCAAAGCGGGCGTGGCATGGGATCGGCGAAGGAGGCGGTTAAGCGAAGCCCTTATTTTACCGGACCGACCAGCTGCGTGCCCGTCCGTTTCTTTGGCCTGGGGTTCTTTCATGGTATAAAGCAACCCACACTTGTTTTCTGACTCACTCGAATGAATCGTGGTTTTTATACCATCATGGCGGCGCAGTTTTTCTCGTCGCTGGCAGACAATGCGCTGCTGTTCGTAGCCATTGACGTGCTGGTGTCGATGAATGCGCCGGCGTCGCTGACGCCCTTGCTCAAGCTTTCATTCGTGCTGTTCTACGTGCTGCTGGCCGCTTTCGTCGGCGCGTTCGCCGATTCGCTGCCGAAGGGCCGCGTCATGTTCATCGCCAACCTGATCAAGGTCTTCGGCTGCGGCCTGATGTTCCTGACCGTCCACCCACTGCTGTCGTACGCGGTGGTCGGCTTCGGCGCGGCCGTGTATTCGCCGGCCAAATACGGCATCCTCACCGAACTGCTGCCGCCGGAAAAACTCGTCGCCGCCAACGGCTGGATCGAGGGCTTGACCGTGATGTCGATCATCTTCGGTACCGTCATGGGCGGCTACCTGGTCAGCACCGCGGGTTCGGCCCTGATCCTGGGCGTCGACTTCCCCTTCGTCGACACCGGCATCGACACCACCAGCGAAGCGGCGATGGCGGTCGTGGTCGTCATTTATCTGCTGGCCGCCCTGTTCAACCTGCGCATCCCGGAAACCGGCGCCCGCTACGAGCACCAGGAACGCAATCCGGCCAAGCTGATCACCGACTTCGCCAACTGCTCGGCCACGCTCTGGAAAGACAAGCTGGGCCAGATCTCGCTGGCCGTGACCACCCTGTTCTGGGGCGCCGGCGCGACCCTGCAGCTGATCGTGCTGAAGTGGGCCGAACGCTCGCTGGGCATGCCGCTCGACAAGGCAACCAGCCTGATCGGCGTGGTCGCGATCGGCGTGGCGGTCGGCGCGGCGCTCGCCGCGCGCATGATTCCGCTGCGCAAATCGTTGACGGTGATCCCGATGGGCATCGTCATGGGCCTGGTCGTGACCGCCATGGTCTTCGTCCACGACGTCATCGTCGCCTACCCGCTGCTGGCCCTGATCGGCTTCCTGTCGGGCTTCTTCGTGGTGCCGATGAACGCCCTGCTGCAGCACCGCGGCCACGTGCTCATGAGCGCCGGTCACTCGATCGCGGTGCAGAACTTCAACGAGAACCTGTCGATCCTGACCATGCTGGCGATGTACGCGATCATGATCACGCTGGACCTGGACCTGAACATCATCATCGTGCTGTTCGGCCTGTCGATCGCGGGGATTACCTTCCTCATCATGCGCCTGCACCAGCGCAACCAGGCCCAGCACGATTCGCTGGCCCTGATTGGCGAACACAAGCATTAACCGACATTTGTGCAAATAATATTTGCACAATATTAAGTTTCAGCAAATAATATTCTGGCTGGCGTCCTCGGCACGTCCTTCCTCCGCGGTTCTCGCCTGCGCCCGCGCGCGCCAGTCGTCCGGCACGATGAACCCGCGTTCGACTTCTTCCACCACGCCCGGCGCGGCGCGCACCACGGCCACCAGGACCGGCGACGGATTGGTCTCGAAGCGTGCTTCCAGCTCGGCATGCAGCTGGGCGCGGTTCATCAGCCATTCGGCATGGCCGGCGCGAAAGGGCGCCAGCCATTGCAGCTTGGGCAGGACCAGGAAGGCGTCCGCATCGAACGCATCGAGTTCGCCGAGCGCGCACCAGAAGCCGCGGCAGTGGCCGGCGCCGATGCCGCTCAGGGCCGGCCAGCTGCCGGCCGGGTAGAACAGCCAGCCCTTGACCAGCGCGCGCGCCAGCGTCACCGGACGCGGCAGCAGCGGCTGGGCGGCGGGGTGCGCGCCCAGCGCCAGCTGGCGCCCGAATATCTTGCGCATCTTCGCGCCCAGGCTGTCGGCCAGGTTGGGGCCGACCAGGGCGTCGAATTCCTGCCCCGCCTCCACCCCTTGCAGCAGATAGAACTTGGTCGCGAACTCGATGTGTTCGAGCGCGTCGGCGCCCGCCTCCAGCAGAAAGTCGAATTCGCCGACGGTGTCGTTGCGGCTGGCGCGGATCTGCAGGCCATGCGCGACCAGCCGTCCCTGCTCCTGGAAATAAAAGGCCATCAGCTTTTCGGCATACAGGCCCAGGCGCGTGTAGACGCGCGGGCCGAGGGCGGCGTCGAGCGGCGCCGGGTCCTGGTCGAGCTGGCGCAGCCAGCGCTCGACCGCGGGCGTCACCGGCCCGGTCGAGGCGATGCGACCCTGCCACTGCGGCGCCGCGACGTCGAGCAGGTCGGGCGAATCGAGCAGCCAGGCCAGGGCGCGCACGCGCGCGCGCCGCAAGTGGCCCCAGCGGCGGTGGAAGGCGGCCTGGCTGCTATCGGTCCGGTCGCGCATCGAGAGACCGTGCCCGGCACAGGTCGGCCCAGGCCAGTGCCTTGTCGCCGCCGCGGCGTAGCAGTTCGCCCGGATGCAGGGTCGCCACCAGCGGCACCCCGCCCAGGCTGTGCGTGGCGCCGCGGGCGCCGGCCAGCGGCGCCTGCAGCGCCTTGCCGAGCAGGCCATTGGCGGCGATCTGGCCCAGGGTCAGTACCAGGCCGGCCCCGGTCAAGGCCAGTTCGCGCTCGAGGAACGGGCGGCAGGCCGCCACTTCCGCGGCGGTAGGCGCGCGGTCGCCGCCGTTGGCCGACAGCGGCCGGCATTTGACGAGATTGGTGACATACACGTCGCGTTCGCGCGCGAAGTCGACGGCGGCCAGCATGTTGTCGAACAGCTTGCCGGCGTCGCCGGCGAGCGGCACGCCGTCTGTTTCGTCCGCGGCGCTGCTGGCGCCGGCGGCGACCAGCCAGCGCGCCGCCTGCGGCCCGGCGCCATGCACCGGCGCGCGCCCGGCGCAGTCGCCGCAGCGCGTGCAGCGGGCGATCGCCGCGCGCAGGGCGTCCCAGTCCATGGCGGCGATGGCCTCGGGACTGTCGGCTTCTTCTTCCTGCACCGGCGCGGGCGCCGGCGGCGTCCACGGGTCGGGCGCCGGCGCCGAGGTGCGCGGAATCTCGCCCCAGGCCGGGTCGCGCGGCGGCGGCGCGATGACGCCGGGCGCATGCATGCCCGGCGTCTCGGCCGCCCGCGGCCCGGGCGCGGGCGGCGCCTCCACGGCGGCGCCGTCGGGCTGCCTGCGCAGGCGCCATAGCGGCGCGATGCCCATCTCGGCCAGGAACGCTTCGTTGCGTTCGTCCAGGTTCATAATGCGAGCCTCATCACGATGGCGTCCTCGCGCTTGCCTTCGTGGGCCGGATAATAGCCCTTGCGGCGGCCGATTTCGGCGAAGCCGAAGCGGCGATACACTGCCAGCGCCCGCTCGTTCGACGGCCGCACCTCCAGCAGCACCGATTCGGCGCCCATCTGCCTGGCGCGCGCGCACAGGGTGTCGAGCAGACGGCGCCCGAGGCCGGTGCCGTGGCGCTTGCCGGCCACGGCCACGTCGAGCAGGTGCGCCTCGTCGAGCGCATACATCAAAACGAAATAGCCCGCCAGTTCACCCGCCGCGTCGCGCAGCAGCCAGGCATCGTAGCCGGCGGCGAGCGAGTCGCTGAAGTTGGCCCGGCTCCATGGCTGCGGAAACACGCTGCACTCGAGTGCGTGGACGGCGTCGACGTCGCCCATCGTCATCGGCACCAGCGCGAGCTCGGCAGTGGTGGTGGCGGACGCGCGCATCATGCGCCCTTGCCTGCGGCCTTGGCCGCGTTGATGACCTGGCGCTCGGCGCTGGTGTAGGCCACCTTGTTGCGCAGGTAGAGCGGCTGCGCCTGCGCCGCCGGCAGGCCCAGCCCGGCGGCCAGCGCGGCGGCGCCGATGCGCGCCAGTTCGCGCGCATGCGGCACGACCGCCGTATCGGCCCGCGCCGCGAAGGCTTTGCCCAGAAACGCATCCGGATAGGCGGCAAAGCCGTTGCCGCAGGCGGCCAGCCCCTCGGCCGGCAGCGGCGCCACCTGGTCGGGGCCGGACAGCACCGGCGCGATCACGGCCTGCCAGATGCCGTCGAAGCGGTACTGCGCCCAGTAAACCTCGTTCATGCGCGCGTCGAGCACGGCGAGCACCTCGGTCGCGCCGCTGCGGGCGCGGCAGGCCTCGGCCATGGCCGCGAGGGTGACCAGCGGCAGCACCGGCAGGCCGGCGCCGAAAGCGAGGCCCTGGGCCACGCCGCAGGCGGTGCGCACGCCGGTGAAAGAACCGGGCCCGGCGCCGAAGGCGATGGCATCGACGTCGCCCAGGCGCACGCCCGCCTCGGCCAGCAGTTCCTGCACCATCGGCAGCACGGCTTGCGAATGGGTGCGCACCCCGCCCGACTCGCGCGCGATGACGCCGTCTCCGGACAGCAGCGCGCAAGAGGCAAGTTCGGACGAAGTTTCGATGGCGAGGATGATAGGCATGCGCTATTTTAACCCGTCATGCACGGGCCCTGCCATGGCCCGCGTCGGCCCACGCACTGGCCACGCGTTGGCCCATGCATTGGCCCAACCCTGCGCCGCAAGGTAGAATCCGCTCATGCACAGCCTGACACTCGACACAAGCAATCGCGACCAGCTCGCTTCTTCCATCGGCGGCGGACGCTGGGTCGTCGCCTGCCTGTGTGCCGCCTGGTGCGGCACCTGCGGCGGCTATCGCGCTGCCTTCGACGCGCTGGCCGCGCGCCATCCCGACAAGACCTTCGTCTGGATCGACATCGAGGACCAGGCCGAGGTCGTCGGCGACCTCGACGTCGACAATTTCCCAACCTTGCTGCTGCAGCGCGGCGACACCGTCGCCTTCTTCGGCCCCATGCTGCCCGACGCCGGCCTGGCCGACCGCCTGGTGCAGTCCCAGGCCGACCTGGCGCCCGGGGAACTGGCGCGCCTGGCCGCCTCGACCGAGGAAAGACGCGCCTGGCAGCGCGACTGCAATTTGCAGACCCTGCTGCGCCAGGCCGGCTGACCGGCATCCGGACAAGCCCCCGATCCCATCCGGGGGAAAAGCTTGCTCCCGGCAAGCGGCAACGAATCGGAACGGCCATTTGCGCCGGATATGCCAGAATGAACCACACCACACCGGGTCCGCGATTCGAGGCGCCTCGCCTCGCCCGTGCGGCTCTTCCCACACCTCCATGCCGCCATCCGAGCCATCCTTCCACGCGCTGTTCGACGCGTCGCCCAACCCCTACCTGGTCCTCGACCGGCAACTCCATATCGTCAGCGCCAACCGCGCCTACCTGGCCTCGACCCGGCGCGCACTACCGGACATCGTCGGACGCTGGGCCTGGGATGCATTTCCAACCGACCCGGAAACCCTGAAGCAGTCGATCGCCTCCTTCGAGCGCGTGATCCGTACCCGCCAGCCCGATACCATGGCCCTGCTGCGCTTCGACATCGCGTGTGCGCAGGCGCCGGGCGGCTTCGAGCCGCGCTACTGGAGCATTACCCACACCCCGGTATTCGACGCCGCCGGCGAAGTCGCATTCGTGATGCAGCATCCGATCGACGTCACCGAGATCGAACGCATGCGCAGCGCCGCGCGCGGCGCCGGGGAAGGCGATCTCCTGCCCGAACACAGCGGCCTGATCGACCGCGCCGAGCATGTGTTTCGCCAGAACCTGACGCTGCAGGCCGACCTCGAGCGCCTCAATGCCCTGTTCCAGCAGGCGCCGAGCTTCATGGCGGTGCTGCGCGGCCCCGAACATGTCTACGAACTGGTCAACGACGCCATCGTCGAACTGATGGGGCAGCGCCAGTACCTCGGCCGGACCGTGCGCGAAGCGGTCCCTGAACTGGCCGGCCAGGGCTTCCACGACCTCCTCGACCGGGTCTATGCCAGCGGCGAAGCCTTCGTCGCGCACGCCATGCCGGCGCAGTTGCGGCGCCATGGCGGGCAGCTCGAAGAGCGCTTCCTCGACTTCATCTACCAGCCGATCCTGGGCGACGGCCACGAAGTGAGCGGCGTGTTCGTCGAGGGCACGGACGTCACCGACCAGGTGCGGGCGCTGGCCGAGGTCGAGGAAAAAGTCAAGCGACTGGAAAGCGCCGAGCGCCAGCTGGCCTTCCAGCTCGAACTGGCCGACAGCCTGCGCCCCTTGAACTCGGGCGCGGACATCGCCGCCACCGCCAGCGCGGTGCTCGGCCGGCGCCTCGGGGTGGCGCGCGTGCTCTACACCGAGGTCGACCCGGCGTCGATGAACCTGGGCGTGCGCGGCGACTGGAGCGACCCCCAAGTGGCGAGCCTGACCGGCACCGACCTGGCGCTGGACCAGTTTGGGCGCGGCATCGGCACCGAACTGCTGGCCGGGCGGCCGGTGCTGGTGGACGACGCGGGCGCGGCCGGCGGCGCCTGCGCCGCCGACGCGCGCTTCCAGGCCGGCGCCCACCTGACCGTGCCCGTGTTCGAGGCGGACACGCTGCGCGCGGTGCTGAACCTGCAGTACGCGACGGCGCACCACTGGACGGGCGAGGAGCTGCGCATGGCACGCGACATGGCCGAGCGCACCCGCGCCGCGGTCGACGCGGCCAATGCCCAGCGTGCCCTGCGCGCGGAGCGCGACGCCTCGCAAACCATCTTCGACAGCATGGCCGAGGGCTTCGGCCTGCTCGACCCTGCCTGGCGCCTGGTCAAGATGAATGCGGCCGGGCTGAAGCTCCTGCGCCGCGGCGAGGACGTGCTCGGCACCGGTTTCTGGGACGCCTTTGCCGAGACGCGCGGCACCGGGGTCGAGCGCCTGTGCCGGCGCGTCAAGGAGACCGGGGTGGCCGACATCGTCGAGTACCCGCACCCCACCGGGGGCGGCGGCGTGCGCTGGCTCGAGGTGCGCGCCTTCCCGGCCCTCGGCGACGGCATCGCCCTGTTCTTCCGCGACGTCACGGTGCGCCGCGACGCCCAGGAGCGCCAGCGCGAAACGGCCGAGCGCCTGCACTTCATCCTCGAGTCGGCGCAGCTGGGCGCCTGGGAACTCGACCTGGCCACCGGCGCCACGCGCCGCTCGCTGCTGCACGACCGCTGCTTCGGCTACGATGCGCCGGTTCCGGACTGGAGCCTGGCGCGCTTCCTCGCGCATGTGCATCCGGACGAGCGCGAGCGCGTCGGCGCCGAATTTGGCGATGCGCTTACGTCCGGCAAGGTGTTCGAAACCGAATGCCGCGTCTTCTGGCCGGACGGCACGCTGCACTGGCTCGTCGTCTTCGGCGCCAGGCATGCCGGCGCCGAGCGCATCGCCGGCATCGTCTACGACATCAGCGAACGCAAGCAGGCCGAGGAAAAGCTGCGCCTCGAGGGACGCAGGAAAGACGAATTCCTGGCCATGCTGGCGCACGAACTGCGCAATCCGCTGGCCCCGATCGGCGCGGCCGCCCAGATCCTCTCGCTGGGCACGCCCGACGCCGCCAAGGTGCGCAAGACCAGCGCCATCATCACGCGCCAGGTTGCCCACATCACCAGCCTGATCGACGACTTGCTGGACGTCTCGCGCGTCTCGGGCGGACTGGTACGGCTGGAAAAGGCGCCGGTCGACGTCCGGGACGCGGTGGCCGACGCGGTCGAGCAGGTGCGCCCGCTGGTCGAGGCGCGCGGCCACCGGCTCGACGTGCAGCTGGCGCCCGGGCACACGGTGGTGGCGGGCGACCGCAAGCGCCTCGTCCAGGTACTGTCGAACCTGCTCAACAACGCGGCCAAGTACACGCCCCAGCACGGGCGCATCGCAATGCACATGGAGATCAGCGGCGACTCGGTCGTGCTGTGCGTGATCGACGACGGCATCGGCATGACGCCCGACGTGCAGGCCGGCGTGTTCGACCTGTTCACCCAGGCCGAGCGCACGCCCGACCGCTCCCAGGGCGGCCTCGGGATCGGCCTGGCGCTCGTGCGCAGCCTGGTCGAGCTGCATGGCGGGCGCGTCTCGGTGCACAGCGACGGCCTGGGCCGCGGCAGCAAGTTCTCGGTGGTGCTGCCGCGCCTGCCGCAGGCAGCGGCGGTCGACGCCACGCGGACCGCGGCGGCGTCGGGTGCGCACGCGAAGCCGGCGCCGCTGCGCGTGCTGGTCGTCGACGACAATGTCGACGCGGCCCAGCTGCTGGCGATGTTCCTCGACAGCGCCGGCCACCGCGTCGCCGTCGAACACGATCCGGTGCGCGCGCTCGACGCGGCCGCCACCGGCGGCTTCGACGCCTTCCTGCTCGACATCGGCCTGCCCGGCATGGACGGCAGGGAACTGGCACGGCGCCTGCGCCGGCTCCCGCAGGGCCGGCACGCGCTGCTCATCGCGGTCACCGGCTACGGCAGTGCGCAGGACCGCGAGGCGGCGCTCAATGCGGGCTTCGACCACCATTTCGTGAAGCCGGCGCCGCTGGAGAAGCTGCTGGCCATATTCGCGCGAACGGTGCGGCGCGGGACGGATGCGCACTGAGCGCCTGCGGCGACGCCGCGCGCGCCTGAAGCCGGCGCCGGCTACGCCAGCCGCAGCGGCAGACTGCGCAGGCGCTGCCCCGTCAACTTGAACAAGGCCGCCGCCACCGCCGGCGCCACCGGCGGCACGCCCGGCTCGCCCACGCCCTCGGGCGGCGCGGCGCTGGGCACGATCACCGTCTCGACCTGCGGCGCGCGATCGAACCGCAGCAACGGATAATCGCCGAAATTCGACTGCTGCACGCGCCCTTCCTTGATCGTGATCTCGCCGCCCAGTGCCGCCGACAGGCCAAACACGACCGCCGACTCCATCTGCTGCGCCACGATATTCGGATTGACGACGATGCCGCAATCGATCGCGCACACGACCCGGTGCACGCGGATCTCGCCGCCCTCGACCGCCACCTCGGCCACTTGGGCGACGATGCTGCCGAACGACTGGTGCAGCGCCACGCCATGCGCACGCCCCGCGCCCGGCACGCCCGCCCGGGCGACTGCCGCATCGAGCACCGCCAGGTGGCGCGGATGCCCGGCCAGCAGCGCGCGCCGGTAGGCGACGCCGTCCTGGCCGGCCGCATGCGCGACCTCGTCCAGGAAGGCTTCCTTGAAGAATGCGTTGTGCGAGTGGCCGACCGAGCGCCAGTAGCCGAGCGGCACCGCGCTGTCGACGATCACGTGGGCGATGCGCTGGTTGGCAACCTCGTACTGCATGTCGTACGCGCCCTCGGCGGTCGTCTTGTCCGGCCCGATGCCGGGCAGGCCGAGGTTGCGCGGGAAGTACTGGTGGCCGATCGCGCCGCCGGCCGACTTGCTGTCCCAGGCCAGCAGGCGGCCGTCGGCGCCCAGGCCGGCCCGCAGGCGCGCCAGCGCCGCCGGGCGGTAGACGTCGTGGCCGGTATCGTCCTCGCGCGTCCAGATCAGCTGCACCGGCTTGCCGCCGGCGGCAAGCGCCACGGCCACCGCCTGCGCCACCATGTCGCCCTCCAGGCGGCGCCCGAAGCCGCCGCCCAGCAGCATCACCTCGATCCCGACGTCCTCGCGCGCCACGCCCGCGACGCTGGCGGCGACATCGACGGCGATGCTCGGCACCTGGGTCGAGGCCCACAGGCGCACCTTGCCGTCCGCCACCTGGGCGGTACAGTTGACCGGCTCCATCGCCGCATGCGCCAGGAAAGGCGCGCGGTACTCGGCGGCGACGGTTTTCACGATGCCCGCGACGTCCCGGGTGCCGCTCTCGTGATAGGTGAAACCGGATGCGTTGTCGAGGGCGCCGGCAAGGCCGGCGAAGATCGCTTCCGAGGACAGGCCGGCGCCCGCGCCCTCGTTCCACCGCACCGGCAAGGCCGCCGCTGCGGTCCTGGCCTGCCACCAGCTGCGCGCGATCACGGCCATGCCGGCGCCCGCGCCGGCATGGGGGCCGAGCGCGGCCGAGATGTCGGCCACGCCCACCACACCGGGCATTGCGCTGACGGCATGCGCGTCGAAGGAAGCGACACTGGCGCCGATCACCGGCGCCATCTTCACGGCCGCGTACAGCAGGCCCGGCGGACGGGCGTCGATGCCGAACAGCGCGCTGCCGTCGACCTTGCCCGGCGTGTCGCGGCGCGGCACCGGCTTGCCGATAAGGCGGTAGTCGCGCGGCGCTTTCAGGCGCACGTCGCCGGCGTCGATCCCGGCGCCGACCTCGGCCGCGCGCGCGGCCAGGCTCGCATACGAGGCGCGCCGGCCGTCCGGGTGGATCACGAAACCGTCCTCGGTGCGCAAGTCCCGGTCGCGCGCATTCCACCCCTCGCCCGCGGCCCGTACCAGCATCGCACGCGCCACGGCGCCGGCTTCGCGCATCGGCTGCCAGGCATCCTTCACGCTGGTCGAACCGCCGGTAAACATGATGCCCAGCTCGCGGCCGACCTTCGCCAGCATCCACTGGGCGCCGTCCTTCAGGTTGCCGCGTTCGTCGGGATGGAACGGGAGGTTTTCGCGCAGCACGGCGAGGTTGCCGAAGATCTTGTCGATCGGGGCCGGGGCGATGCGCACGCTGTGCAGGGCGGCGTCGAGTTCTTCGGCCACCAGCATCGGCAGCGCCGTGTGCACGCCCTGGCCCATCTCGCTCCGGGGCACCACGACCGAGACCGTGCCGTCCGGGCCGATGGCGATCCAGCCGTTGAGCGCGACGGCGCCGTCGGCGAATGGCGGCGGTCGGTCCGCGTGCAGGCGCTGGCGCGGCGGGCGCGTGCCCCAGCCCACCAGCAGCGCGCCGCCGGCAGCCAGGCCGCCGAGCAGGAAGCGCCGGCGCGAACGCCGGGCGCGCAGCGCCGGTTCAGGTGCCGCGCCGGGCGTGTTGGTGTCTCTCATGCTGCCGCTCCGTCCACTGTTCGAGCAGCTCGCCCGGCGCCACCGGCTGGCCGTACAGGTAACCCTGCGCGCGCGTGCAGCCGTGGCGCAGCAGGAAGGCCGCCTGTTCTTCGTTTTCCACTCCCTCGGCGATCACCGCAAGGTTCATGCTTTTGCCAAGCTGGATGATCGCGATCGCGATCGCCTCGTCGTTCGAGTCGACCGCGATGTCCTTGATGAAGCTGCGGTCGATCTTCAGGACGTCGACCGGCAGCTGCTTGAGGTAGGCGAGCGACGAGTAGCCGGTGCCGAAGTCGTCGATCGCCAGCCCGACCCCGATCGCGTGCAGCTGGTGCACGAAGGCCAGCGCGTCGCCGGTGTTCATGATCACCGATTCGGTCACCTCCAGCTGCAGGCGGCGCGGCGCCAGGCCCGTCTCGGCCAGCACCTGGGCGACCTGGGCCGTCATGGCGCCGCGCTCGACCTGGCGTACCGACAGGTTCACCGCCATCTTCGGCACCGCCAGGCCCGCCTCGTCCCAGCGCCGCATCTGGCGGCAGGCCTCGAAAAGCACCCATTCGCCCAGCTGGTTGATGAAGCCGCTGTCCTCGGCCATCGGGACGAAGCGCACCGGGCTGACCAGCCCCAGCTCGGGATTATGCCAGCGCACCAGCGCCTCGACCCCGATCAGGCGCTGGCTGCCGATTTCGACCTGCGGCTGGTAGTGCAGGAAGATCTCGCCCCGTTCGATCGCGCGCCGCA
The DNA here is from genome assembly GCF_042656795.1 of Massilia jejuensis. NCBI lineage: Bacteria > Pseudomonadati > Pseudomonadota > Betaproteobacteria > Burkholderiales > Oxalobacteraceae > Massilia > Massilia jejuensis. Next base: position 108,488 of record NZ_JBHSMS010000028.1, on the reverse strand, counting down.
GCAGCGCTTCCACGCGCAGGCGCTCGACGCCCTCGCCGTCCATCTCGGGCGAATAGAACTGGAAGCCGTTGCGCCCGCGCGACTTGGCCTGGTACATGGCCACGTCCGCATTGCGCACCAGGAGATTCGGGTCCAGGCCGTCGCCCGGGAACAGGCTGATGCCGATCGAGCCGGTGACGAACAGCTCATGGTTCGAGATCATGAAGGGCTGCTCGAACAGGGCCATCATCTTGGTGGCCACCTGGCCGGCGCCATAACTGCCGTCGACGTTTTCGAGCAGGACGATGAATTCGTCGCCGCCCAGGCGCGCCAGCGTGTCGCCGTCGCGCAGGCGTTCGCCGAGCGCGCCCGCGACCTGCTTGAGCAGCTCGTCGCCGACGTGGTGGCCGAGCGTGTCGTTGACGTTCTTGAAGCGGTCGAGATCGATGAACATGACGGCCAGCTGCAGTTGCTCGCGCGTGGCGCGGCCGATCGCATGCAGCAGGCGGTCCTGGAACAGCAGCCGGTTCGGCAGGCTGGTGAGCGGGTCGTGGTGGGCCAGGTAGTCGAGCTTCTCCTGCGACTCCTTCAGGCGCGTGATGTCGCTGAAGACACCGACGTAATGGGTCACCTTGCCCTCGTCGTTGCGTACCGTGGAGACGGTGAGCCACTCGAGATAGGTCTCGCCGCCCTTGCACGTGCTCCACAGTTCGCCGCGCCAGAAGCCGGTTTCGCTCAGCTGGCGCCACATGTTCCCGTACACGTCCTGGTCGTGCTGTCGGGAGCGCGTCACGCTCCAGGATTTCCCCACCACCTCGGCCGGTTCGAAGCCGGTGATGTGGGTGAAGGCGGGATTGACGGTGACGAGCATGCCGTGGACGTCGACCACCATCACGCCGTCGGCGATGTGTTCGAGCACGGTGCCCGACAGGCGAAGCTTTTCCTCGTTCTCCTTGCGCTCGGAAATGTCGGCGAAGACCCAGACATTGCCGGCTTCCGGCTTGCTCGGGTCGATCGGGCTGCCGCTCACCAGACACCACAGCAGGCTGCCGTCGCGGCGCCGGAACTGGCGTTCGTGGCTGGCGTCCGCCCCGCGCCCGAGTCGCGGGAAGAATTCGTCGCCGGTCCTGGCGTGCTCGCCGTTGCCGACGAAAAGCACCGAGGCCGGCCGCCCGACCAGGCTGCCATGCTCGTAGCCGAACAGTTCCTCGGTGCGCCGGTTGACCGAGACGATGTGGCCGTCGCGCGTGAACACGACGCCGAACATGACGTTGTCGAGGATCGCGCCCTGCTCGGCCAGCAGCGCCTGGATGCGCATCTCGTTGTGCTTGCGCTCGCTGATATCGGAAATGATGCCGTCGACCCAGAAGCCCTCTTCGCCCTGCATGCGTTGCGTCTGGCCGCTCTCGAGCACCCAGCGCGCGGCGCCGCGCGCGTTGGCGATGCGGTATTCGACCTCGTAGGCACGCCCCGTCACCAGGGCCTCGCGCGTGACCCGGTGCCGCAGCGGACGGTCCTCGGGAACGATCAGCGCGGACCAGGCATCGGACTCGGCGTGCATGAGCGCAGCGGCCGGCACCCCGGCGATCTCCTCGATGGCGTCGCTGACGAAGTCGATCGTGCCGCTGGCCGTGGCGCGGAACACGGCGCCCGGCACCTGGGTGACGATCGAACGGAACTGCTCCTCGCGCCGCGCGACGTCGGCGAACAGGGTGCGGATCGCCACCCGCATGCGCTCCATCTGGGTGCCCAGGCGTCCCAGTTCGCCGGAACCGTCAAGCACCAGCGGCGCATCGAAGTCGCCGCGCGACAGGCGGTCGGAAAAGCCGGCCAGCGTGCGCAGCGGCCCGTGCAGGCGGCGCCGCAGGACGGCCAGGATCAGCAGCAGCGACACCGCCACCTGCACGGCCAGCACGAGCGCGTAGCTGCTCTGCTTGCGGTGCAGCGCGCGTTCGCTGCGCAGGTCGTCCATCTCGATCGTCACTTCGCCGATCCGCTCGCCCTGCATCACGATGTCGCGCTCGGCGCGCAGCACGCGGCCCAGGGTCCTTTGCGGCGCGCGCACGTCGATGAAGCCGGTGTCGAGCAGGCCGCTTACCTGGATGCGCACCACCGACGGGTCGCGCATGACCGAGTCGACCAGCGAGCGCGCGGCATCGGTGTTCATGTTCCAGAGCGACTCCTGCATGCCCAGCGCGAGGATCTCGGCATTGCGTTGCAGGGTTTCGTTGAGTTCGGCCACGGCGCTCTGGCGTTCCTGCACCACCAGCAGGAAGTAGCTGGCGACAAACGCGGGAATCACGAGGCCGCCGACGACGGCCATCAACACCGCGCCGTAGACCGACTTAACATGGAGCAGGCTTGCTCTCGATAAAAATGCGCGCAGGTCAATCCGTGGCATGGTTGTGGCCGCAATGGTTGGCGCCGGGGTGGCCGGCCGGGGTCGGGGAAGGATTCATGCTGCCGATCAGGCGTGCAAAGGCTGCGGTCGGGGACTGGAAACGCCGGTCGGGAAACCGCCGGTAGCAGGTGCTGCGAACCTGTCCGTTACAGGTCCATCATCGCACAGCGGCGAGCATCCCGGCGATGGCCTTTCAACCATGCTCAGGTATTGCGACGGGGATAGCCCTGGGCCAGGATGCGTTGCCAGACGATTTCCTTTTGCTGGGCCGACATCGAGACCCAATGGGCCACTTCGGCGACGGTGCGTCCGCAGCCGCGGCAGACGTCGTCGAAGGTGGTCGAGCAGACCGCCACGCAAGGCGTGTCGGCGCGTTCCGGGAGCGCCCCCCCGACGTTATCGGGCTGGTCCGACATCGAGCTTGTCCCAGCCTTCGTGGCCGAGCCGTTCCATGGTCTCGATATTCTTCTCGAAGATCTCGGCCGCGTCGGGGAAGGCTTCGACGGCGCGCTCGATGCTCTCTTCGCGCAGGATCTGCAGGGTCGGATACGGCGCGCGGTTGGTGAAGTTCCCGATGTCGTTCTTGTCGGTATCGGCGAACTGGTAGTCCGGGTGGAAACTGGCGATCTGGAGTTCGCCATCGAGGTGCATGTCTTCCACGGCGGCGTCGGCCACGTCGAGAAACTCGTTATAGTCGAGAAAATCGTCGAGCACGAAAGGATGGATCAGCAGCGTCGTGTCGACCTTGTCGGCCGGGGTATCGGACAGGTTTTGCAGTTCATCCATCAGCTGCTCGAGCAAGGCCTCGGGCGTGCGCGCCGGCGAAACGACATAACGCACCTGCTCCTTGACGTAGACGGATTTGGCGAACGGGCACAGGTTCAGGCCGATGACGGCCTGTTCCAGCCAGCGGCGGGTAGCGGCGACGATGGCGTCGTCGTCGGCATGGGGATTGGCGGTACTCATCTATCGGTACTCATCTATATATACGGGTTCTAAAATGGGCAAGCGCGGTGCAAGACCGGATTGTACGCACAGTTTGCGTGTGCTCATAGGCCAGGCATTCGAGGCGGGTAACGTAAAAACAGGCTGGACAGGCCCAGGCAAGCGTTTTCACTATCAAACCGACAATGCGCCGAACAGCCCGAACAGTTTCCCGAAAGAACTAATTAGCGACCGGATAGAAACCATACTCCCAGGCAGTATCTTCGCAGGATGCCATTTTTCCCTATGAAGCGGACCGGTATTTTCCGCATACCCCCTGCAAGTATTGTCATAAATAATTCATGTTGACAAAATGAACAGAAGAGGTATTTTGTAACTGAGCCGGATAACCGCTTGACTGTCTCAACCGCTGCTCCTTACACTGCCCCCTTATCGTCAGTCCTTTAGTTCCGGGACGCAACATACTGGAAAGCTATGTACGACATGACCCGCACTCCCTCTATCGCTGCCGCGCTGGTGCTCTTGCTCTCGGCTCCCTTCGCCTCCGCCATCGACAATGCGCCGGTCAACGCGCTCTCCAGTACCGCCGTCATGCGCCCGGCCCTGCCTGCCGGCGCGGCCGCGCTGAAAGTCGACGACTACAAGGAAACCGATGTCTGGGGCCGTATCCGCAGCGGCTACGCCATTCCCGACATCAGCAACAACCTGGTCGAGCGCCATACCCGCTCCTACAGCCTCAAGCCGGACTACATGGCCCGCATCTCCGGCCGCGCCTCGCCCTACCTCTACCATGTGGTGCAGGAACTGGAAAAGCGCGGCATGCCGACCGAGCTGGCGCTGCTGCCGGTGATCGAATCGGCCTTCAATCCGCAGGCGCTCTCGACCGCGAACGCGGCCGGCATCTGGCAATTCGTGCCGGGTACGGGCAAGGATTTCAACCTCAAGCAAAATACCTTCAAGGACGAGCGCCGCGGCGTGCTGGCCTCGACCGATGCCGCCCTGACCTACCTGCAGCGCCTGTATGCGATGTTCGGCGACTGGCAGCTGGCCCTCGCCGCCTATAACTGGGGTGAAGGCAATGTCCAGAAAGCGATCAAGAAAAACCAGGCGCTCGGCAAGCCGACCGATTTCGAAAGCCTGGCCGACCTGATGCCGGCCGAGACGCGCAACTACGTTCCCAAGCTGCAGGCGGTCAAGAACATCGTCGGCAATCCAGGCCAGTACAACGTCACCCTGCCGGTGATCGACAACCAGCCTTACTTCACCGCGGTCGACAAGACCAGCGACATCGACCTCGCCATCGCCGCCCAGCTGGCCGAAATGTCGGTCGACGAGTTCAAGGCCCTGAACCCGCAGTTCAAGCGCCCCGTCATTACCGGCGACGACCGCACCAAGATCCTGCTGCCGCAAAAGAATGCCGAGAAATTCCAGCTGAACCTGGCCCAGTTCGGCCAGGCCCTCTCGACCTGGACCACGCACAAGATCACCGGCGCCAAGGAAAGCATCGCCTCGCTGGCCTCGAAGTTCGGCACCACGCCGGAAATCATTCGCCAGGCAAACAATATCCCGGCGCAGACCCGCCTGAAAGCCGGGTCGACCATCCTGGTGCCGAAGACCTCGGCCTCGCTGCATTCGGATATCGCCGAAAACATCGTCGACAGCGCCGTCATGGCCCTCGAGGCGGACCGCGGCGAAAAGCGCGGCGGCGCGCGCACCCAGCGCTTCAAGACCAAGGCGGTGGCGAACTCGGGCAAGCGCATCTTGCGCGGCACCAGCAGCACACGCAAGCATCGTTGAACGCTACCCGTCCCGTGGCGCACGCCGCGGGATTGCTACACCGCCCCGCCTCCCTTTCCTCGCACGCGGCCCCCGCGTACCGGCGCACGTCGACTCGACGCTTGCGCCGGATCAAAACGAGCAGCCTGTGCAAGCATTCCCAAACTAGGGTATGATGACGTTTGTGCGCTGCAATAACGAGTGAATCTCGTCCAGACGCAACAACAAGCAATATCTCGCAACAGCAAGTAACAACAAGTAACAACAAGCAGCATCGCAGCCAGGCCCGTCGTTCAGACAGCCTTCTAAAGCCCTCCCGCCCTGTGTGTCGATCTTTTGACACCGTCCCGGCGCAAAGCTTTTGTGCCGAAATTTCTTTCATTTCTGAGTCATTTCGTTCTGTTGGTTCGCGTTGCTATTTCGCGCTCGTCCACATGATGAGCGCTGATCACTACCGAAAGTAATAAAACAATGAGTTTTGAAGCACTAGGCCTCCACGCCACGATCGTCAAAGCAGTCACCGAATCCGGTTACACCATTCCTACGCCGGTCCAGGCGCAAGCCGTGCCTGCCGCCATCGCAGGCCGCGACCTGCTGGTGTCGTCGCAGACCGGTTCGGGCAAGACCGCAGCCTTCATGCTGCCTGCGCTGCACAAGCTGGTCAGCGCCGAGCCTGCGGCCGCTCCAGCGCGTACCCCTGCGCAAGACGCGCAGTCGGCCCGTTCGCGCGGCGAGCGCGTCCGTTTCACCGCAGCCAAGCCGAAGATGCTGGTGCTGACCCCGACCCGCGAACTGGCCCTGCAGGTCACGACCGCGACCGAAAAATACGGCAGCTACATGCGCCGCATCCGCGCCGTATCGATCCTGGGCGGCATGCCTTATCCGAAGCAGATGCAACTGCTGTCGAAAAATCCTGAAATCCTGGTTGCCACCCCGGGCCGCCTGATCGACCACATGGAATCGGGCAAGATCGATTTCTCGGAACTGGAAATCCTGGTCCTGGACGAAGCCGACCGCATGCTCGACATGGGCTTCATCGACGACATCGAAAAGATCGTCGCCGCCACCCCGGCCGGCCGCCAGACCATGCTGTTCTCGGCGACCCTCGATGGCGTCGTCGGCAACATGGCGCGCCGCATCACCAAGGATCCGCTGGTGATCCAGATCGCCAGCAACAGCAACCGCCACGAGAACATCTCGCAGCGTGTGCACTTCGTCGACGACCTGTCGCACAAGAACCGCCTGCTGGACCACCTGCTGCGCGACGAGTCGATGGACCAGGCCGTGGTCTTCACGGCCACCAAGCGTGACGCCGACACCATCGCCGACCGCCTGAACATTGCCGGCTTCGCCGCCGCCGCCCTGCACGGTGACATGCACCAGGGCGCGCGCAACCGCACCCTCGACAGCCTGCGCCGCGGCCAGGTGCGCGTGCTGGTGGCCACTGACGTCGCCGCGCGCGGCATCGACGTGCCGACCATCACCCACGTCGTGAACTACGACTTGCCGAAGTTCCCGGAAGACTACGTGCACCGTATCGGCCGTACCGGCCGCGCCGGCCGCAACGGCCTGGCGATCTCGCTGGTGAACCATGCCGAAGGCATGAACATCAAGCGCATCGAGCGTTTCACCAAGCAGACCATTCCGGTCAATGTGGTGGAAGGCTTCGAGCCGAAGCGTTCGGCCCCGCCGGCACGTACCGGCGCCCGTCCAGGCGGCTGGAAACCGGGCGACGGCCGCAGCGCCGCCAAGCCAGGCCAGCGCAGCTTCAGCAAGCCGGCGGCGGCACCGCGCGAAGGCGGTTACAGCCGTGACGCGGCCCCGCGCGGCCCGAGCACCGGCGCACCGCGCCGCGAAGGCAGCGGCGGCGGTTACCGCGGCAGCAACCCGCGTTCGGCCGACGGCGCACGCCGCAGCTTCGGCGATCAGTAATCGTTCGCCGCGGCGAATGGATGAGGACGGCTGCTGCGGCAGCCGTTTTTTCGTCTTCGCCGGCCTGCGCCGGATCGGATGGCGGCCGAACGCGTCGACAGCAGCGCCTGTAACGTATAATCGCTCTCCCGCCCAGCTTCCCTTTCGCCATCCGATGGACCGCAAGCGCATCCTCATCGTCAGTCCCGCCGCCGCCCGCGACAACAACGGCAACTGGCAAACCGCAAGCCGCTGGGCGCGCTTCCTGCACGCCAGGCACGCCGTCACCGTGGCGCCGGGCTGGACCGAAGACGACCCGGCGCCCGACCTGCTGATCGCCCTGCATGCGCGCCGTTCCGCGCAAGCCCTCGCCGCCTTCCGCACGGCCCATCCGGCGCGCCCCGCGATCGTGGTGCTGACCGGCACCGACCTGTATCGCGACATCGACACCGCGCCCGACGCCCGCGCCTCGCTCGAGGCCGCGGACGCATTGGTCGTCCTGCAGGAGGCGGGCCTGGCGCGCCTGCCCGCCCACTTGCTGGGCAAGACCCGCGTCATCTACCAGTCCGCGCCCGCGCTGCGCCCCGTCGCGCCCGCGCCCGCCGCCCGTCACGTCGACATTTGCATGATCGGCCACCTGCGCGCGGAAAAGGATCCCCTGACCTTCATGCGCGCCGCCGCGCTGGTCGACCACCCGCGCGTGCGCCTGCTGCACATCGGCGCCGCGCTCGACCCGGCGCTGCGCGATGCCGCGCGCGCCACGCAAGAGGCGACGCCGCGCTACCGCTGGCTCGGTCCGCTGCCCCATGCGCAGGCGCGCCAGCGCCTGAAACGCTGCCGCGCGATGGCGATCGCATCCGTCATGGAAGGCGGCGCCAACGTCGTCATCGAGGCCGTCACCAGCGGCGTGCCGGTGCTGGCCTCGCGCATCGACGGCAATCTCGGCATGCTCGGTGCGGACTATGCCGGCTACTTCGCGCCGGGCGACGCCGCGGCGCTGGCCCGCCTGATCGCCCGCTTTGCAGGGGACGCGGACTTCGAGGCCCTGTTGCGGCGCCAGTGCGCCGCCCGCGTCCCGCTGTTCCTGCCCGCCACCGAACAAGCGGCCGTGGCCGACTTGGTGGATAATCTGCTGCGCCCGCGTCCCGGGCAGCTTGATCACTTACCTATTGGAACCGAACATGAACGCGCCTGAGCAGACCATCAAACTGACTTCCTTCTCGCACGGCGGCGGCTGCGGCTGCAAGATCGCACCCGGCGTACTGGCTGAAATCCTGAAGAAGTCGAGCGGCTTCCCCGTGCCGCCGCAACTGATGGTCGGTATCGAGACCGCCGACGATGCCGCCGTCTACAAGCTCAACGACGAGCAGGCCCTGATCGCCACCACGGATTTCTTCATGCCGATCGTCGACGACCCCTTCGACTTCGGCCGCATTGCCGCCACCAACGCGATTTCCGACGTCTATGCCATGGGCGGCACGCCGATCATGGCCCTGGCCCTGGTCGGCATGCCAATCAGCAAGCTGCCTCTGGAAACGATCGGCGAGATCATCCGCGGCGGCGAATCGATGTGCGCCGAGGCCGGCATCCCGATCGCCGGCGGCCACACGATCGACTCGGTCGAGCCGATCTACGGCCTGGTGGTACTGGGCCTGGTGCACCCCGACCGGGTCAAGCGCAATGCCGATGCGCGCGCCGGCGACGTGCTCATCCTGGGCAAGCCGCTGGGCGTGGGCGTGCTGTCGGCCGCCTTGAAGAAAGACATGCTGGACGCGGACGGCTATGCCGCGATGATCGCCAATACGACCAAGCTGAACAAGCCCGGCCAGGCCCTGGCCGCGATGGACGGCGTGCACGCGCTGACCGACGTCACCGGCTTCGGCCTGCTCGGACACTTGCTGGAGCTCGCGCGCGGCGCCGGCTTGACGGCCGAACTGGACATGGCGGCGATCCCGCTGCTGCCCGGCGTGCTGCAACTGGCCCAGGACGGCTACTTCACCGGCGCGTCCGGGCGCAACTGGGATGCCTACGGCAAGGATGTCGTCCTGGCCGAAGCCGTCACCCCGGCCCAGCAAGCCTTGCTGACCGATCCGCAAACCTCGGGCGGCTTGCTCGTTTCGTGCAATGCGGCGGCTGCCGACGCCGTGCTGGCACTGTTCGCACGCGCAGGATTTGGCGATGCAAAAGTGATCGGCCACATGCATGCAGGCGTGCCGCGCATTGTCGTGAACGCATGATCGTGAACGCATGATCGTGAACGCATGATCTGAACGCATAAACCAGGTGGCCGGCACACCCGGCCCATTCAAATAAATATTTCCAAGTCAACACTTTTATTTTTTTATTGCAAAGCCAAGCATTGTTTTTTTAGAGAATTGTCGGTTGTATAATGCGCTCTGCCGGCGCAGACCGGTGACCATCTCATAACGACTCATAGAGACAATGCCCACGCACCAGACCGTTTCAGCGGCGCTCGACTCCCATCGTCCACCGCGGTGGAGTACACGCTTCTCCCATGTCCTGCTGGGCGAGGACAGCCGCCAGCGGCTGACCCTGACACTGCTGGGCCTGGCGTCCCTGGTGACCACGACCGTGGTGCTCTTGCTGATGTATGCGGCGCGCATCGGCGTGGCCGACGTGGGCCAGGTCAGCCTGCTGGCCGGCCTGTTCTTCGTTTTCATCGTGGGTTTTTACGCCCTCATTCGCAGCGGCGAGAACCGGCGCTTTGCCGACCCCACGCTGGCCATGCCGCAAACAATCATCGCGCAGTCGCTGATCGCGGCTTCGTACGCCATGACCGGCCCCGTGCATGGCGCGACCGTGATCATGCTCGCGCTGGTGATGGTGTTCGGCATGTTCAGCCTGCGCCCGGCGTCGGTGCGCCTGGCCTGCATCTACACCGTGAGCCTGATGGGCATGGTCATGGTCTGGTGCGCGCGGCACGATCCGCTGCACTACCCGGCGCGGCAGGAAGTGTTCAATTTCGCGCTCACCGCCATCGTGATGCTCGCCATCTCGCAGCTCGCCGGCCAGCTGAGCGCGATGCGCACCCGGCTCAAAACGCAGAAGATCGCGCTTGAACAGGCCCTCTCGCACATCGAGGAAATGGCCGCGCACGACGAGCTGACTGGTCTGCCGAACCGGCGCCGCATGATGACGCTGCTGCAGGAACACGCCACGCGCCATGCGCGCGGCGGGCCGCGTTTCTATGTCTGCATCATCGATCTCGACCATTTCAAGCACATCAACGACAGCCACGGCCACGCCGCCGGCGACGCCGTCCTGCGCGCCTTTGCCAGGCAGGCCCAGGTGGTATTGCGCAATACCGACATGATCGGACGCTGGGGTGGCGAGGAATTCCTGCTGCTGTTGCCGGAAACGCCACTGGGCGACCCGGCGCTCGGCGTGACGCGCCTGCGCGACAGCCTGGCCGAGCTGCCGGCCAGCCCGTCGCTAGGGGACTTGCGGATCCGTTTTTCAGCCGGCTTTGCGCGCTACGAGCATGGCGAGCCGGTCGACCAGGCGATCGAACGCGCCGACCGCGCCCTGTACGCGGCCAAGTCGGCCGGGCGCAACCGCAGCGTCGTGCTCTGATTTCCCGGCGCTCAGCCGCCGTCGGGACGCGCAGGAGCGCGCTGGTCGCCACGCCGGACCACGGCCGGCTGGCGCAGTTGATGAAACTGGCGCGCCAGCAGGGCCAGGCCGCCCAGCAGCACGACAAACGCCAGCATGACCGGCAGCGGCAAACCCAGGAATACGCCGTCTTCCATGACACCTCCCGTTCTCGTCAAATGCCCGGCGTCGTGCCGGCGCAAGCGGCTACTGTGCCAGTGACTTGCCGGTGCGAAATTGACGTAAGACAAAAGCGGAAGACGGCGTTGCTTAGCCGGTGGTCAGAGGCGGATGCGTTTCCGGCTTGCCGCGCCCGACCCGTTCGTATTCGGCGATGACCTGGGCGCCGAACAGCAGCAGCGTGGCGCCGATCTCGAGGCTGAACATGACCACGATCGCGGTCGTCATCGAACCGTAGACGACGTTGACCTGGGACAGGGTCGAGAAATACCAGACCAGCACATGGCGCGCGACTTCCCACAGCAGCGCCGCCGTGGCCCCGCCCACCAGCGCGTGCGAGAGCGACAGGCGTCCGACCGGCATCACCAGGTAGATCGAGGTCAGCACCAGGATTTCGCCAGCCAGTCCCATCAGGTAGAGCAGCGCGCCCGACACGCCGCCGAGCGACCAGTCGGTGCCGAACAGGCGCACGCTCTCCTGCCCCATCACCTGCAGCGTTCCCGCCACCACCGTGACCAGCATCACGCCGATCCCGAGCGCCAGCATGTAGCAATAAGGCAGCACGGCCGAGACCAGGAAATGGCGGCGTCGGATCGCCACGCGGTGGATGAAGATGACGCTCATCGCGTTTTCCAGCACCGTGAAGGCGAAGGAGCTGAAGAACAGCATGGTCACCCCCAGCACCCAGGTGATGAGGTCGCGGTTGTCGAGAAAGTTCGCCACCTCGGCCACGATCGAGGGCGACTGGCCGGGCACGAGCAGTTCGAGGTAGCGGCGCAGCGTCTCGAGCAGCTCGGCCTGGTCGATGAAGTGGGACAGCGCCACCACCACCAGCATCAGGAAGGGGACGATCGAGAGCAGCGCGTAATACGCCACGGCGCCGGCCAGCAGCAGGCCCTGGTTGGCCCGGAACCCCTTCAGGACGCTGAGCGTGAACGCCAGCGGATGCGACAGGATATAGGCGTTGGCGCGCCGGTTCAGGATACGCACGCGCAGGCGGCGCACCCGCAGGCGGCGCAGGCGCAGTCGGCCGAAACCGGTCATCGCGCCAGCCTGATGCCAGCGAACTGCCAGCGGGCGCCGGCCGGGAAGAAATTGCGGTAGCTGGCGCGCGCATGGCCCTCGGGCGTGGCGCAGGAAGAGCCGCGCAGCACGTACTGGTTGACCATGAACTTGCCGTTGTATTCGCCGATCGTGCCCGGCGTCGGCAGGTAGCCGGGATACGGCGCGTAGCTGCTGCTGGTCCACTGCCAGCAAGCGCCGAACATCTGGGTCGGGCCGGTCTCGACCGCTGCGCCCGGGTGCAGGCGCCCGGCCTCGATGCCGGTCAGGCGCGCGGCGAATTCCCATTCGGTTTCGGTCGGCAGGCGCGCATCGCGCCAGCGCGCATAGGCGTCGGCCTCGTACAGCGACACGTGGGCGACCGGGCGCGCCGGGTCGAGCGGCAGCTCGCCATGCAGGGTGAATTCGATCCAGCTGCCATCCGGCCGCCTGCGCCAGTACAGCGGCGCGGCCAATTCTCCCGCGGCGACCTTGTCCCATCCTTCGGCCAGCCACAGGCGGGGCTCGCGGTAGCCGCCGGCCTCGATGAAAGCCAGGTATTCGCCATTCGTCACCAGGCGCGACGCCAGCGTGAAGGGGGCGACATAGCTCGAATGGCGCGGCAGCTCGTTGTCGAAGCAAAAGCCACGGCCATCGTGCCCGATTTCGACCAGGCCGCCGTCGAACTCGATGAATTCCAGGCCCAGCGGCACCGCGTCGGGCATCATCGCGTCGCCGTCGTAGCGCGGCGCGATCGGGTTGTGCGCCAGCAGGTGCTTGACATCGGTAAGCATCAGTTCCTGGTGCTGCTGCTCGTGCTGCAGGCCCAGCCTGACCAGCCCGGCCAGCGCCGCGTCGGGCGCGGCGGCGTCGAACAGGCGCAGCATGCGCGCGTCGACGTCGACCCGGTAGGCACGCACCTCGTCCAGCGAGGGACGGGTCAGCAAGCCGCGCTGGGCGCGCGGGTGCATGCTGCCGACGCCATTGTAGTATGAATTGAACAGCATCCGGAAGGCGCCGTGGAAGGGGCGGAAACCGGCCTCGCGCGCTTCGAGGATGAAGGTCTCGAAGAACCAGGTGGTGTGCGCCAGGTGCCATTTGACGGGACTGGCGTCGGGCATCGACTGGGCGCAGCAGTCTTCGTTCGACAAGGGCGCGGCCAGTTGCAGCGAACGTTGGCGCACCGCCCGGAATTCATTGCGCAGCATCGCGTCCCTCAGGCGATGGCCTGCGCATGGATGACCGCGAACGGGCAGCGCGGATCGGTCCACACGCGGGTCGCCTCGAAGCCCGACTGCTCGAGCAGGCCGATGGCGTCGGCCTGGCGGTACTTGTAGCTGTTCTCGGTATGGATGCGCTCGCCCGCAGCGAAATCGCGTCCGCCGCCCGGCCAGCGTACCGTTTGCGCGCTGTTCGCCTCCAGGTGCATCTCGACCCGGCTGGCGGCTTCGTCGTAGAAGGCGACGTGGCGCCAGTGGCGGACATCGAAGTCGCTCCCCAGCAGCCGGTTCACGTGGCGCAGCACGTTCAGGTTGAAGGCGGCCGTGACGCCGAGGGCGTCGTCGTAGGCGGCATCGAGGATGGCCTTGTCCTTGGCCAGGTCGATCCCGATCAGCAGGGCGCCATCCGGGCCGCAGCCCTTGCGCAGGCGGGTGAGGAAAGCGCGTGCCTCGGGCGGCGTGAAGTTGCCGATGGACGAGCCCGGATAGAAGAACAGGCGGCGCTCGGCGTGCACGCTGTCGGGCAGCTCCAGGGCGCTGGAAAAATCGAGCCCGAGCGCCTGCATGTCGATGCGCGGAAAGCGCAGGCGCAGCCGGGCCAGGGCTTCGCCGACGAAACCGGTGGAGATGTCGACCGCCACATACTGGGCCGGGCGCAGAAGCGGAAACAGCGCGGCCGCCTTGGCGCAGTTGCCCGCGCCCAGGTCGATCAGCGTGGCGCCGGTACCGCAGGCGCGCGCGATTTCATGGCCGTGGCGCTCGAAGATGCCGGCCTCGGTGCGGGTCGGGTAATACTCGGGCAGCTCGCAGATCGCCTCGAACAGTTTCGAGCCGAGCGCGTCGTACAGGAACTTGGGGGAAATGGCCGCATGGCGCGCTTCCAGGCCCGCGCACAGCTCGGCCGTGAGGTGGGCGCCGGCGTGGGCGCCGCCTGCGGCCGGTTTCTCGGTTGTGCATGACGTCAGCATAAGGTTTATCATTCGTGCCGCCGGAGTGCCCGATGCGCCCTGGCTAGGAAGTTGCTGTTTTTGCTATCATAGCGGAAGTCTCGGCTCCCCCGCGTTCGCCAACCGCCTAGCGTGCTCGCCCTTGTTTCCCCTTATTACTCATCAGCAGAAAGCCACCATGTCCCCCTTGTCCGCCCTGAAATCCCTGGTCCACGCCTCGCTCGTCGCCACCGCCCTGTTCGCCGCGCATGGCGCGTCGGCCCAGAACACGCCGGGCGTGCTGCGCGTTTCGGCGATTCCGGACGAGGCGCCGACCGAGCTGCAGCGCAAGTTCAAGCCCCTCGGCGACTACCTGGCCAAGGCAACCGGCCTGAAGGTCGAATTCACGCCGGTGACCGATTACGCGGCCTCCGTCGAAGGCCTGATCAACCACAAGCTCGACCTGGTCTGGTTCGGCGGCTTCACCTTCGTGCAGGCGAACGTGCGCAGCAAGGGCCAGGTGGTGCCGCTGGTGCAGCGCGCGGAGGACGAAAAGTTCCGCTCGGTCTTCATCAGCGCCCAGCCGGGCATCGCCAGGCTGGAGGACTTGAAGGGCAAGACCCTCTCCTTCGGTTCGGAATCGTCGACCTCGGGCCACCTGATGCCGCGCTCCTTCCTGCTCAATGCAAAGGTCGACCCGGACACCGACCTGAAACGCGTGGCCTTCTCGGGCGCGCACGACGCCACCGTGGCGGCTGTCGCCGGCGGCAAGGTCGATGCCGGCGCGCTGAACATCTCGGTCTGGGAAAAGCTGGTCGAAGCGGGCAAGGTCGATCCGAAAGCGGTGCGCGTGTTCTACACGACGCCCGGCTACTACGACTACAACTGGTCGGTGCACGCCAGCATGGCGCCGGCGCTGCAAAAGAAGATCCGCGAGGCCTTCCTGGCCCTCGACGGATCGACAGCGCAGGGCAAGGAAATCCTCGAACTGCAGCGCGCGACGAAATTCGTGCCGACCAAGGCCGAGAACTACAAGACCATCGAAGCGGCGGCGCGCAATGCCGGTTTGCTGAAGTAATCCGGGCGCCATGAGCTTCCATCTCGACAAACTGACCGTGCGCCACTTGCGTGGCGCAAGAGCGGCCGCGCTGCACGCACTCGACCTGGACGTCGCCCAGGGCGAGCAGCTCGCGCTCATCGGTCCGTCGGGCGCCGGCAAGACCACCCTGCTTTCCACCCTCGCCTGCGCCCACCAGCCGGCCGAGGGCCGCCTGTCCGTATTGGGAGCCGATCCCTGGGCCCTGTCGCACAAGGACCGCCACCGTCTGCGCGCGCGCCTGTTCCTGGCCCCGCAAACGCCGCCGCTGCCGCCGCGCCAGCGCGTGGTCACGGCGGTGCTGGCCGCACGCCTGCCGCGCTGGAGCGTGGCCACGGCCTTGCGCTCGCTGTTTGCGCCGGTCGATCCGGAAGCCGCTTTCGATGCCTTGCGCCGCTTCGGCCTGGGCGACAAGCTGTATGCGCGCGTCGACCGCCTCTCGGGCGGCGAGCGCCAGCGCTGCAGCCTGGCGCGCCTGCTCCTGTCGGCGGCCGAGGCCTTCCTGGTCGACGAACCGATTTCCGCGCTCGACCCGTCTCTCGCCCGCATCACCCTGGCCACGCTGCAGCAGGAAGCGAGGGCGCGCAATGCCACGCTGGTCTGCAGCCTGCACCAGGTCGACATGGCGCGCGCCCACTTCACCCGCATCGTCGGCTTGCGCGAAGGCCGCATCGTGTTCGACCTGCCGCGCGAGCGCGTCACCGACGAGATGATCGCCGCGCTCTACGAAAACGAGATCGTCGAACCCGAGCCCCACCCTGCTCACGAGACGCCGGAACGCATCGCCGTGGGCGCCTGCTTCTGACGATGGCCGCAACCAGTCTCCATCCCGATCCGGCCTGGCGCGCCCGCCTGCTGGCCTGCGGGCTCGCCCTCCTGCTGCTCTGGCCGGCCCTCGTCTACAGCGAATTCAAGCCCTGGATCCTGTTCGACCGCCAAAGCCTGGCGGCGGCCGGCGGCTTCCTGGCCGACTTCCTGCGCCCGGCCCATTCGCTGGCATTCCTGGCGATGGTGCTGCGCGAGACCTGGATCACGGTGGCGATCGCCACCGCCGGCCTGGTGCTGGCGCTGGTCGGCGCGATTCCCGCCACCCTGCTCGTGAGCGAGCGGCTCTCGATCTCGCGCCTGGGCACGGGCCGCGTGCGCTGGCCGGCGGCGCTCCTGCGCCAGGGCGTGCGCTGGGTGCTGGTGCTGCTGCGCAGCGTGCCGGAACTGGTGTGGGCGCTAATCTTCGTGCGCGTGGTCGGGCTGGGGCCGACGGCCGGCGTGCTGGCCATCGCGCTCACCTATTGCGGCATGCTGGCCAAGGTTTATGCCGAGATCCTCGAGTCGAGCGACGCCCATGCCACCGACGCCCTGCTCGCCAACGGCAGCGCGCGCCTGCCCGCCCTGCTCTACGGCGCCCTGCCCGACGCCGCCGCCGAACTGGTCTCGTACACGATCTACCGCTGGGAATGCGCCATCCGCGGCTCGGCCATCATGGGCTTTGTCGGCGCCGGAGGACTCGGCCAGCGCATGGACGAATCGACCAAGATGATGGCGGGCGGCGAAGTGGCGACCATGCTGCTGATGTTCGTGCTGCTGGTGGCGGCCGCCGACTTCGTGTCGAGCCGGCTGCGGCGGAGGCTCGGATGAAGCGGCCGGATCTGCCGCCCTCTCCACGGCGCTCGTGGAGCACGCCCCTGCTGCTGGCCGCACTGCTCGCCCTGATCGTCGCCAGTTTCGCCACCCTGCGCCTGGACCTGGCCGCCTTCTTCACGCCGGAAGCGGTCGGCACCACCTCCGAGTTCCTGGGCGGCTTCGCGCCGCCCGAGACGGCCGCGCCCTTCCTGCGCAAGACCCTGGACGCGGCACTCGAGACGCTGTCGATGTCGGCCCTGGGCACCCTGCTGGCGGCGCTCGCCGGCCTGGTACTGGCGCTGCCCGCGGCCGGGCGCTGGGGCGGCCCGCCGCGCGCCGCGGTGCGCATCGTCCTGAACGTCCTGCGCTCGATCCCGGAACTGGTATGGGCGGCCCTGCTGCTGGTGGCCGCCGGCCTGGGCCCGTTCGCCGGCACGCTGGCGCTGGCGGCGCACACCGCGGGCGTGCTCGGCCGGCTGTTCGCCGACGCGCTGGAAAACGCCGAACCGCAACCGGAAGCGGCCTTGCGGGCCAACGGCGCGCCCGCCTTGACGGCCTTCTTCTACGCCACCCTGCCCCAGAGCCTGCCGCAAATGCTCTCGTACATGCTGTACCGCTGGGAGAACAATATCCGCGCCGCGGCCGTGCTGGGCGTGGTCGGGGCCGGGGGACTGGGCCAGATGCTGAAATACCATTTATCGCTGTTCCAGATGCAGAGCGCCGCCACCGTGGTACTGGCCATGCTGCTGCTGGTCGCCCTGGTCGATGCGATCAGCTACGCGCTGCGGCGCGTCCTCACGCGTTAAGCGCGAAAAGGCCCCATGCTCGAACTGTCGAACCTCACCAAGACCTATGGCGGACGCACCGTCCTGTCGAACCTGTCGCACCGTTTCGAACCCGGCCGCTTCGTCGCCATCATGGGCGAGTCGGGGGTCGGCAAGTCGACGCTGCTGAACCTGATCGCGGGGCTGGACGCGCCCGACAGCGGCGAGGTGATCGTCGACGGCATCGCCATGGCCGCGCTCGACGACGATGCCGCCACGCGCCTGCGCCGCACCCGCATGGGCTTCATCTTCCAGGCCTTCCACGTGCTGCCCCACCTGACGCTGCAGCAGAACGTGGCACTGCCGCTGCTGCTCAACCGCGCGGGGGCGGCGCATGCCGCGACCATGCTGGCGGCGGTAGGACTGGAAGGACGCGGCGCCGACTTTCCGCGCCAGCTCTCGGGCGGCGAATTGCAGCGGGTCGCGATCGCGCGCGCGCTGGTGCACAGGCCCGCGCTGCTGCTGGCCGACGAGCCGACCGGGAACCTGGACCCGGAAACGGCGGGCGGCATCCTGCGCCTGCTGCGCGCGGAAATCCGCGCCACCGGCGCCGGCGCCATCATGGTGACCCACTCGCATGCGGCGGCGGCGATGGCCGACGAGGTGCTGCTGCTGACGCGCGAAGGCCTCGAGCCAGCCTGACTTTAGCGTAAATTCCGCGCGGAAATAAGCACGTTAGACACCATTCGCGACGAATAGTGCGGCGCCTGCTGGACGGTCGTAGTAATATCACAACGACCCGACCCCATCAGCCATCACAAGCATCGGGCGCTTCCAGAACGGTCCTGTCCCCTCAACCAAAGTAAGCATTTTGGAGGAGTACATGAACGTACGCCAAAAAAAACAGGAAATGCTGGCCGCAATGCACCGCGCCCGTGCCCTCGAACCGTCGAGTTTCGTGCCGAACAAGCTGCTCGACACCCTGATCGAAAAACTGCATCTGAAAAATGACGCGGAACTGTGCCGCGTGCTCGAAGTGCAACCGCCGATCATCAGCAAGATCCGCCACCGCAAACTCAATGTCGGCGCCACGATCCTGCTGCGCATGCACGAGAAATCGAATATCCCGATCCGCGAACTGAAGGAGCTGACCACGCCCGCGCTGCATTAGGACAGCGCACCCATGCCTTGCCCGTCCCTCCCGGGCGCGGCCAGGAACGCTCGCCCGCGCCCTTACTGACTCGGCGGACGCCCGGTTTTCAGCTGCGGCAGGCTATCGAGCACCTGGCGCAGCGTCGCCAGGTCGAGGCGACCCACCAGCGCGACCCCGATGCGCAGCAGCTCGCTCTTCTTGATCTCGAAGCCGGCTTTCAGGCAGGCCTGCTTCACAGTCGCCAGTACCGCATACTCCTCGTCGGGCATCGTGAAGCTGTCGCGCACGAGCATCGGCCGCGCCGTGTCCGGTGCCGCCGGGGTGGCCGCCGCGGCACGGGTGCGGCCTGCCGCCGGCGTCTCCCTGCCAGCCTTGACGAGCGCGCGGACGGCGTTCCTGACGCCGGGTGCGGACTTCGCAGCCGGCTTGGCTGCCGCCTTGGCGACAGGCCCAGCCGGCTTGCGCGCGGCTTTCGGCGCCGCCTTGACCGCTGCCTTCGCCGCTGGCTTGACGGCCGCCCTGGCCGGGACTTTCGCCGCCGTTTTAGGGGAAGCCTTCGCGGAAACCGGCTTGGCGGCGGCGCGGCTGCCTGCCTTGGCGGCGCCAGCGGCGGGCGCGGATCTGGCGATCCTGGCCGTGGCAGGGGTGGTGGCCGAACCTGGCGTTCTGGTTGCTGCCCTGGCCGTTGGCGCGGTCGCGCCCTTC
The DNA here is from genome assembly GCF_042656795.1 of Massilia jejuensis. Lineage (NCBI taxonomy): Bacteria > Pseudomonadati > Pseudomonadota > Betaproteobacteria > Burkholderiales > Oxalobacteraceae > Massilia > Massilia jejuensis. The sequence goes on along the minus strand of NZ_JBHSMS010000028.1, from coordinate 89,159 downwards.
GCAGGGACCGGTTTTCTGGTCATTGGGTATTCCGCTACTTAACAAGGTAAACAATATAGTCGATCGGGCGCTTTCCCGGAAGGGGCGTTCTAGCGTGCGCGGGCCGGCCACCGGGGCGGCCTGGCCCGGTTCACGCGGGCCGGAGCGGCCCCAGTGTGCACCAGGTTTGTGACGCCCCGATGACGGGGCGCTGCAGGATCACGCCTCGGGCATGGTCTCGCGCGGGGCCATCCGGATCGCATTGCGGCCGCCCGCCTTCGCTTCGCGCATGGCGCTGCCGGCGCGCCCGAACAGCGTGACGTTGCTGTCGTCCGGACGGATCGTGGTGACCCCGAAGCTGGCCGTCATCGAGATCATCGCGCGTTCGGTCTTGACCGGCGTGGCCTCGATCGCGGCGCGCATGCGCTCGGCCACCAGCATGGCTTCCTCGCCGCCGGTGCGCGGCAGGAGCAGCGCGAATTCGCCGCCCACCAGGCGCCCCAGCAAATCGCTGTCGCGCAGCTGGCGCCTGCACAGGTCGGCCACGTGGCGCAGCACGACGTCGCCGACCGGATGGCCGTAGCCGTCGTTGACGCGCCGGAAGCTGTCCAGGTCGAGCACGACCAGCGCGGTCGGCGAACCGGGACGGCGCGCCAGCGCCATCCAGGGCGCAAGCGCGTTGAAGAAGCCGCGCCGGTTGGGCACCTCGGTCACCAGGTCGAGCGTTTCGAGGCGCGCCAGGTCGCCCTGCAGGCGTTCGCGCGCCAGCAGCAGGCAGCCGAAGCCGTTGACCAGCATCAGCAGGTAGAAGGCGATGGTCGAGAGCTGGCGCAGCAGGTCGTGCGACAGCCAGCGCCAGCCGTCGGGCATGACCAGCACCAGGATGCCGCGCGCGGCCACGACCAGCGCCAGCAGCGCGGTGACCACGGCCAGCGCGCGCTGCAGCATCGAGGCCGCGCGCCAGCCGCGCGCCAGGGCCGCCGCGCCGACCAGGTAGAAGGCGCCGAGGATCAGCGCCGCGGCGAGCGTGCGCAGGCCGAGCGGATCGATCCAGTAGGAGACCAGGAAAATGAAGATCGCTGCCAGGGCTAGCGGCACCATGATGCGCACCAGGGGCCGCCGGTGCGCGGTTTCCCACAGGGCGGCACTTTCCAGGGCGACGCCGGCAATGAGCAGGGCCCAGCCCCCGGGCAAGGCGAGCGGCTCGGGCACGACGCGCGCACCGCCGAGCGCCAGCAGGATCCAGCTGGCCGCCTGCACCTGTTTCGACAGGCCCCAGCTGGCCAGCGCCGGCGCGCGCACGGCGCCATAGTCGAAGAAGAACAGTACGCTGCACAGCGCCAGGTTGCCCAGCGCGAGCACCAGCACCATCGTGGTCGAATCCATGGCCAGCATGGCGCCGCTCAGCATGCGCGCTCCACCTGGCCGGCGCTGTCGGCCGGCGCCGTCGCGCAGCCGTCGACAAGCTTGATCCGCTCGATGCGGTCGGCTTCGAGCGCGCTGGGGGCGGCGATGATCGATGGGTGATCGGGAAACATACGGAACTCCTGTGGCGGCAACGGCCAGCTTAGCAGAGTTTCATGCCTGTGAACAAGACGCAGGGCGGCCCCGGCGCGGCGCGGCGCCTCCCTCCCCCGTCGCATGCGTTTCTCTTCTATATACTGACGGCATGTCCCAGCATCCCCCCTCCCTCGATCCCCGTCCCGGCGCACCCGTGGTGCGCACCGACGGCAACCGGCGCACGCTCGCATTCGAAAGCGGCGACATCCAGAGCGAGATGCTGCTGTCGCACCCGGATGCCCTGGTGCTCGACTATGCGCGTGCCATGATGTGCTTCGCGCTGTTCGCACCGCGTCCGCGCCACATCCTGATGGTGGGCCTGGGCGGCGGCTCGCTGGCCAAGTTCTGCTACCGCCATTTTCCGCACACGCGGATCACGGTGCTGGAAATCAGCCGGGAGGTGATCGCCCTGCGCAATGCCTTCCGGGTGCCGCCCGACGACGCGCGCCTGCGCATCGTGCATGCCGACGCCGCCGAGCATGTGAAGGCGCTGCAGGGCGCCGCCGACGTGATCCTGGTCGACGGTTTCGACGCCGCCGGCATGCCCGCCGCGCTGGGCAGCGCGGCCTTCTACCGCGATTGCCGGCGCGCGCTGCGCGAAGGCGGCGTGCTGGTGGCGAACATCCTCAGCTACGACCCCTGCCACGACGCCATCGTGGCACGCATCGGCGGCGCTTTCCGGGGACGCGTCTGCGACTTCCCCGGCATCGCCGGCAACAACCACCTGATGTTCGCGCTGCGCGCCGCGGCCGGCGGCACGCCGACGCGCGCGGCGCGCCTGCAGCAACGCTTCGCGCGCCGGCGCGGCCTGGGGGCCGGCTTCCTGAACAAGCTGCTCGCGCGGGTGCTCGTCGCCTGGCTTGCACGGCGTCCTGTCTGATCGCGGCGACACGGGCGCCCGCGCGCGTGCGCATGCGACGATTTGTTTGCGAAAACCGGCCGATCTATGACACACTTCGTGGCTGTAGTGCTTTCAGGCAAATAAATTTGGAAATTGTCATGTTGCGTCGCCTGCCCTTTTCTCCGACCCGCGCGGCCGTCCTTACCCTCGCGGCAGGCCTGGCCGCTTCCACCGCGCTGTTCGTGGGCGTGAGCCATCTCGAATACGACAACCTGTCCCTGTCCTTCAACCAGCGCGCCGAGCAGCGCGTGGCGGCGGTGCGCCAGGGCCTGCACGAAGCGGTCGAGGTGGCGACCGTCACCAACCAGCTCTTCGCCCTCGGCGCCCCGGTCACGCGCGCCCAGTTCCACGATTTCACCGCCCCGCTGCTGCTGCGCCATCCGTTCATCAAGGCGTTCAACTTCCACCGCATCGTCAGGGACAGCGAACGCGCGGCGGTCGAGGCGCAACTGCAGCGCGTCGTTCCCGGCACCGTCATCACCGAGGAGAAGGACGGCAGGCGCGTGCCGGCCGAGCGCCGCCCGCTGTACAGCATCGTCGACTACCTGGTGCCGATGGGTGGCAACGAGGCCGCCTTCGGCTTCGATTCCTCGATCCGGGCGCCGATCAATGCGGCCCTGGCGCGCGCCCATGCCGAAGGCCGCGCGGCCGCCACCCCGCTGTTCCCGCTGGTGCAGGACCCCAACCCGCAGCCGAGCTTCCAGGTCCTGCTGCCGGTGTACGACCGCAAGGGCGAGCTGGCCGGCGACACCGCCGTCGTGGTGCGGGCCCAGGAACTGGTGAGCATGGCCCTGGCCGGCGCCGGCCTGCTCGACGACGGCGGGATCGTGATGTCCGTGTATGCGAGCGCGCGGGCCGACAGCGCCCACCTGGTCTTCACCACCGGCGATGGGACACCCCCCGGGCGCGAGCTGCTCGCCAACTGGATCGCCCCGGAACATGCGACCCAGGTCGCGCGCATCCTGGACGTGGCCGGCCGCCCTTGGCTGGTCGAGGTCGCGGCCAGGCCGCGCCCGTTCGCGGCGGATCACCTCGCGTCGCTGGCGATGCTGGCCGGCGGCATCCTGCTCAGCCTGATGACGGCGGCCTGGGTCCAGGCCTCCGGCGCGCGCGCGCGGCGCATCCAGCAGCTGGTACGCAAGCGCACCGCCGACCTGAAGCGCACCAACCGGCGCCTGGTCGACGACATGGTGGCGCGCGAGCGCACCGAAAAGGCGCTCCAGCAAAGCGAGCAGCGCTTCCGCCAGCTGGTGTCGATGTCCTCGGACTGGTACTGGGAACAAGACAGCGAGTTCCGCTTCACGATGGTCGCCGGCGGCTTTTCCGAAAAGGCCGGCGTCGCGGTCGAACACCTGCTGGGCAAGACGCGCTGGGAATACCTCCCGGCCCTGGGCGACACCGAATACGGGCGCAAGCACATTGCCCTGGTGCACAGCTTCCAACCCTTCAACGACTTCGAATACCATGTACTGGACGACAACGGCCAGACGCGCTGGTTCCTGGTCAACGGGCAGCCCGTCTTCGACGAGCTCGGCCATTTCGCCGGCTACCGCGGCACCGGCAGCGATATCACCGAGCGCAAGCTGACCGAGCAGCGCGTCCACCACGTGGCCCAGCACGATGCGCTCACCGGCTTGCCGAACCGCTCGCTGCTGCAGGACCGCCTCGGCCAGGCCGTGGCCTATGCCACCCGCAGCGGCAACCCGGTGTGGGTCATGCTGATCGACCTCGACCGCTTCAAGTTCGTCAACGACAGCATGGGCCACAAGGCCGGCGACGTGCTCCTGATGACGGTCGCGGCGCGCCTGCGTTCGTCCCTGCGCGACGCCGACACGGTGGCGCGCCTGTCGGGCGACGAATTCGTCGTCATCGTTTCCGAGCGCGGCGACCAGGAATTGACGCCCGATATCGTGGCACGCGTGATGAACGCGGTCGCGCAGCCGGTCATGCTCGGCACCAAGGAATTCTTCGTCACCTGCAGCATCGGCGTGGCCGTGTATCCGAGCGAGAGCACGAATGTCGACAACCTGATCGAACATGCCGACATTGCCATGTACCGAGCGAAAAAACTGGGGCGCAACAACTTCCAGTTCTACACGCCGGCCATGAACGAGGAGTCGCTGGAACGGGTGCGCATCGAGAGCGCGCTGCGCAACGCCGTCGAGCGCGACGAATTCGTGCTGTACTACCAGCCCCAGATCGATATCAAGAGCGGCAAGATCGTCGGCATGGAAGCGCTGATCCGCTGGCAGCATCCGGAACTGGGCATGGTGCCGCCGGGCCGCTTCATCAGCATCGCCGAGGAAACCGGCATGATCGTGGCCATCGGCGCGTGGGTACTGCGCACCGCCTGCGCCCAGAACAAGGCCTGGCAGGATGCCGGCTTCGACAGGCTGCGCGTGGCCGTGAACCTGTCGGCACGCCAGTTCGGCGCGTCCGACCTGATCGAGAACCTGGCAACGGTGCTGCGTGACACCGGCCTGGAGCCGAAATACCTGGAAATCGAGCTCACCGAGAGCCTCTTCATGAGCGACATCACCCCGGCCGTCGACTTGCTGCACCGCATGAAGGCACTCGGCGTGAACCTGTCCATCGACGATTTCGGCACCGGCTACTCGAGCCTGTCCTACCTGTCGCGCTTCCCGATCGACGTCCTGAAAATCGACCGCTCGTTCGTGGCCGACATCACGCGCGACGCCAACGACGAAGCGATCGTCACGTCCATCATCGCGCTGGCGCACAACCTGAAGCTGGCGGTGATCGCCGAAGGCGTGGAAACGGGCGAACAGCTCGACTACCTGCGCCGCCACGGCTGCGACGAAATGCAGGGGTATTACTTCAGCAAACCCTTGCCAGCGCATGAATTCGAGCAGCTGATGGTCGAGGGACGGGGCCTGCATCCGGAGCAAACCATGGCACCAGAGGACGCCTCCGCCGTTGCTTGAAGGATTATTCCTACAAGACGTGGCTTTTTTTTACACACTTGCTCTACAATAGTCGTGTCTCTATTGCAATTTCAGGAAAATAATAATGATAGAAGATGTGCAAGTGCGCCAGACGGTGAAAGCGCGCGTGGTGCGGACCGACCTGCGTACGCGTGATCTGGTGAACCAGGCAGTGGCGTCGATTCCGACGCTGGGCATGCAGCGCGCGGCCGAGTTTCTGGCGGCGATGAACGTGCCGGCCGAGATTGCGGTGCGTACGTTGGTCTATCCCCACCGCCGCAGGCGCGGCTGAGGGACCGTCGGCCCGGCCAGGCCAGGCAGGATGCCGCTTGCGCGTTCGCGCAAGCGGCTTGCTCCCTACTTCGTTTCCTGCGCCTGGATGTCGGCCAGGGATTCCAGGCCACGCGCCGTGACATCGTAGCCACCCTCCGGGCGCGCTGCCAGATGCGACTTGCGAATCAGGAACTGGGCCACGTCGCCGGGAACCGTCGCCGCGGGATCCTGCGCCAGGGCAGTCAGCGCTTCGACGCAGGCGCGCAGGAACAGTACCTGCTGTCCTTTTTCGGTCAGGTCGACCCGGCCGTCGCGTGCATAGGCAATCATCTTCAAGCCGGCCAGTCGCTTGGCGTTGCGCCCGACGCAGGCATTGACCCGGTCGGTGCGCGCACCGCGCCGGATGAATTCGAGGGCGTCGTACTCGTCAGTCGTTAGTTTTTCGTTCTTCATTACCGCTCAATCAATCTACAGGGCAGCCATGGTAACCGCCGTGGGGCTTGACGGCAACATATGCCCGTAGAAAGAAACGGCGCGTCTCCCAGGCTTAACGCATGGTGCGCAATGCGATCCACAGCAAGCCGGCGCCGACGATGGCGCCGACAGCGAGCACCCCCTGGAAACGGCGCGATGCGAAACCGGTGCTCCGGCCCAGGTAAATCTTGTTATGCAGTGAATTGCCCATCTGGATCTCCATCATTCAGTTCTACAGTCGGTGAATGAATATTATAAAAAAACTCACATCATGGGAACGTTCGGCATCGAACATAATTGTAACTTTGTGTGTTGTTCAGCAAGATTGCCACACTCTCGTACTGCGCGCCGGCAGCGGGAAGCGACTGTTAGGATGGTTTCAACGACGAACAGGAGAAGCACCATGACGCAGGCAAAACACCCCGTGGATCCGGCAGTGAATGGCAGGGCCATCCTGCACGAGGACGACATCGGCAGCGGCGAAAAGACGCCGGCGGAAAAGGAAACCGAAGAGATGATCAAGGAAATCCCGCCGCTCAAGGGCGGCGGCAACAACGGCGGACAGCCGAAACAGTAGGAAGCTGTTCCCGTAGCGATCGGTTCAGGGACGCCGTCGGATGCGACGCAGGACGCCACCCTCGAGTGGCGTCCTGCGTCTCGGGGCACACACGGCACACACCGTTACAGCGCGCACGCCTGCAGCGGCTCAAGCCGCGCGGATCGGCGGCTCGGGAAGCACGGGTTCCTCGACCGGGGCGTGCACCGGATCGGGGACGTCGTCGGGAACCGGAATGCTGGGTGGCGTCGGCGAAGGTTCGGGGTCGGGCGTGGAATGGGCACGCAAGGTGCGCCGGCATTCGTACGAATCGATGGGTTCCATCGGCGTAGTCCCTTTCGAAAGGTCGTTTCCGGACATGGCGCGGCACAGAGGGCCGCACCCTGGCAGCCGGCGTGCGCGGCGCGCATGCCGGCTGTACTGGTCGAGATCAGTGCTGTTGCTTCTGCTTGGCGCCACCGCCCGCGCCTTCGTGGGAGCCGGCCTTCTCGCGCGACATGTGGTCGTGGCTGCTCTTGTCCTGGGTGCCGGCGCGCTGCTTGGCCAGGTCTTCTTCCGACATGTGGTCCGACTGCTTGCTCGCGCTGTCGTTCGCTTTTTGCTGGCTCATGTTCATTCTCCTGTGATAGTTGAAAACGTTGACGTTTTGCGAAGACTAGCATGGAAGAACGGCGGCGGTTTTCAATCGTGCGCAAGGCCAAAAGATGCGTATAGTTCATGTTTTTCGTCCAGTCCACGCCCATGAACATCCGCCCGTTCCTGTTCTCCACCCTGCTCTGCGCCCTTTCTCCGGCCCTGGTGTCGGCAGCTCCCATGAAACTTGCCGACTATATGGCCCTGACCGGCCCCGCTCCCACCAGCCGCGTCGCCTACGGCAGCGCGCCTTCCCAATACGCCGAGCTCTTCGTCCCGGGCGGGGCCGGTCCTTTCCCGGTCGCGGTGCTGGTACACGGCGGCTGCTGGACCGAGAAATTCGGCGGAATCGTTCAGCTGCGCAACATGGCCGGCGCCCTTGCCGCACGCGGCATCGCGGTCTGGAACGTGGAATACCGCCGGGTCGACGAGCCCGGCGGCGGCTATCCCGGCATGTACCAGGACATGCATGCGGCGCTCGCGGCCCTCGAGGCGCAGGCGAGCGCCAACGGCCTGGACCTGGAGCGCGTGGTCGCGGTCGGTCACTCGGCCGGCGGCCAGCTGGTGCAATGGATCGCGGGCCGCGCCCGCATCCCCGCCAGCAGCCCGCTGCACCGTACCGACATGCTGCCGGTGCGCGCCGTCGTCAGTCTCGGCGGCCTGGCCGACCTGCGCGGCGAGCGCGCACTGATCAAGTCGAGCTGCGGGCGCGACACGCCGGAACTGGCGGGACAGCCGAGCGCCGCCCGGCCCGACGTCTACGCCGATACGAATGCCGCCGAGCTAATGCCCAACGGCAGCTACACGATCCTGGTGACCGGGGAACTGGACACGATCTCGCCGCCGCGCGTCGCCCACGACTACGCGACCCTGGCGCGCAAGGCCGGCGACCTGGCCGAGGTGGTGATCCTGCCGGGCGCGAGCCACTACGACGAAGTCGCCGCCAGCTCGCCGTCGTGGCCGCTGGTGGCGTCGGCCATCGAACGCGCGCTGGCGCACCCGCACGACAAGGGGGCCGTCAAACCCGCCGCTTCGCCAGCGGCGCGTTGACCACCAGATCGCTGGTCGGCACCGCCACGCAAGGCAGCAGGTAGTGCTCGCGCTTTTCCTCGATCGACAGGCCGGGCCACTCGACGAGGTAGCGCACCGACCCCGAGGCCAGCCGGCACAGGCAGGTGCGGCAAGTGCCGTTGCGGCAGGAATTGGGCAGGTCGATTCCGGCCGCTTCGAGCGTTTGCAGCACCGTGTCCTGCGTGGCGGGAAGGTTGCAGCCGAGGGGAACCAGGGCGATGGTGTGGACGGTGGGATCGGTCATGGCCCGATTGTAAAACGGGCGCGCGATGCTCGGGCGCATGAGTTCGTTTGCGCACAGACCGCCGGCCCCCGCACGCCTACGCTGAGGTTTCCTTAAGTCAGCATAGCAGGTGCAAAATGAAAAACATCATCGCTCCCCTTCTTCTCGCCATGCTCGCCGGCGCCCTCCCGCATGCCGCCAGCGCCGCGCCGGCGCAGGCAGCGCCGCAGCCGGCCATGGCCGCCCAGCCCGGCCAGGCCGGCAGCGCCGACAAGGCGGGTGCCAAGCGTGCCCAGTTCGAGCGCCTGCTGCGCGCCCAGGTCCTGCTCGACCGCTCGCACTTCTCGCCCGGCGAAATCGACGGCGCCTTCGGTTCGAACATGCGCCAGGCCTTGAGCGCATTCCAGAAGTCGCGCAATCTCCAGGAAACCGGCAAGCTCGACGAGGCCACCTGGAACGCGCTGAACCAGGACGGCACGCCGACCCTGACCGAGTATGTGCTGACCGACGAGGACGTGGCCGGCCCCTTCCAGCCGATTCCGGAAGACATGATGGAAAAAGCCAAGCTGCCCAAGCTCGGCTACGCAAGCTCGGTGGAGGGCCTGGGCGAGAAATTCCACGCCAGCCCCGAACTGATCGTGCGCCTGAACCCCGGCAAGAACCTGATGCGCGCCGGCGAACAGATCGTCGTGCCGAGCGTGCATGGCGGACCGGCCCTGCCGGCCGCTTCCAAGATCGTCGTCAGCGACAGCCGCAAGGTCCTGATGCTGTTCGACGCATCGGACCGCCTGATCGCGCAATATCCGGCCTCGACCGGCAGCTCGAACGATCCGCTGCCGATCGGCACCTGGAAGATCAACGGCGTGTACCCGAACCCGGATTACCACTACAACCCGAAACTGTTCTGGGATGCCGAGCCGGGCGACAAGAAAGCGAAGATCGCACCCGGCCCGAACAACCCGGTCGGCGTGGCCTGGATCGACTTGTCCAAGGAACACTACGGCATCCACGGCACGCCGGTGCCCAAGTTCGTCGGCAAGACCGAATCGCACGGCTGCATCCGCCTGACCAACTGGAGCGCGGCGCAAGTGGCTGCCGTGGTTGCGAAAGGCACGGCGGTGGTACTTGAAGGGTAATGTTTTCCAACAGGAGACTTGCATGAAATGGTTGGTCACGTTTTTGCTCGGCGCGGTGGTCGGCGCCGGTGGCTTGTTCGTTTATTTGCGCGAGTTCGCCGACGCGCCCGATCCGATCGTCACCGACGGTGGCGCCCTGCCGGCGCCGCCGCGCGATGGGCCGCCCGCCCCGGCGGCCGCGCCCACCGCCGGCGGCACGCCGGCCGACCGCCTCGTGCAGACCGATCTTGCCGACGCCCACTTGCCGATCCGTCCCGCCCCGCAAGCGGGAACGGCGGTCCCGGCCGGCTCCGCGCCGAGCGCCGACGGCAGCATGCCGGGCAAGCTGCTGGTGCCGGTGGAAGGCATTGCCTACGCCAGGCTGACCGATACCTTCGACCAGCCGCGCGGCCAGGAACGCCACCACGAGGCACTCGACATCATGGCGCCGAAAGGTACCCCGGTGCGCGCGGTCGCCGACGGAAAGGTCGCGAAGCTGTTCGAGAGCAAGCCGGGCGGCACCACCCTGTACCAGTTCGACCCGAGCGAGCGATACGCCTACTACTATGCCCATCTCGACAAATACGCCGACGGCGTCAAGGAAGGCATGCAAGTCAAGCGCGGCGACCTGCTCGGCTATGTCGGCGTGACCGGCAACGCCGATCCGAGCGCGCCCCACCTGCATTTTGCCGTCGTTGCCCTGACACCTGAAAAGCAGTGGTGGAAAGGTACGCCGATCAATCCCTACCCGCTACTGAGCGACGAAGTGTAACGGCCGGAGAAAACCGTCACTGCGTGGCGACCAAACTCGGTGATCCGAAAATTCAGGCCAACCGGTACATCTGCATAAACTGTTACCGAGGATGCGGAGCGCTCTCGTCTTGGAGCGAACGCTGTATGGATATCGCTGTCGCGACCTCCCTGCGAAGGTCCGCTAAGGCTGCGATGCGGACGATCAGGTTGGACCGACTACGGTGCGATCGGCTCAGGCTTCAATGCCGACGGTTACCGCCAGGATTCGCCAGCGTGTGAGATTCGGATCGCTGTTTCCATGGTAAGGCGTATTCCTCCGCATCCGCATCCGCATCCGCGGTCGCACGCCATCGTCATGCCTTCGATTCGTCTACACCGCTCAGTGCGCCGGCGATCGATTCTTATCCAGAAAACCGTGCGCATGTAACGCCGATATCGACACGACCGTCATGGTCTGATGACAGTGAATTCGTAAGATTTCCCATAAGAATTAATTCATTTATTTTTTGAAACTGTCCGTTTTTTTATACTTTTGGTCGCAAAAACCGCGTCGGGCTGGTAGATTTATCCTACTTTCCGATGTATTTATGCAGAATGACTAATCCTATAGCCTGGTCACCCATTTTTCCCGACAATGCGTTCGTGCCGCATATGGACGCGTTCAGTGCACAACCTGATTATCCGAGACTGCTCATCGTCGACGACGATCCACGTTCCCGCGATTCTCTGCGTGAATTGCTGAAAGACGGTACGACGGACCTGGCCACGGCGCGCAGTGGAAAAGACGCGCTGATGCAGCTGTCGAGCAGGCGCTTCGACCTTGTGCTGCTGGATTTGTGCTTGCCTGACGTGAATGGGCACAAGATCATGGATTTTATCAGTCGCGAGGCTATCGACGTCGATGTCGTCATCATCAGCGGCAGAGTCGAGATCGACGCGGCCATCGGCGCCCTCAAGCGCGGGGCATTCGATTACGTCAGGAAGCCGTACGGCCTGGAAGAAGTGACGACCGCCGTGAGAAATGCGCTGGAGCAGCGCCGCCTACGGCAGGCGAACAGGCACATCGCGATCGCACTCGAGAAGTCCGAGCGCATGTACCGCTATCTGGTCGATGCATCGCCCGATATCATTTACACCCTGGATCGTGAAGGCAGATTCACGTTCATTAACGATCGCGTCAGCCGGCTGCTTGGATTCCAGCGCGATGAGCTCATCGGCCAGCATTACCAGGCACTGGTGTTCGAGGACGACCTGGAACTGGCGAACCATGCTTTCGACGAGCGTAGAAGCGACGCGCGCGCATCGCGCAATATCGAGCTGCGCCTGAAGCGTTCGGCCGACGTCCAACGAACGCAGGGTCACAAGAACGATCCGATGACGATTTCCCTGAACGCGTCGGGAATGTACTTGCAAGGTGGTTCGGCCGAGCGGCCGGGGTTCGTGGGTACCTATGGCGTGGTGCGCGACGTCACGGAAAAAAAACGTGCCGAAGCGGTGATTTCTTACCAGGCCTACCATGACATCCTGACCGATTTGCCGAACCGCAGCCTGTTTCGGGACCGTTTGGGCCTGGCCCTGATCCAGGCCAAGCGCAAGAACGTTGACCTTGCCGTCATGTTCATCGACCTGGATCGCTTCAAGCTGGTGAACGACACGCTGGGCCACCACAAGGGAGACGCGCTGCTGCAACAAGTGGCATGTCGGCTCAAGCGCTGCCTGAGGGAAGGCGATACCTTGGCGCGCCAGGGAGGCGACGAGTTCACCGTCGTGCTGCCCGACCTGCAGCACCACGATGACGCGCGTGTCGTCGCCGCGAAGTTCATTCACAGCCTCGAACAGCCATTCGATCTCGACGGGCACACGGCCCGGATCTCGGCGTCGATCGGTATTGCCGTGTATCCCGACCATGGCGAGACGCTCGACGAACTGCTTCGCAACGCGGATACCGCGATGTATCAGGTCAAGGGCGAGGGAAAGAACGGCTTTGCCTTTTTCGACCAGTCCTCGCGCGAGCTACTGGATCGACGCACTTCCCTTGGGCATGGCCTGCGCCATGCGCTGTCCCGGAACGAGCTGGAAATGTATTACCAGCCACAAGTCGATACCAGCACCCATCGCCTGGTCGGCGCCGAGGCACTCATCCGATGGAATCACCCGACACGTGGCCTCGTCCTGCCGCGAGAATTCATGCCCTATGCCGAAGAACACGAGCTGATACCGGCGATATCGGAATGGATGATCGATGCCCTGTGCTGCGACATGCAACGGTGGAGCCGTGCCGATAACACCCTGAAGCTCTCGCTCAATCTGTCGCCCCATTACCTGGACCGCGGAAAAATCTACGACAAATTGCGGAGCGCGATGCTGCATCACGACATTTCGCCCAATCGGATCGAAGTGGAGATTACCGAGAATATCAGCAAGAGCAACCCGCAACACGCGATCGACCAGCTCAAGCGCCTGGGGCAACTTGGCGTCTCCATCGCCATCGACGATTTCGGCATCGGCTATTCGTCACTGGCCTACCTGCATCGATTTCCCGTCGATACCATCAAGATCGACCAGTCGTTCATCAAGGCGATCGTTGAAGACGATGCCCAGTATCCCGTCGTCCTCGCCATCATCTCGATCGCGCGTGGGCTGGGCCTGCACCTGATCGCGGAGGGTGTCGAAAGCGAGGTTCAGGTGCGTTACCTGCGCGCGCATGGCTGCACCGTCATGCAGGGGCACCTGTTTCATCGCCCGATGCCCATCGACGAATTCATCGCCACCATTGGCGGGAAGGCGACGTGACGCGCCAGGTCCGCGCGACTGGGGCGGAAGCAGACCTTCATGAGTGGACAGTGTGCGCATCCGGCGCCGGGTCCGGCTCGGCCGCCGGTTCATCGACGTCGGCCCCGACATTGATGGCGGCATAGGCCCGCTGCACGGCCACCGCCTCGCGGCTCGCCGCGCCATACAATTCCTGCGCCGCCTCGATCATCCTGGCGCGCGCGTCCGCATAGTTGGTGCTCGACGTGAACTTGGTCGTGTTCGCCTTGAACCAGATCTTGAATGCCTTGTCGGTTCCGATGCCGGTCATGGCATGCGGCGACTTGACCAGGTATTTGCTGTGGTAGTCGCCCGCCTTGTCCGCTTTCGACCCTTGCGACAGGAAATAAAACATCCGGTTGTTGGGGCCGCTGCTGTAGTGCACGTCGAGGCGCCTGAGCGCGGTGCTCCAGGCGTCCGGGCTGCTGCCGTCCTTGCTAGGACGGTACATCCAGCGCAGCGGCGTGTTGTCGCGGCTGATCTCGGTGCCCAGCATCCAGTCGTTACCGGTGGAGGGAATGAAGTCGCCGGTGCCGCCGGCGCGCGCGTAGGCTTCCACGACTTCGCCGCCGATGTCCGAACTCGATTCGTTGAGCCCGCCCGATTCGCCCGAATACACCAGGTCCGAGGTCGCTGCCGTCACGCCATGGCCCATTTCGTGGCCGATGACGTCGATCGACCCGAGGCTGTTGAAGCTCGCACCGTCGCCGATGAACATGCAGCGGCAGGTATCGCTGTAATAGGCGTTGTCGTAGGCGGTGTTGACGTGCACCGCGATATAGGTCGCGGTATTGTGGCCGTCGAGCGACTGCCAGCCGAGCACGTTCTTCAGGGCGTCGTAGGTATTCATCAGCCCCCACATGGCGTTCACGGCCGCCGTCTGGCCGTTGGCGTTCGTGGTGCTGCCGCCGCGGATGTACTGCTTGCCGTCGCCCCAGGTGTTAGTGGTGTGCGTATAGAGCTTGCCGGCCTTGCTGCCGCCGTCGGCATTCGTGATCGCCATCGCGCCGTAGGTGCCGCCGGTGCCGCGCTCCGGGTCGCGCATCCGGTAGCTGCCCTCGCTGAAAGTGGTGCTGATCGGCACCTCGCCGTTGTACTGGCTCTTGCCCACGCCGATCACGGTCTGCAAGGCGCTCCAGCGCTCGATGATGCGCCCGTTCTTCGCGCTGACGACCGTGTCGTGGTAGTACGGATGGGCGCCGCGCTGCATGCGCGTGCGTACCAGGTAAGCGAGCTCGTAGCGGTCGACGACTTCCAGCACGTCGAGCGCATTGAGTTCGTCGTCGAGCTTGCCGGCCGCGCTCGCCAGGCGCTCCATCTTCATCACCGGATAGATCAGCAGCTCCACGCCCGGCGCCTTGACGTGGGCCGCGTCCGGCCCGGCGGCCGACAGGGTCGCGCCCACCGCCGCGTCGATCGCGGCCCTGGGCGGCATGGCGGGCTTGACGTCGAAGTCGGCCGTGGCCGCGCCGAGCCGGTTGGCGGCGCCGCGCCCAAGGTGCAAACGGCGGTCCGAGGCCGACTCCGAAACGATCGCGCCCCTGGCGTCGACCACCAGGACCGACTCCGAGCCGAACACGCGCAAGCCCTTGTAGGTATGGGCGGCGCGCACGACCTGGGTGCCCTGCAGGCCGGGGTGCTGTAGCCCCACCGTGAAACCGTGGTCGTCGTCGAGGCCGCGCGCGGCGCGGGCCTGGCCCAGCTTCGCGACCAGCGCGGCCGTGGCGGCGGCCGATCGCACCTGGGGTGCGCTCATCATCGGCGTCGGCACGGCGGCCGCGCAGGCGCTTGCGATCAGGACGCCGAGGGGCGCGGCCAGCAGGCAGGTTCGAAGCTTCATGACGTCTCCATTCGAAAGTTCCCAGCCGCAAGATTGGGCCGGAGATCGTCGAAGTGTGGACGAGTGTCAAGAAAATGATTTGCTTAAACGCAAGAAGCCCCGCACGCTGCGCAGGGTCGCAACGGCGGGGCTGTTCAAACGGACGCGGTTGTCGTATTTCTGGACGAGCGATTAATAGCGCTCGTCGTCGCCGCGCTTGAGCAGGAACCAGGCGGCGGCGCCGACGGCGCCGGCAATGGCGACCTTGGTCGCCAGGCCTTTCTTGTTATGCTGCCATTCGGACTTGAGGCCCATCTCGCCCAGGATATTCGGCACATGGCCATGGGCCAGGTCGTCGACGATGCCTTCGACCACGTTGATGCGGTCGGCACCGAGCAGGATCAGCCAGTGGCGCAGGTCGCTCTCGGTGAACTTGAACGCGGCGCGCCGCAGCATGCCGGACAGCCCGGACGGCGGCTGGCCCGTGCCGTGCAGCTGGGTGATGCCGGGACGTTCGTTCGACACCAGCACCTCGACGCGCTGGGCCTGGGCCTGCGGCTCGGGCATGTCGGCGGGCGTATAGCGCGGCGGGGTGCGCTCCATCGGCACAGCGGGACGGTTCTTGTGGTCGAGGTCGGCGCCCCATCCCTTGATATGGGTCATCTCCTCGCGCGTCTTGCGCTGCTGGCGCAATTGCGGCTGCACCGGATGGTGTTCGTGACGGCCATGGTCGTGCTCGTGCTCATTATCGTGGCCGATGTGGACGGTCATGTCGCGGTTATCCATGCGTGCCTCCTCAGTTCGTGACGCTGGCCGCCACCTTGCGCACTTCATGGGCGCGCGGCGGGATCAGGATGGTCTTGATGCAGTTGTCGAGCTTGCTCGAGAAGATGTGGTAGGCATCGGCCACCTCTTCCAGCGGCACCCGATGCGTAATGATCTGCTTCGGATCGATGTGTCCGGCGCGGATGTGTTCGATCAGGCGCGGCAGGTGGCGCTTGACGCTGGCCTGGTTCATGCGCATCGTGATGCCCTTGTTCAGCGCATTGCCGATCGGGACCGCATTGAAGGTCGGGCCGTACACGCCGACGATCGAGACGTTGCCACCCTTGCGCACCGAGTTGATGCACCAGTGCAGCACGGTCGCCGCGCCGGCCTGCATCTTCATCAGGCGCCCGGTGACGGTCTGCGCCACGCTGCCGGCCGCGTCGCCGCCGACGGCATCGATGCAGACGTCCGCGCCCAGCCAGTCGGTCATCTTCTTGATGTGCAGCGCCATGTCGCGCACGTCCTTGAAATTGACCACTTCGCACTGCGCATAGTGCTTCACGAATTCGAGGCGGTAGTCGACTTCGTCGACCACGATCACGCGGCCGGCGCCAAACAGCCAGGCCGACTTGGCGGCGAAGATGCCGACCGGGCCTGCGCCGAAGACGACGACGGTGTCGCCTTCCTTGATGTCGCCCATTTCGGCGGCCTGGTAACCGGTCGGCAGCGCGTCCGTCAGCAGCACGGCGTCGTCGTCGACGATATCGTCGGGAATGACGACCGGACCGACGTCGGCCATCGGCACGCGCACATATTCCGCCTGGCCGCCGTCGTAGCCGCCCGCCGTATGCGAGTAGCCGTAGATGGCGCCGACGGCGGTCGACATCGCGTTCGTGTTATGGCAGTTACCGTAGAGTTCTTTCTGGCAAAAGAAACAGGAACCGCAGAAGACATTGAACGGCACCAGCACCCGGTCGCCCACCTTCAGGGTTTCCACCTGCGCCCCGACCTCCTCGACGATCCCGATGAATTCGTGACCGAAGGTATGGCCGACGCGCGTGTCCGGCACCATGCCGTGGTACAGGTGCAAGTCCGAGCCACAGATGCACGAACGCGTCACGCGCACGATTGCGTCGCCCGGATGCTCGATCACGGGGTCCGGCTTGTGGTCGGCGCGCACACGGTAAGGTCCCCGATAGTTCATTGCCAGCATAAATTCCTCCTCAAGAGTTTCGCGGTGCCCAGCATCGATGAGGGCGCAAGACCTTAAGTTATGTCAAAACGCCATCAATTGCGATACGCGCACGGAAAGGAATTCATGTTTTTTAGCGTTATATAGCTAAATTTAGCATTATGTTCGCAGCAGGAAACCGACAATTCCTGCTGGAAGCACCGACCGGGCACCCTCCCTACAGTTGCCGCGCCTCGAAAGTATTGCATTGCTGCACGTCGCCCTTTTCGAAGCCGCGCTTGAACCAGCGCACGCGCTGCGCGGAACTGCCGTGCGTGAACGAGTCCGGCACCACCGTGCCGCGCGACTGGCGCTGCAGGGCGTCGTCACCGATGGCCGAGGCCGTCGCCAGCGCGCTTTCGATATCGCCCGCCTCCAGGAAGGCTTCCTTCTGCTGGGTCTTGTTGGCCCACACGCCGGCGAAGCAGTCGGCCTGCAGTTCCAGGCGTACCGACAAGGCGTTCCCCTCGGTTTCGGAAGCCTGCGCCTGCGCCTTGCGCACCTGGTCCGAGACACCGACCAGGGTCTGCACATGGTGGCCGACTTCGTGGGCGATCACATAGGCCTGGGCGAATTCGCCGCCGACCTTGAAGCGTTCCTGCATCAGGCGGAAGAAACTCAGGTCGATGTAGACCTTGCGGTCGCCAGGGCAGTAAAACGGGCCGGCCGCGGCGTTGCCGGTACCGCAGGCGGTGCCGATGCGGCCTTCGAACAGCACCAGCTTCGGCGCCTGGTAGGTGCTGCCCTGGGCGGCGAAGATCGGCGTCCAGGCATCCTCGGTATAGCCGAGCACGGTACGCACGAAGCGCGTCTCGCGGTCCTCGGCCTGGGGCGCATTCGGGTCCGTCTGCTGCTGCACCTGGGGCGCCGGCCCGCCGCCGCCGCCCATCATGCCGATCACGGTGCCCGGGTCGACGCCGAAGAACAGCGAAGCCACCAGGGCAATGGCGATCGTGCCGATCCCCACGCCCTTGCCGCCGATCCGGAAACCGCCGCCACCGCCACCGCCGCCGCCTCCGCCCCGGTGATCCTCGACGTTACCGCTCTCGCGGTCGCCTTCCCACTTCATCGCGACCGCCGCAGGTTGGACGAATTCATGTTCTCGCGTGCATCTTTCGTGCGGAATTCGTCATCGGGCGCCAGGCCGGCACGGGTGTCGTCGTTGTGGGTGCGTTCCTGGCGCTCGCGGGCGACCTCGCGGTCGACGCGGACATGTTCCTGGTCCGGGAGAAGTGGCTTCATGGTTGTCCTTGGTTGCTTGAGTCTGCTTGCGGCGGCACCTTTGCCGACGCGAACACGGAACCAGTATGGACGCGTCCTCTTCGCGGGTATGTTCGGGTATTCACATAAGCGGCTTTCTCTGCTCTGTACGATGGCGAACAGAGAAGGGCCGGACCATGCCGCATGCTGGAAACATGACCGCCACCACCATCGATACCGACGCCCTGCTCGCGCTGGGCCAGGCCCTGCAGCGTGCAGGCTACCAATTCACGACGGTCACGCCGGCGACCCACCGGCGTGTCAACGGCCGGCCGGACAACGCCCGGGCGCGCGACCTGCGCGGCGTGTTCGGCTGGAGCCGGCCCGTCGAGGAAGCGACCCTGCCCGCGCAGACGGTGGCGCTGATGCGCCGCGCCGGCGTGCTGGCCGAAAAAGACGGGCAGCTGCGCGCCGCCGTGCGCGCCTCGACCATCGGCCCCCGCCTGTACTTCCACTCGTCCTTCCCCACCCGTGACGAGGATGCGGTCTTCTTCGGGCCGGACACCTACCGCTACGTGGCGGCCTTGAAACGGGCGATGGAGACGATCGCGCCGCCGCGACGCGCGGTCGACATCGGCACCGGCGGCGGGCCGGGCGCGATCGAAGTGGCGGCACGCTTCCCAGCGTGCGAGACGATCGCGGCCGACATCAACGACCGCGCGCTGGAACTGGCCGGCGTGAATGCGCGCCTGGCAGGCGCGACGAATGTGCAGGCGCGCCACAGCGACTTGCTGAAGGACCTGGACGGCGACTTCGACCTGGTGCTGTCGAACCCGCCCTTCATCCTCGATCCGGACAAGCTGCGCTACCGCCACGGCGGCGACATGCGCGGGGCGGGCCTGTCGCTGCAGATCGTGGAAGCGGCCCTGGAACGGCTGCGCCCGGGCGGCAGTCTGCTGCTCTACACCGGGATCGCGATCGTCGACGGGCGCGACGAGTTTCTCGCGACCATACGACCGCAGCTCGAAGCGGCCTGCGCCACCTGGACCTACGAAGAGCTCGACCCGGATATCTTCGGCGGCCAGCTCGACAGCGACGGCTACGAGGAAGTCGAACGGATTGCCGCCGTCTGGCTGCATGCGGTCAAGCGGACGGACGGCCCGCCCGCGGCCGGTCGGGAATAGCCCGGGGTGCGTGCGCACCCCGTCGCCCGTGCCCGGGACGGGTCGTCGGGGATCCGTGAGCGCTCCGGGAAGGATAGGCTGGTCGTAAAAAGTGCGGTGCTTTTCTGCTGAGCAATGTAAAATGAGAATGGTAACGATTCCCATTTCGCACAGCAAGCGCCAGCCTCCTCTTTTTCATCGAGTCCCCCATGTCCATCACGACATCCGCGATCCGCACCCTGCACCTGTGGGCGGGCCTGGTTTTCGGCACCCTGCTCGTCCTGCAGGGCCTCACCGGCAGCATCCTCGGCTGGCGTCATGAGCTCGACAGCGTGCTCAATCCCGGCCTGCTGCAAGTCGCGCCGCCGCCCGGCGCGCGCCAGGGCGACGCCCTGCGCGTGGCGCCAGGCAGCGCCCAAGCCATCGGCGCGATGCTGGAAGCGGCCGACGGCTATGGCCGCCCGAACATGATCGGCTTCCCGGAGCACGCCGGCGACGTCTTCATCGCCTCTTACCGGCCCGTCAAGCGCGCCTCGACCTGGGAGCAAGGCGTGACGCGCCAGGTCATGATCGACCCGGCCACCCTGCGCGTGCTGGGCGAGCGCAACTGGGGCCAGGCGGGCCTGAGCCGGCCGCTGCTGCTGCCCACCCTGTTCCACCTGCATCATTACCTGCTGACAGGCGACGGCGGCAAGGTCGTGATCGCGGTCGAAGGGCTGGCGCTCCTGCTGCTGTCGGCGACCGGCATCGTGCTCTGGTGGCCGAAGCCGACGCGCGCGGCGTTCCGGCATGCGATCACTTTCCGCCTCGGCAGTTCATGGTCCAGGTCGAGTTTCCAGCTGCACCGCGCCGCCGGCTTCTACATCGCGCCGGTCTTCGCGATGCTGGCCGTGTCCGGCATCTACTTCAACATGCCGGGCTGGGTGACGCCGGCCGTCGGCGCGTTCGGGACCCTGGCGCCGAACGACAAGCCGGCGAACCGCAGCGCATCCGGGGCGGTGGCCCCGGAGGCGGCCGTGGCGGCGGCGCAGGCCCTGTTCCCGCAAGGCCGCGTGTCGCGCCTGAGCTTCCCGGCCAAGCCGGGCCAGCCCTTCGAAGTGCGCCTGCGCCAGCCGGGCGAACGGCGCCACGGCGACGGCGCGACCCGCGTCACGATCGACTCCGGCGACGGGCGGGTGCTGCGCGTAGCCGATCCCCTGACCATGCGTTCGGGCGAGCGCTTCCTGTCATGGATGCTCCCGCTGCACACGGGCGAGGCCTTCGGCACCGCCGGACGCGTCTTCATCACTGTCATCGGACTGACGCCGCTGCTGTTCTTCGTGACCGGGCTGGTGATGTGGCTGAAGTTCCGGCGCCCGCGCAGCAAGGGACCCAAGCGCACGGCGCCGCAGCGCCGCGCCGTGCGCTTGCACGAGGCCTGACGGCGGCCCGCGCTGCGCCAGTAAATGAAAAGGGCTCCCGTGGGGGAGCCCTTTTCATTTACTGGCGGAGAGGGTGGGATTCGAACCCACGGTACGATTTAACGTACGCCTGATTTCGAGTCAGGTACATTCGACCACTCTGCCACCTCTCCTGAATCGGTGTCGCGGTCGCTGCAAGAGGCTCGCATTATAGCGGCCGATCCGGGGCTGCGCAAGGGAATGATGCCGCAGGCCTACACGGAATGGCTTCCTGCGCGCGCGGTGCGGCCGGCGCGGGCGGCCTCCTCCTCTCGGCCATGAAAAAAGGCTCCCTGGCGGGAGCCTTCTTCATTTACTGGCGGAGAGGGTGGGATTCGAACCCACGGTACGATTTAACGTACGCCTGATTTCGAGTCAGGTACATTCGACCACTCTGCCACCTCTCCTAAATCGGTGCCGCGGTCGCTGCAAGAGACCAGCATTATAGCCAGCCTCCGCGCAAAACGGAAGAGCTAAATTTCCGTTCTCAGGCCGCGCCCGGCACCAGGCGTTCCAGCCCACCCATGTAGCCGCGCAGCACTTCCGGCACCACCACGCTGCCGTCGGCTTGCTGGTAGTTCTCCAGCACCGCCACCAGGGTGCGCCCGACGGCCAGGCCCGAGCCGTTGAGCGTGTGCAGCAGTTCCGGCTTGTTCTGGGCGTTGCGGAAACGCGCGCCCATCCGGCGCGACTGGAAGGCTTCGCAGTTCGACAGCGACGAAATCTCGCGGTAGGTGTTCTGCGCCGGCAGCCAGACTTCGAGGTCGTAGGTTTTGGCCGCGCCGAAGCCCATGTCGCCGCTGCACAGCGACATCACGCGGTATGGCAGGCCCAGGGTTTGCAGGATGGTTTCGGCATGGCCGACCATGTCTTCGAGTGCCGCGTACGACTGCTCCGGATGGACGACCTGCACCAGCTCGACCTTGTCGAACTGGTGCTGGCGGATCATGCCGCGCGTGTCGCGCCCATAGCTGCCGGCCTCCGAGCGGAAGCACGGGGTGTGCGCGGTCATCTTGATCGGCAGTGCGTCCAGCGGCACGATGGCGTCGCGCACGATGTTCGTCAGCGACACTTCCGAGGTCGGGATCAGGTAGAAGGTCTCGCCCTCGCCTTCCACGCCGCCCTTCTTCACCGAGAACAGGTCGGCTTCGAACTTCGGCAGCTGGCCGGTGCCGCGCAGCGAGTCGGCGTTCACCATGTATGGGGTGTAGCATTCGAGGTAGCCGTGCTTGTCGGTGTGGATGTCGAGCATGTACTGGGCCAGCGCGCGGTGCAGGCGCGCAATGCCGCCCTTCATGACCGAGAAGCGCGAACCGGTCAGCTTGGTCGCGGTGTCGAAGTCCAGGCCCAGCTTCTCGCCGATATCGACGTGGTCTTTCACCTCGAAGGCGAAGCTTGGCGGCGTGCCGATCCTGCGCACCTCGACGTTGCCGGTTTCGTCGACGCCGCTGGGGACCGATTCGTGCGGCAGGTTCGGGATCGACTCCATGAATTCGGCCATCCTGCGCTGCACGTCCGCCAGTGCGGCCTCGTTCGCTTTGAGCGCGTCGCCCAGGCCCGCCACTTCCGCCATCACGCCCGCCGTGTCTTCGCCCTTGCCCTTGAGGATGCCGATCTGCCTCGACAGCGCATTGCGCTTGCCCTGCAGTTCCTCGGTACGGGTCTGGATCGCCTTGCGCTCGGCCTCGATCGCATTGAAGCCGGCCACGTCGAGCTGGAACTTGCGCGCCGCCAGGCGGGCGCACACGGTATCGATGTCTTTGCGGAGAAGTTGGATGTCTATCATGGTCGGGCTCAAGCCAGCAGTATGTCGAAAACGCAATTGTACCAAGCGGGGCGCGATTCCTGAGACCGAGATTCAGGTGCCGCCTGCGTCCTCGTCGAGCTGGCGGAGGAAGGCCAGCTTTTCCGCGATCTTCGCTTCCACCCCGCGCGGTACCGGCCGGTACCAGCCCGGCTCGGGCATGCCGTCGGGCAGGTAGGTTTCGCCGGCCGCATAGGCATGCGGCTCGTCGTGGGCGTAGCGGTAGTCGTGGCCGTAGCCGAGCTCCTTCATGAGCCTGGTCGGGGCATTGCGCAGGTGCACCGGCACCTCGCGCGACTTGTCCTTGCGGATGAAGGCCATGGCCGCGTTGAAGGCGTTGTAGCCGGCATTGCTTTTCGCCGCGATCGCCAGGTAGACGACGGCCTGTCCCAGCGCCAGCTCGCCTTCGGGCGAACCGAGGCGTTCGTAGGTGGTGGCGGCGTCGTTGGCGATCTGCAAAGCGCGCGGGTCGGCCAGGCCGATGTCTTCCCAGGCCATGCGCACGATGCGGCGCGACAGGTATTTGGCGTCGGCCCCGCCGTCGAGCATGCGGCACAGCCAGTACAGGGCCGCGTCCGGATGCGAGCCGCGTACCGACTTGTGCAGGGCCGAGATCTGGTCGTAGAAATTGTCGCCGCCCTTGTCGAAGCGGCGCGAATTGAGGGTCAGCGCGTTGTCGACGAATTCGCCCGTGATCCGGGTCACGCCCGAGGTCTCGGCCGAGGTCTTGGTCTGCTCGAGCAGGTTCAGGAAGCGGCGCGCGTCGCCGTCGGCGTAACCGACCAGGGTGGACACCGCGATCTCGTCGAAGGCCAGGTGGGCCAGCACGCGCTCCTGGGCGCGCTTCAGGAGCAGGCGCATCTCGTCGTCGTCCAGGGCTTTGAGCACATACACCTGCGAGCGCGACAGCAGCGCCGAATTCACCTCGAACGAAGGGTTCTCGGTGGTGGCGCCGATCAGCGTCACCAGGCCCGACTCGACGAAAGGCAGCAAGGCATCCTGCTGCGACTTGTTGAAGCGGTGGATCTCGTCGATGAACAGGATCGTGTGCTTGCCGCGGGCCAGGTATTGCTCGGCCTGTTCGACCGAGGCCCGGATGTCCTTCACGCCCGAGAGCACGGCCGAGAGCGCGATGAATTCGCAGTCGAAGGCATGGGCCGTCAGGCGCGCCAGCGTGGTCTTGCCCACGCCCGGCGGTCCCCACAGGATCATCGAATGCGGCTTGCCCGACTTGAAGACCAGGTTCAGGGGCTTGCCCGGTCCCAGCAGATGGCTCTGGCCGATGACTTCGTCGATGGTGCGCGGGCGCAGGGCTTCGGCCAGGGGCGCGGCCGGCTCGTTCTTGAACAGGTCATCCACGCTGGCCTCCGCAGGCGCGCCGACAGGGAAAAATTGGCGAAAAGTTGTGCATGCAACCAGTGTAGCCGATGCGCCCCCGCGCCGCGCCCGCGCACGCCCGGCGCGGGGCGGCGATGGCAAACAATTGTTTGAATCTACCAACAATTGTTTATTGCTTGTTGACCTCGGCGCCCTTCGGGATCTCGAACTTGAACTGCTGGGCGCCGAGCGCGGGGTTTTTCTGGAAGCTGGTGAATTTCAATACCGACGTCTGGCCGAAGGTATCTTTCAATTCCATCGCTTCCGGCGTGCCGTTGCGCAGGCCGATGCTGATCTGCTCGAAGGTCGTGTCCTTCGCCTTCGGCACCGCGCTCAGCCATTCGAGGCCGTCGCGGGTGCCCGCTTCGGACAGGGTGAAGTTCTTTTCCAGGTCGTTGCTGCCGAACAGGATCGCGGCCGGCGAGGAACCGAGCGCGTTGCCCAGCTTCTTGACCGTGACCTGGTTCAAGTCCTTGTCGTAGATGTAGAGCTGGTCGCCGTCGGCCTGCAGCAACTGGTCGTAGGGCTTCTGGTAGTTCCAGATGAACTTGCCGGGACGGGCGAAGACGAAGCTGCCGCTCGAGACCGGGGATACCTTGCCGGTCTGGGATTTGCGCTGCTGTTGCTGGGTAAATTCGCCTTTGGCGGCCTTGGTGGTGGCGACAAACGACTTGAACTGGTCGAGGGCGGTCGCCTGCGCGGCGCCGCACAAGGCCAGGGACGCGGTGGCGAAGAGAGTGGCGATGGTGGTTTTCATGTTGTTAGGCATCGTTGTCCTTTAAAAGTATGCGGCGTGAAGTGTGCGGCGTGCGAAAGTGCGAACGCGCGGGACCGGCGCCCATTCTGCGCCGCACGCGATCGTCGGTCGGTGCGGGAACAAACGGGCCGCGACGGCGACCCGCTTACTCCGCCTGGGTGGCCGGGACGAGGATGTCGCGGTTGCCGTTGCTTTGCATCGGCGAGACGACCCCGCTCGTTTCCATCTGCTCGAGCAGGCGGGCGGCGCGGTTGTAGCCGATGCGCAGGTGGCGCTGGACCAGGGAAATCGAGGCGCGGCGGTTTTTCAGCACCACGGCCACGGCCTGGTCGTAGAGGGCGTCGGACTCGCCGCCGCCCTCGCCGGCCGGCACGCCGTCGCCGCCGCTTGCGCCTTCTTCCAGCGTCCCGCCTTCCAGGATGCCTTCAATATAATTCGGCTCGCCCAGCGATTGAAGATGTTTTACAACTCGATGCACTTCTTCGTCCGAGACGAACGCGCCGTGCACCCGCACCGGCAGGCCGGTACCGGGCGGCATGTAGAGCATGTCGCCCATGCCCAGCAGCGCCTCGGCGCCCATCTGGTCGAGAATGGTGCGCGAGTCGATCTTCGACGAGACCTGGAAGGCGATCCGGGTCGGGATGTTCGCCTTGATCAGGCCGGTAATCACGTCGACCGAGGGCCGCTGGGTCGCCAGGATCAGGTGGATGCCGGCGGCGCGCGCCTTTTGCGCGATGCGGGCGATCAGCTCTTCGACCTTCTTACCGACCACCATCATCAGGTCGGCCAGCTCGTCGATGATGATGACGATCGTCGGCAGCTTCTCCAGCGGCTCCGGATTGTCGGGCATGATCGAGAACGGATTCGGGATGTGCTCCTCGCGCTTTTGCGCGTCCAGGATCTTGGCGTTGTAGCCGGCCAGGTTACGCACGCCCAGCTTGCTCATCAGCTTGTAGCGGCGCTCCATCTCGTTCACGGCCCAGTTCAGGGCGTGGCCGGCCTGGCGCATGTCGGTCACGACCGGCGCGAGCAGGTGCGGAATGCCTTCGTAGACCGACATTTCCAGCATCTTCGGATCGATCAGGATCAGGCGCACATCGGCCGGATCGGATTTGTAGAGCAGCGACAGGATGGTGGCGTTGATGCCGACCGACTTGCCCGAGCCGGTGGTGCCGGCCACCAGCAAGTGCGGCATCTTGGCCAGGTCGGCCACGACCGGCTTGCCGGCGATGTCCTTGCCCAGGGCGACGGTCAGGTTCGAGGGGCTGTCGTTATAGACCTTGGAGCCGACGATTTCGGTCAGGCGCACGATCTGGCGTTTCGGGTTCGGCAATTCCAGCGCCATGTAGTTCTTGCCGGGGATGGTTTCCACGACGCGGATCGAGGTCAGCGAGAGCGAACGCGCCAGGTCGCGCGCCAGGTTCACGATCTGGCTGCCCTTCACGCCCGTGGCCGGCTCGATTTCGTAGCGCGTCACGACCGGCCCCGGGAAGGCGGCCACGACCTTGGCTTCGACGCCGAAGTCCGACAGCTTCTTCTCGATCAGGCGGCTGGTGAATTCGAGCACTTCGACGGAGACCGTTTCCTGCGCCGGCGGAGGTTCGTCCAGCAGCGACAACGGCGGCAGCGGCGAGTCGCCCGGCAGGTCGCGGAAGAGCGGCGTCTGCTGCTCTTTCACGGCGCGTTCGCCTTTCGGCACCGACATCATCTGCGGCTCGATCTTGATCGGCGCCGGTTCGCCCGGCAAGGCGTGCGCCGGCGGCGGGCCTGGGATGGCCGGCGCGGGCGCAGGCGCACCCAGCGACGGCGTCGCGCGCGCCGGCGCCGCCACCGGCGCGATGTCGTCATCGTCGTCGAACTGCGGCTCGGTGCGGCCAGGGGCCGGCGCCTTGTCGCCATGGCGTGCGCGTTCGGTCACCACCGCCTCGTCGCGCTTGACGGCCGCCACTTCGCCCTGGCGCCGGTCTTCGCGGTCTTCATAACGCAGGCGGAACCAGTCCATGCTGGTGTCGAAGAATTCGCCGATGCGCTCGGCGACGGCCAGCCAGGAAACATGGAAGAACAGCGAAAAACCCAGCCCGAACAGCAACAGCAAGAGCAGCGTCGCGCCGGTAAAGCCGAAGGCGACCTGCGCGGAGTGGCCCAGCAACTGGCCGAGCACGCCGCCCGGGGCGCGCGGCAGTTCCACGTCCCAGGACCACATGCGCAGGTATTCGAGCCCGACGCTGCCGGCGAACATCAGCGCGAAGCCGATCCAGCGGACGATGAATTCATCCTGGTGCTCCGGTTCGGCCGGCGTGGGCAGCTTGTTGGTCAGCTTGCGCCAGCCGCGCCAGACGGCGCGCAGGAACAGCGCGCCCCACCACCAGGCGGAAAAGCCGAAGATGAACAGCAACAGGTCGGCCAGCCAGGCGCCGGCCCTGCCGCCCAGGTTGGCGATCGATGAAACGGTATTGGCATGCGACCAGCCCGGATCGGCCTTGTTGTAGCTAAGCAATATCAGGACGAAATAGAGAAAGGCGACGGCCGTGGCGATCCAGCGCGCCTCCAGCAGGAGGCGGGCGAGACGGCGCGGCATCGGCGATCGCGGGGACGGATGACGGGGTGGTGTCGGGGACTGTGCGGGACTCTTCTTGCTCATGCTGCCAGGGGCTGATGGGTTCGCCATTTCGGAATCCGCTCATTCTAAGGCATATGGCGTGGCGAAGCCCGTGATTCGTGCTGAGATTCATGCTGAGATTCATGCTGAGATAGGTTCTCCAACGCATCATCGTCTATAATCCAGCCTGCAGCGGGCGCCTTGATTTATGTCTACTTCGTCCCCAGTTGCCCACTTCTGACCCACTCTCATTTCACTCCCTGCATCCCATGACCACTAAGAAACACGCCAAAGTCCTGATCCTCGGTTCCGGTCCTGCCGGCTACAGCGCCGCCGTCTACGCCGCGCGCGCCAACTTGAGTCCGATGCTGGTCACCGGCGTCGAACAGGGCGGGCAGCTGATGACGACGACCGATGTCGAGAACTGGCCGGGCGACCCGCTGGGCGTGCAGGGTCCGGAACTGATGGCGCGCCTGCTGCAGCACGCCGAGCGCTTCAATACCGAGATCGTGTTCGACCATATCCACACGACCTACCTGAACGAAAAGCCGATCCGCCTGGTCGGCGACTCGCACGAATTCACCTGCGACGCCTTGATCATCGCCACCGGCGCCTCGGCCCAGTACCTCGGCCTGGAATCGGAACAGGCCTTCATGGGCCGCGGCGTGTCGGCCTGCGCCACCTGCGACGGTTTCTTTTATCGCAACCAGGAAGTGGCGGTCATCGGCGGCGGCAATACCGCGGTCGAGGAAGCCCTGTACCTGGCCGGCATCGCCTCGAAGGTGACCTTGATCCACCGCCGCGACAAGTTCCGCGCCGAGCCGATCCTGGTCGACCGCCTGATGCACAAGGTCAAGGAAGGCAAGATCGTGCTGGAACTGAACCACACGCTGGACGAAGTCGTGGGCGACCAGAGCGGCGTGACCGGCCTGAAAATCCGCGCCACCGGTGACGGCGTGCAAAAGGACCTGACCGTGCATGGCCTGTTCGTGGCGATCGGCCACAAGCCGAACACGATGATCTTCGACGGCCAGCTCGACATGCACAACGGCTACATCAAGACCCGCAGCGGCAACGAGGGCATGGCCACGGCCACCAGCGTGCCGGGCGTGTTCGCTGCCGGCGACGTGCAGGACCACATCTACCGCCAGGCGATCACCAGCTCCGGCACCGGCTGCATGGCCGCGCTGGACGCCCAGCGCTACTTGGAAGCGCTCGAAGATTCGTGATGACGGACAGCTAGCAAAGAGGTAGCGGAGATGGCGGGCATGAAGGACTTTGCCGACCTGAAATCCTTGCGCGACCGGCTCAAGGAAGAGGAACGCCTGCGCGCCATCGCGCAGGCCGAGCGCGAAAAGCGCGAGCGCATCGCGCACGAACGCGCGGTCGAATTCCGCAATGCGATGGATGGCGTCAAGAAGATGCCGCCCTCGAACCGCTACATCTACCGCCCGGTACAGGAAGCGCTGCTGCGCGAGCCGCCGGAACGCCGCTTCCTGTCGCAGGAAGAAGACGACGCCCTGGTGCTGCGGCAGTCGCTTTCCGACGGCTACGACGTCGACGGCCTGCTCGACGACGACCCCGGTCTCGGCTATGCGAAAGACGGCGTCGGCCCGGATGTGGTCAAGAAGCTGCGCAAGCGCCATTGGCCGGTCCAGGACGAACTCGACCTGCACGGCATGACACGCGACACCGCGCGCGGCCAGGTCGGCGATTTCGTGCGCCGTTCCCTGCGCCGCGGCGTGCGCTGCGTGCGCCTGATCCACGGTATCGGCTACGGCTCCCCGAACGGCGAACCGGTACTGCGCTCGATCGTGCACAGCTGGCTGGTGCAGCTCGACGAGGTGGTGGCGTTTTGCGTCGCCAACCGGGGCGACGGCGGCAACGGCGCCCTGATCGTGCTGCTCAGGCCCGCGCTCGACCTGTGAGGCCGGGCTTGCATGTCCGGACAGGACGCCGCTCACGGCGCCGTGCCGCCCGGGCGACGCTTGCGCCGCCGCCGTTGTAAAATTTCGCCATTGCCATCCAGACCAGCGCCCAACATAAGGGAACACCATTGAAGTCCAGTCCTGTCGCTCCCATGTCCGAGGCGCCCCTGGTCGATCTGCAATCCTGTGCGGACGAGCCGATCCATATCCCCGGATTCATCCAGCCGCACGGTTTCATGGTGTTTCTCGACCTGCAGGGCATGCTCGAGGGCTGGAGCGCGAATATCCCCGCCGAGCTGGCGAACATGCAGGCCGGCCAGCACTTCGACCGCCTGCCCCTGCCCGCCGCCGCCGCCGAGCTGATCGAGGAGTGCATCGGCTGCCAGGCCGACGGCGAATGCGCGCCGGCCCTCGCCGCCGTCGAACTGGGCAAGATGCAGTACGACTGTATCGTCCATGCCACGCACGGGCGCATCATCGCGGAATTCGAATCGCGCGACGTGCTGGCCAACGCGGTCGCCATGTTCGCCGTCAAGGCGCACAGCTCGATCGAACGCGTGCGGCGCCAGAAAAGCGTGGACGCCCTGCTCGAGACGGCCGTGCGGCAGGTGCGCGAGTTCACCGGGTTCGACCGTGTGATGGCGTACCGCTTCCGCGAGGACGACAGCGGCGACGTCGTCGCCGAGGCCCGGCGCGAGGACCTGACTCCC
The DNA here is from genome assembly GCF_042656795.1 of Massilia jejuensis. Lineage (NCBI taxonomy): Bacteria > Pseudomonadati > Pseudomonadota > Betaproteobacteria > Burkholderiales > Oxalobacteraceae > Massilia > Massilia jejuensis. The sequence continues at coordinate 59,070 of NZ_JBHSMS010000028.1, read as the reverse complement.
TACGTCGGCCAGCGCTATCCGGCCGGCGACATCCCGGCCCAGGCGCGCCGCATGTACGTGGCCACCACCCTGCGCATGATCGCCAGGGTGGGCTACCAGCCGGTGCCGATGCTGGGCGTGCCCGATGCCGCGCCGCTCGACATGAGCTACAGCGTGCTGCGCAGCGTCTCGCCGGTCCACGTCGAATACCTGCAGAACATGGGCGTGTGCGCCTCGATGAGCGTCTCGATCGTGATCAACGGCCGCCTCTGGGGCTTGCTGGCCTGCCATCACATGGCGCCGAAGCAGGTCCCCTACTCGATCCGCATGTCGGCCGACGTGCTGGCCCAGGTAATGGCCTCGACCATCCAGAGCATCGAGGCGCGCCGCGACGCCGAACAGGTCGAACAGGCCGCCCGGGTCCGTACCAGCCTGGTCGAGTCGCTGCTGATCGACGAGGAGCCGCTCGACGCCCTGGCGCACCATGCCGAGGCCCTGCAGGCGGCGACCGGCTCGCACGCGATGGTCTGCGTGCACAATGGCAAGGTGATGGGCTTCGGCGCCGTCGAACCCGCCGCGCTCGACGCGATCGTGGGTGCGCTGCCGCCGGATGCGAGCGACCTGGTGGTGCGCGACAAGCTCGCCGACTGGCCTGCGGAAGTACAGGCGCGCCTTGGCAAATGGGTCGGCATGCTGGGCCTGCCCTTCGATCCGCCCGGCGGCGGCTGGTGCCTGCTGCTGCGCACCGAGCAGATCGAGCAGGTGGCCTGGGCCGGCCGTCCGGAAAAGACGGTCGCGTACGGCCGCCTGGGCGCGCGCCTGACCCCGCGCGGCTCCTTCGACGCCTGGCACGAAACCGTGCTCGGTCGCGCCCAGCCCTGGGAAGCGCCGGTGCAGTCGCATGCGCGGCTGATGCTTTCCGAACTCCTGCGCGCCTCGAACGCGCGCCGCGCCCAGACCGAATCGACCCGCGCCCAGCTGCTGGCCATGCTCGGCCACGACCTGCGCGACCCGCTCCATTCGATCAACATGGCCGGCACCCTGCTCGAACGCGGCAAGGGCAGCAGCCAACCGACCCTGGGCAAGCGCATCCAGTCCTCGTCCAACCGCATGCAGCGCCTGATCGGCCAGGTGCTCGACATGAGCCGCATCGACGGCGGCATGGGCCTCGGCGTGCTGCTCGAGCCGCTCGACCTGGCGGCCCTGGTCGACGAAATGGTCGAGGAGACGCGCCTGGCCTACCCGACGATCGCCTACGAATACGCCAATCCCGGGACGGTGCCGGTGCGCGCCGACAGCGTTCGCATGTCGCAGGTGCTGTCGAACTTGCTGAGCAACGCGCGCCACCACGGCCACGTCGGCCATCCGATCCGCGTCGCGCTGCATGCGGAGAGCGGCTGGGCCACGCTGGAGGTGGCCAATGACGGCACGCCGATCGCCGAGGAACTGGCCGCGACCCTGTTCAATCCCTTCAAGCGCGCCTCCCTGCATAACCCGCGCAACCGCACCGGCATGGGCCTCGGGCTGTACATCGTCGCCTCCATCGTGCACGAGCACCAGGGCGAGATCGCCTACCGCCACGAAGGCGGCCAGGTCGTCTTCAGCGTGCGCTTGCCGCTGGCGCAATCGGAGCGCGCCGGCGCGACGTGACCACCCGTCCGCACCGGGACTGTGCGGCATGTTAGGCTAGCAACATGCCAACAGAACAATCCGCTGCATGACCCTCATCAAGTTCATCGAAATCATGGCGATCCTGGTCGGCGCCTTCTCCGGCTTTATCGAAGCGCGCCGCAAGCGCATGGACCTGGTGGGCGTCTTCACGGTCGCCTTCATCGCCGCCTTCGGCGGCGGCACCCTGCGCGACATCCTGCTCGACCGCCGTCCGCTGTTCTGGGTCACGCACCAGGAATACGCGATCCTGATCTTCGTGCTGGCCCTGATCGCCTCGCCCCTGATCCGCACCCTGCGCCACATCGTCTCCGAACGCCTGATCGTCATTGCCGACGCCGTCGGCCTCGGCCTGTTCTCGATTGCCGGCGTGTCGGCCGCGCTGGACGCCAACATGCCCTACTTCATCGCTTCGATGATGGGCGTGATCACCGGGATCTTCGGCGGCGTGCTGCGCGATATCGTCTGCAACGAAGTGCCGATGGTGTTCAGGGACGGCAAACCCTACGCCCTGTGCGCCTTCCTCGGCAACTGGATGTTCCTGCTGATGGGGCTCTACACGAGCGCCTCGCACGACTTCGCGCTGTGGACCAGCGCCCTCTTCATCAGCGTGCTGCGGCTGGTGACCTGGAAGTTCGACATCCAGATGGGGCGCTGACCCGTCTGTCCGACGCCGTCACACCGCGTCCGGCCCGGTCTCGCCGGTACGGATGCGGATCACCTGCTGCACGTCCTGCACGAAGATCTTGCCGTCGCCGATCTTGCCGGTGCGCGCGGCCTTGATGATGGCGTCGACCACCTGGTCGACCATCGGGTCGTCGACGACCACTTCGATCTTCACCTTCGGCAGGAAGTCGACCACGTATTCGGCGCCGCGATAGAGTTCGGTATGGCCCTTCTGGCGCCCGAAGCCCTTCACTTCGGTGACCGTCAGGCCGGTGACGTTGACGTCGGCCAGGGCCTCGCGCACTTCGTCGAGTTTGAAGGGCTTGATCACGCAGGTAATCTGTTTCATGTCTGCTCCAGTGTTAAAGGATGGTGTTCTCAGTCGGGGATGTTGGCCAGGTCGTCGAGCCAGACGGTCGCCTCCGAGTCGCTCGGCGCGCGCCAGTCGCCGCGCGGCGAGAGCGAGCCGCCGTTGCCGACCTTCGGCCCGTTCGGGACGCAGCTGCGCTTGAACTGGCTGGTCTTGAAGAAGCGGAACAGGAAGATCGACAGGTTGCGCTTGATGGCGGCCAGATCGTATTCGTTGCGCGACCCGTGTTCGTCCGGCCAGCGGCCTTCGTCCTTCGCGCGCCAGGCCGAGTAGGACAGGAAGGCCACCTTGGACGGCGTGAAGCCGTAGCGCAGTATGTAGTACAAGTTAAAATCCTGCAGCTCGTAGGGACCGATCACGCTTTCCGTGATTTGCGCCGGCTTGTCGTCGCCTTCCTTGCCGGGCACCAGCTCGGGGCTGATCTCGGTGCCGAGGACATTGAGCAGCACTTCGGCTCCGCCCTTGACCACCGCGCCCGTCTCCGCGACCCAGCGCACCAGGTGCGTGATGAGCGTCTTCGGCACGCTGGCGTTGACGTTGTAGTGCGACATATGGTCGCCCACGCCGTAGGTGCACCAGCCCAGCGCCAGCTCGGACAGGTCGCCGGTGCCGATCACGATCGCGCCCAGGTGGTTCGCGAGCCGGAACAGGTGGTTGGTGCGCTCGCCCGCCTGCACGTTTTCGAAGGTGACGTCGTATTGCTCCTTGCCTTCGGCGAAAGGATGGTTCAGGTCCTTGAGCATCTGCAGGCAGCTGGGACGGATGTCGATCTCCCTGGCGCTGCAGCCGACCACTTCCATCAGCGCGTGCGCCTGCTGCAGCGTGCGTCCGCTGGTGGCGAAGCCCGGCATGGTATAGGCCAGGATGTTCGTGCGCGGCAGGCCCAGGCGGTCCATGGCGGCGGCGCAGACCAGCAGCGCGTGGGTCGAATCGAGCCCGCCCGAGACGCCGATGACGACCTTCCGGATGTCGCTCGAGGACAGGCGCTGGATCAGCGCCTGGACCTGGATGTTATAGACCTCGGTGCAGCGCTCGTCGCGCAGCGCGCGCTCGGCCGGCACGTAGGGGAAGCGCTCGATCTCGCGCGCCAGCGGCAGCGTGGCCTCGAAAGGCAGGGCGAGCTTGACGCGCTGGACGCGGAATTTCGCGACTTCGTCCGCGTGGCGGCGCGCCGACTGGGCGAAGGTGGTGGCGCGCATGCGCTCCTGCGACAGGCGTTCCAGGTCGACGTCGGCGAAGATGATGTGCGACTCGTCGAGGAAGCGCGCCGATTCGGCCAGCAGCTCGCCCTTTTCGTAGATCAGCGCCTGGCCGTCCCAGGCCATGTCGGTGCTCGATTCGCCGCGCCCGGCCGAGGTGTACAGGTAGGCCGCCATGCAGCGCGCCGACTGCTGGCTCACCAGCTGGTGGCGGTAGGCGCTTTTCCCGACCAGCACGTTCGAGGCCGACAGGTTGACCAGCACCGTCGCCCCGGCCATGGCCGCGAACGAGGATGGCGGCACCGGCACCCAGACGTCTTCGCAGATCTCGACATGCAAGCGCATCGGCGGCACGCTGCCGGTCAGGCCGTCGACCTCGAACACCTGGTCCACGCCGAAGGGCACGCGCGCGCCGAACAGGTCGACGCTGTCGACGGCGGCGCAGTCGGCCGCCGAAAACTGGCGCGATTCGTAGAATTCGCCGTAGTTCGGCAGGTAGCTCTTGGGCACCAGGCCGAGCACGCGCCCGGCGGCCACCACCGCCGCACAATTGAACAGCTGGTGATTGACCCGCAGGGGCAGGCCCACTACCATCGCCAGGGGCAACCCGTTCGATGCCTCGACAATCGCTTCCAGGCCTTCCATGCATGCATCGAGCAGGGCCTTCTGGTGGAACAGGTCGTCGCAGCTGTAGGCGGACAGGCCCAGTTCCGGGAAGGCGACCAGGGCCGCGCCCTGATCCGCCGCCTGGCGCGCCAGCGACAAGGTCTGCTCGACGTTATAGGCGGGATCGGCAATGCGGCAGCGCGGGATCGCCACGGCCACGCGCGCGAAGCCGTGGGAATACAGGTTGTAGAATCGGTTGGTCATCTGATGTGCCCTGAATAGGTATAAGAGCAATTTTGAATTATCGCACGCATATCGTATCTTCCCTGTCCGAGATCGGGAAGGAAGCCTGGGATGGCTTGCTGGCGCGGCAGGCGCAAGCGAACCCGTTTCTTTCCTACGCCTTCCTGCACGCGCTGCACGAATCGGGCAGCGCCTCGCCCGAAACCGGCTGGCAGCCGCAATACATCGCGCTCTATGACGGCGAGGGTCTGGCCGCGGCCCTGCCGCTCTACGTCAAGGACCACTCCTACGGCGAATACGTGTTCGACTGGGCCTGGGCCGACGCCTACCAGCGCCACGGGCTGGACTACTATCCGAAGCTGCTGGCGGCCATCCCGTTCACGCCGGTGGCGGGTCCGCGCCTGCTGGCGGTGGACGATGCCGCGCGCGCCGCGCTGATCGACGTCCTGTGCGCCACCCAGCGCGCCACCGACGTCTCGTCGACCCATGTCCTGTTCCCGCCCGAGGCGCATGCGCGCCAGTTGCAGGACGCCGGCTTCCTGCTCAGGAGCGGCGTGCAGTTTCATTGGCTCAACCCGGGCTACGCCAGCTTCGACGAATTCCTCGGCACGCTGGAGCAGAAAAAACGCAAGAACATCCGCGCCGAGCGGCGCAAGGTGCGCGAGGCGGGCGTGACGATGCGCCGCGTGCGCGGGACCGAGGCGACCGACGCGCACTGGACCTTCTTCAACCGCTGCTACCGCCACACCTACGCGGCGCACCACTCGACGCCCTACCTGAACCTGGATTTCTTCCGGCGCATCGGTGCGAGCATGCCTGGGAATATCCTGCTGGTGTTCGCCGAGCGCGGGGGCCGCCCGATCGCCGCCTCGCTCGTGATCCACGACGCCGATACGCTCTACGGGCGCTACTGGGGCGAGCTGGAACACGTGCCCTGCCTGCACTTCGAGGCCGCCTATTACCAGCCGCTCGAGTTCTGCATCGAGCAGGGCATCCAGACCTTCGAGGGCGGCGCCCAGGGCGAGCACAAGATGGCGCGCGGCTTCCTGCCGACGCGGACCTTCTCGGCGCACTGGCTGGCGCATCCGTCGTTCGCCGATGCGATCGAGCGCTTCCTCGCGCGCGAGGCGGGCGGGATCGACGAGTACATGAGCGAGCTGAACGAACGCAATCCGTTCAAGGCATAAGCAAGTTCATACGAACAGCGAGGGCTGGCTGTCGGCGTAATCGCGCAGCAGGTTCCACACCACCTTCACGCGCCGCAGGCGGTACAGGTCGGTCGGCGCGGCCAGCCAGAACGAACGCTCGGCAAAGAAGCCCGGCAGCACCGGCACCAGCCTGCCGTCATCGGGTATTGCGTAGGGCGGCGCCATCATCAGGCCCATGCCGAGCGAGGCCGCCTCGACCTGCGCCGTCATGCCCGAGCAGCACAGGCGCCGCCGCGGGGTGAAGCCGAGTTCGTCGAGATAGGACAGTGCGCGGCTGGCCAGCGTGTCCTGCACGTAGTCGACAAAGTAATGCTGGGAGAGGTCCGACCGGTGGCGGATCGGCGCATGCTTGTCCAGGTAGGCCTGCGAGGCGTACAGGTAGAAGCGGAACGAGGCCAGGCGCGTGACCATGTAGCGGCCGGTGGTGGGCGGATCGAGCATCACGCCAAGGTCCGCCTCGCGGTTGGCGAGATTGGCGAAGCGCGGCAGCGCCAGCAGGTCGATCGTCAGGTCCGGGTTCGCATCGAGCAGGCCGACCAGCAAGGGCGCGACCACCTTCACGCCGAACACTTCCGGCACGCCCAGGCGCACCACGCCGTGCGCGGCTACCTCCGCTCCGCCCAGCTGCTCGGCCGCGGCCAGCGCCGCGCCTTCCATCGCTTCGGCATGCGGCAGCAGCGCCAGGCCCATCTCGGTCAATTCATAGCCTTCGCGCGACCGGTCGAACAGGGTCGTGCCGAGTTCCTTTTCAAGGCGGTCGATACGGCGCGCCACCGTCGTGTGCTCGACGTCGAGCCGGCGCGAGGCGCCCGAGAGGGTACCGGCGCGCGCCAGTTCAAGGAAGAAGCGAAGGTCGGTCCATTCGGGCAGGCTGTTCATGGCGCGCTTGTTTGATATCGATACGTTCATTGTGCACCAGTGCACATTCCTCCTGCAATCAATTCTCATACGCATGCATATATGCACCAAAATTGTGCGCTTGCAGCATCCTCCCTGCATAAAACACACCCCTATATGGTGCGGCGCGCTGTGCATTCACGCACAAGGGGTGGGCGCGGTCTTGTCTTTTCAGCCAGGCCGAACCCGTGCACACTATTCTGCGTCCGATTCCGAGCCTGTCCTGTTCCAAAAACTAGGAGACAAGAAATGCCCTTGACGCAACAAAAAAAGAAATTGGTCAACCATTCCGCCGCCGCCCTGCTCGCCCTGTCCAGCGGCGCCGCGGGAATGGCCCATGCTCAACAATCGTCAGGTGCCCCGGCTTCCGACGGCGAGACCGCGTCCGACGTCCAGAAGGTCGTCGTCACGGCGCGCCGCCGCGAGGAAACGCTGCAGGACGTGCCGGTCTCGGTCACCGCGTTCAGCGCCGACCAGCTCTCCAAGCAAGCCGTGCCCGATATCACCGCCCTTGCCGTGGCGCTGCCGAACACCACCCTGAAGGCTTCGCGCGCGACCAATTCCACGCTCACCGCCTTCATCCGCGGCGTCGGCCAGGCCGACCCGCTGGCAGGCTTCGAGGCGGGCGTCGGCATCTACATCGACGACATTTATCTGGCCCGTCCGCAGGCGGCCGTGGCCGACATCTACGACGTCGAACGCATCGAGGTGCTGCGCGGGCCGCAGGGCACCCTGTACGGCCGCAACACCATCGGCGGCGCCGTCAAGTACGTCACCCGCAAGCTGGCCCCGAAAACCGACGTGCGCCTGCGCGGCACGATTGGCAACTATCGACAGACCGACGGCGTCGTCACGGCCAGCACGCCGCTGTCGGACACCGTGCGCATCGGCGGCACGGTTGCCAGGTTCAAGCGCGACGGCTTCGGCAAGAACCTCTTCACCGGCGCCGACAACTACGACAAGGACAGCACCGCGCTGCGCCTGTCGGCCGAATTCACGCCGACCCCCGACCTGTTCATCCGCATTGCCGCCGACGGCACCCAGGACGACTCGAATCCGAAGAATGGCCACCGCCTGATCGTCGGCCGCACCAGCGGCGCACCGATCCTGTCGAACGTCTACGACACCCGCGCCAACCTGACCCAGGCGGCCGGCCACGACCAGGAAGTCACCGCCCACGGCGTCTCGGCCGTCGTCGAATACCGCCTGGACGACCGGTTCACCCTGAAATCGATCACCGCCAGCCGCAAGGACAAGTCCTGGGCGCCGATCGACTTCGATTCGCTGCCCGTGACCGACATGCATGTGCCGGCGCTGTATACCAACGAGCAGGTCAGCCAGGAGTTCAACCTCACCTATACGGGCGAGCGCCTCCAGGGCGTGGCCGGCGTGTACTACATCGATGCCCAGGCCTTCAACAAGTTCGACACCATCCTGGCCGGCGCGGTGCCGACCTCGACCTTCACCAGCGGCGACATCGGCACCAAGGCCTGGGCCGTCTACGCCGACGGCAGCTACAGCGTCACCGACGCGCTCTCGCTGTCGCTGGGCGGGCGCTACACGGTCGACGAGCGTACCGCCTCGATCTACCGCCAGATCTTCCTGGGCGCGAACGGGACGCCGGAGATGGGCAACCCGGGCGCGATCCCGTTCCGCATCGATACCGACCTGCGCAGCGGCCTCGAACGCGAGGACAAGAAGTTCACCCCGCGCGTCGCCGTCAACTACAAGCTCGGCGCCGACCATAACCTGTACGCGTCGTACTCGGAAGGCTTCAAGGGCGGCGGCTTCGACCCCCGCATCAACATCGTCGGCGGCCGTCTGCCGCTGGCGCAGGCGCGCGCCGGCTACAAGCCGGAGACCATCGAGACGAGCGAGCTGGGCCTGAAGTCGGCCTTCAACGGCGGGCGCATCACGACCAATGCCGCCCTGTTCTACAGCGACTACCAGGACGTGCAGATCCCCGGCTCGGTAGCGATCGATACCAACGGCGACGGGCGCGACGACAGCTTCGCCGGCGTGACCACGAACGCCGGCAAGGCCAAGATCAAGGGCGTGGAACTGGAGGCGGTGGCCAACCTGACGCGCGACTTCATGCTGGCAGGCATGTATAGCTACATCGACGCCGAGTACAAGGAGTACATCGTCGCCGGCGTGAACGTGGCGGGCCAGCGCGTGTTCCAGAACACGCCGAAGAACTCGGCCAACCTGCGCGCCAACTACGACATCGCCCTGCCGCTCATGGGCCGCAACGGCAAGGTGTCGCTGATCGCCAGCGTCTCGTACAAGGGCGCCACCAACCAGTTCGAGACCGTCTCGATCCTCGACCAGGAATCGTACAAGCTGTATGACGCCAGCATCGTCTGGACCCGTTCCGACGGCAAGATCCGCGCCGGCATCCACGGCAAGAACCTCGGCAACGAGCGCTACAAAACGGCCGGCTACCTGTTCCCGACCCTCGGCAACGAGGGCACGGTGACCGCCTTCTACGGCAATCCGCGCACGGTGTCGGCAACGGTCGAGTACCGTTTCTGACCGGTCGGCCAAGGTAAAGAGAAGGGCCTGGATCGATGGCCACGCTGCCCGCGGCGGCGTGGCCTGCCCTCGCCTTGCCGGTCTTTCCATGACGAGAACAACAGGATCTGCCAGCGTGTCTACCTTCACACCAATCAGTTTCCAGAGTACCGACGGGCTGGCGCTGTACGCACGCGATTACGCGGCAAGCGCCGGCCAGGCGCGACTTCCGGTGATTTGCCTGCACGGCCTGACGCGCAATTCGGCCGACTTCGACGAACTGGCCCCGCGGATCGCCGCCCTCGGACGACGCGTGCTGGCACCGGACGTGCGCGGGCGCGGCCACTCGGCGCGCGATCCGAACCCGGCCAACTACAACGCGGTCGTCTACGCCGGCGACGTCGTCAAGCTGATGCACGACCTGGGGCTGGCGCGCGCCGTCTTCGTCGGTACCTCGATGGGCGGCCTGATCACGATGACCCTGGCGGTGCGCCATATCGGCCTGATCGCCGGCGCGGTCCTCAACGATGTCGGCCCGGTGCTGTCCGTGAAGGGGCTGGCGCGCATCGCCGGCTACGCGGGACGCTGCGGCACCCTCGCCTCCTGGGACGATGCCGCCGCCTACCTGAAGGACATCAATGCCTGCGCCTTTCCCGATGCGGCCAGCAGCGAATGGGACAAATGGGCCAGACGCGCCTTCCACGAAGACGAATCGGGCAAACTGGCGCTGCGCTACGACCCGCGTATTGCAGTAGCATTACAGACGGGGAAGCTGCGCCCGACTTCCCTGGCCGGGCGTCTCGCCTTCAAGCGGCTCGCGCACAAGCGTCCGACGCTGCTGGTGCGCGGCGCCTTGTCGGACCTGGTCGAACCGGAACAGGCCGCGTGGATGCGCCGCGCCGCGCCCGCGATGCAGTACACCGAAGTGCCGAATGTCGGCCATGCGCCGATGCTTACCGAACCGGAAGCCTTCGACGCGATCCGCGCCTTTTTGTCGAAGCTTCCCTAAAACAGCAATCAGGAGACACGATGCACCAATCGCTAACACCTATCGGCGCCGCCCTCATCCTCGCTTTCGCCAGCGCCGCCGCGCCGCACGCCATGGCCGCCCCCGACCTGAAGATCGCCCTCATCGCCGGCAAGACCGGTCCGCTCGAAGCCTACGCCAAGGAAACCGAGACCGGCTTCATGATGGGCCTGGAATACCTCACCGGCGGCAAGATGGAAATCGCCGGCCGCAAACTGAAAATCATCGTCAAGGACGACCAGAACAAGCCCGATCTCGGCCGCACCCTGCTGGCCGAAGCCTATGGCGACGACAAGGTCGACATCGCGGTCGGCACCACCTCTTCCGGCTCGGCGATCGCCATGCTGCCGGTGGCGAAGGAATACAAGAAGGTCCTGATCGTCGAGCCCGCCGTGGCCGACGCCATCACCGGCGACAAGTGGAACAAGTACATCTTCCGCACCGCGCGCAGCTCGATGCAGGACGCGATGGCCGCCGCCAGCACCCTCAAGGGCGGCAGCGTCGGCTTCCTGACCCAGGACTATGCGTTCGGGCGCGACGCCATCAAGGCCGGCAAGGAAGCGCTGGCGGCCACCAGCAGCAAGGCCAGGGTCGTGCACGAGGAATACGCGCCGGTGTCCACGACCGATTTCACCGCCTCGACCCAGCGCCTGTTCGATGCGTTGAAGGACAAGCCGCAGCCGCGCGTGCTGCAGATCGTCTGGGCCGGGCCGAACCCGATGAACAAGATCGCCGACATGAAGCCGGAACGCTACGGCATCCACCTTGCGCCGGGGGGCAACATCTTGCCGGTCATGAAAACCTGGAAGAACTACGGGGGCACCGAAGGCACGATCTATTACTACTATGCCTTCCCGAAGAACAAGATGAACGACTGGCTGGTGGCGGAACACCAGAAGCGCTTCAAGGCCCCGCCCGACATGTTCACCGCCGGCGGCTTCGCCGCCGCCAGCGCCGTCTTCAACGCCCTGTCGAAGGTTCCGAACGGGAACAGCGACCAGCTGATCGCGGCGATGGAGGGCATGACCTTCGACACGCCGAAAGGCCCGATGAGCTTCCGCAAGGAAGACCACCAGGCGCTGCAGTCGATGTACCACTTCCGCATCAAGAAGGACCAGAAGAGCGAATGGGACCTGCTGGAACTGGTGCGCGAGATCCCCACCGCCGAGCTGCCGCTGCCGGTCAGGAACAAGCGCTGAGACGGCCATGACGAACCCGCAGCAGCCCTCGCTGTCCACGCGCGACCTGACGATCCGCTTCGGCGGACATGTCGCGGTCAGCGCGGTCACGGCCGACTTTTATCCCGGCACCCTGACGGCGATCGTCGGCCCCAACGGGGCCGGCAAGACTACCTATTTCAACCTGGTCTCGGGCCAGCTGCCCGCCACCTCCGGCAGCGTGCTGCTGAAAGGCGAGGACATCACGCGCCACGGCGCCGCACGCCGCACGCGGCTGGGCATCGGGCGTGCCTTCCAGCTCACGAACCTGTTCCCGAACCTGACGGTGATGGAAAACGTGCGCCTGGCCGTGCAGAGCCGGGCCGGCGTGGGCATGAACATGTTCTCGGTCTGGTTCGGGCACAAGGCCCTGATCGAACGCGCGGAACACTACCTGGAACGGGTGGCGATGGCGGCCAAGCGCGACATGCGTGTCGGCGCCCTCTCGCACGGCGACCAGCGCAAGCTGGAAGTGGCGATCCTGCTGGCGCTCGAGCCGAGCGTACTCATGTTCGACGAGCCGACGGCGGGCATGAGCGTGGACGAGGTGCCGGTCGTGCTCGACCTGATCCACGCCGTGAAACGCGAGGCAAACAAGACCGTGCTGCTGGTCGAGCACAAGATGGACGTGGTGCGCCAGCTGGCCGACCGCATCATCGTCCTGCACAACGGCCTGCTCGTCGCCGACGGCATCCCCGGCGAAGTCATGCAATCGAAGATCGTACAGGAAGCCTATCTTGGAACACCCGAAACCGAACCTGCCTAGCCTGGCCGTGCCTGAACCGCTGCTCACCCTCTCCGGCGTGCACACCCACATCGGCCAGTACCACATCCTGCAAGGAGTGGACCTGGTCGTGCCGCGCGGCGGCATGTCGATCCTGCTGGGCCGCAACGGCGCCGGCAAGACCACGACCCTGCGCACCATCATGGGCCTGTGGCAGGCCAGCGCCGGGCGCATCGTCTTCGACGGCCGCGACATCACGAAGCTGGCCACGCCCGATATCGCGCGCGCCGGCATCGCCTATGTCCCGGAAAGCATGGCCGTGTTTTCCGGCCTGACGGTGCGCGAGAACCTGCACCTGGCCGCGCGCGGCGGACCGATGGATGAAGCGCGCGTGGAATGGATCTTCGGCTTCTTCCCGGCCCTCAAGAAATTCTGGAACTACCCGGCCGGGAATCTCTCGGGCGGCCAGAAGCAGATGGTGGCGATCGCCCGCGCGATCGTCGAGCCGAGGAAGCTGCTGCTGGTGGACGAGCCGACCAAGGGACTGGCCCCGGCCATCGTCCAGAGTCTGATCGCGGCCTTCCGCGAACTGAGGGACCGTGAGACCACCATCCTGCTGGTCGAGCAGAATTTCAATGTCGTGCGCTCGCTCGGCGACACCGTGAGCGTGATGGACGACGGCCGCGTGGCCCATGCCGGCTCCATGGCGGCGCTGGCCGGCGACGAGGAGCTGCAACAGCGCCTGCTCGGCCTGTCGCTCGACTCCCACCAATAGGACTTCCCGATAGGACTTCCCGATGAGTGCATCCCTCCCCCTCGCGCAGGCGGACACCGCCGTGCTGCCCAGCGCGCCGCGCGACATCGCGCCGCTGCTGCTCGTGCCCGTGCTGGCGCTGCTGATGCTGCCCCTGGTCGGCAGCTTTCCCACCTGGGTCACCCTCACCGTCGCCGGACTTGCGATGGGCATGATGATCTTCCTCATGGCCAGCGGCCTGACCCTGGTCTTCGGCCTGATGGACGTGCTCAACTTCGGCCACGGCGCCTTCGTGTCGGTCGGCGCCTTCACGGCCACCCTGGTCCTCATTCCGATGCGCTGGGCGCTGGAGGCCGATTCGCTGCTGCTGAACCTGGGCGTGCTGGGACTGGCGGTGACGGTCGCGATGGCCGTCACCGCCCTGCTCGGCTGGGCCTTCGAGCGCATCATCATCATGCCGGTGTACGGCCAGCACCTGAAGCAGATCCTGATCACGATGGGCGGCATGATCGTGGCCGAACAGCTGATCAACGTGATCTGGGGCGCGGAAACCATCCCGCTGCCGCTGCCGACGTCCCTGCGCGGCGCGATCTTCCTCGGTGACGCGGCGATCGAAAAATACCGGCTGCTGGCCGTGGTCGTCGGCCTGGTGGTCTTCGCCGTGCTGTTCCTGCTGCTGAACCGCACCAAGATCGGCCTGTTGATCCGCGCCGGCGTGGAAAACCGCGACATGGTCGAAAGCCTGGGCTACCGCATCCGGCGCCTGTTCGTGGCCGTGTTCGCGGCCGGTTCCGCGCTCGCCGGCCTGGGCGGCGTGATGTGGGGCCTGTACAAGGAAACCCTGTCGGCCTCGATGGGCGGCGAGACCATCGTCATGATCTTCATCGTCATCATCATCGGCGGCCTGGGGTCGGTCGGCGGCTGCTTCATCGGCTCGCTCCTGATGGCGCTGGTGGCCAACTACGCCGGCTTCCTCGCGCCGAAATTCGCGCTGGTCTCGAACATCGCCCTGATGATCGCGGTGCTGATGTGGCGTCCGGCCGGCCTGTATTCGACCTCGCGGAACTGAACCATGCCTCCACCCATGACCCGACTCCTGTCCGGCGACCTGCCGCGCAGCCGCATCCTCGCCGCCGTGCTGCTGCTGGTGTTTCTCGGACTGGCGTTCGCGCCCTTCCTGACCAGCGGCGCGCGTCCGCTCAACATGGCCGCCACCATCTGCGTCTACATCGTGCTGGTGGCTTCCTACGACCTGCTGCTCGGCTATACCGGCATCGTTTCGTTCGCCCACACGATGTTCTACGGTATCGGCGCCTACGGCATCGGCCTGGGACTGGCGTCCAGCGACGAGCCGACCTGGTCGGCCGCGATGACGGGCCTGGGCCTGGCGCTGCTGCTGGCGCTCGCCCTGGCCTTCGTGATCGGCCTGTTCGCGCTGCGCGTGCGCGCCATTTTCTACGCGATGATCACGCTGGCCGTGGCCTCCTCGTTCGCGGTGCTGGCCTCGCAGTTGTCCGACTTCACCGGCGGCGAGGACGGCAAGACCTTCAGCGTGCCGGAAGTGCTGTCGCCCGGCTTCACGCTGGCGGAAAACGGCGTGTTCGGGCGTGCCGTCGACGGCAGGCTGCTCACCTATTACCTGGTGTTCTTCGGCTGCCTGCTGCTGTTCCTCTTGCTCCTGCGCCTGGTGAATTCGCCTTTCGGGCGCGTGCTGCAGGCGATCCGCGAGAACGAGTTCCGCGCCGAGGCGCTGGGCTACCGCACCGTCGTCTACCGCATCTGGGCCAATTGCCTGGCGGCGCTGGCGGCGGCCCTGGCCGGCGCGCTGATGGCGCTATGGCTGCGCTATGTCGGCCCCAAGACCTCGCTCGGCTTCGAGGTGATGACCGACATCCTGCTGATCGTCGTGATCGGCGGCATGGGCACGATGTACGGCGCGGTGGTCGGCGCCGTCCTCTTCATCCTGGCGCAGAACTACCTGAAGGACGTGATGGCGAGCGCCTCGGCCGCCATGGAAGGCGTGCCGCTGCTGGCGGCCGCCCTGCACCCGGACCGCTGGATGCTGTGGCTGGGCGTGCTGTTCGTGCTCTCGATCTACTTCTTCCCCATCGGCATCGTCGGCAAGCTGCGCCTGCGCAGCTATCTGGCCCGGCGCTGACCCGCCTTGCGGCGCGGCCGGCGGCGCCCCGCCGGCCGCGCACGCGCTCGCCTGTCCCGGCGCTGCCCCGGCGCGGCTGCCCGCACCGGAACAGGGCCGAATCGACGGCGCTTCGACGCGGACAATTTCTGCCTGCTGAGTTGCCGCGCACATTGAATCGAGATCAAGGTTCGTGACCGTTCAGCTCATATGATGAACTCAACCATGGCCTCGTGACAGCCAGCGCGAGTGGAACGCCATCCTTCTGGCTCCGCATGAAAGCTCATCCATGAAAACTCCCAAGTCGTACATGGCGGCCGGCGCGTTCGCGCTGGCCGTGCTAACGCCTGGCGCGGCCAGCGCCGCGGTCGAGGCGCTCAACGAAGATTTCGGCAATGTGGATGCCCTGGTTGGCTGGACCCGGACCAATAAGAGCGTTCCTCCGGGCACCAGCTGGTTCCAGGGCAATGCCGATATTTTCAGCGCCCGGTCGGGGCCCGCCAATTCGTATGCCGCCGCCAGCTTTCTCGGCGCCGCCGGCGGCCTGGGCGCCGTCGACAACTGGCTGGTCACCCCGGTGCTCTCGCTCACCGGCCAGACCGACCTGTCGTTCTGGACCCGCGCCGAGGACATCGCCGGCTTCGCGGACCTGCTCGAGGTGCGCTTCGCGCCGGGCGCGGACGGCGGCACCGCGACCTTCACGACGCTGCTCGGCGCCATCGGCGGCGCCGCCGGCTATCCCGCCAGCTGGACCGAATGGAGCACGAGCCTGAATGTCGAGGGCGAAGGCCGCTTCGCGTTCCGCTACGTGGGCTATGCCGACACCTTGAACACCATCGGGCTCGATACGGTCCGAGTCGTGACGGCGGTGCCCGAACCCTCGCCGTACGTCATGCTGGCCCTCGGCCTCGGCGCGCTGGGCTTCATGCGCCGCAAGTCGTCGTTCTGAAGTCCGACCGGAGAATCCCGCCATGTCACGTAAAAAACTCATCGCCCTCCTGCCGTGCGCCGCGCTGCTGGCGGCCCTGCCCGCTGCCGGCGCCGCCCAGGAGCAATCCGGGATGGTGGTCGTGCGCGATCCCCAGACCGGCCAGTTGCGCGCCCCGACGCCGGCCGAGAGCCGCGCCCTGGCCCCGGCGCCCTCGTCGGCCGCCATGCGCGCGCCGTCGCCACCGGCCCTGGTCACCCATCCGGGCGGCAGCCGCCAGGTGCGCCTGGGCGAACGCGGCCTCGTCTACTCGGTCGTCACGCGCGGCGCCGACGGCAAGCTCGCCGGCCAGTGCGTGCACGGGCCGGCGGCCGCCGACAATGCCGTGCGCGCTCCGGCGCCCACCCAGCCCCACACGGAGCATCATCATGACTAAGTCGCCGCTGCGCCGCATCGGCGCCCTCGTCCTGTCCTGCGCCGCCTTCGCCGGCGCCCAGGCCGCGACGATCACGATCGTCAACCAGAACGCGCCGGGCATCGGCTTCAACGACCCGACCCCGGTCACGCCGGTCGGCGGCAATCCGGGCACCACGCTCGGCCAGCAGCGCCTGTTCGCCTTCCAGCACGCGGCCGACATGTGGGGCGCCACGCTCACCAGCAGCGTCCCGATCCGCATCGGCGCTTCCTTCGTGCCGCTATCCTGCACCGAGAACAGCGCCGTGCTCGGGTCGGCCGGCGCCAATGAGATCTGGTCCGACTTCACCAGCGCGCCGCGTCCGAGCACCTGGTACCCGAGCGCCCTGGCCAGCAAGCTGGCCGGCGCCGACGTCTCCACCCCGGGCGAGCCGCACATCATCTCGCGCTTCAATTCGCGCCTCGGCCTGTTCCCGGATTGCCTGCCCGGCCCCGGCTTCTATCTCGGGCTCGACAACAGGGCCGGCGCCGCGATCGACCTGGTCACCGTGCTACTCCACGAAATGGGGCACGGACTCGGCTTCCAGACCTTCACCGACGACGAAACCGGCGCCGAGATGCTCGACCTGCCCTCGATCTGGGATTACTACCTGATCGACAACCGCACCGAACGCCCCTGGGTCGACATGACCCCGGCCGAGCGCGTGGCTTCGGCCATCAGCGGCCGCGGCCTGTCCTGGAACGGCCCGATCGTCACCGCCGCCGTGCCGCAGGTGCTGGCACCGCGTTCGCGCCTGGTGGTCTCGGGCAGCGCCGCCGGCACCGCGGCCGGCAACTACGAGGTCGGCGATGCGTCCTTCGGCCCGCCGCTGGGCACGGCCCCGGTTGCCGGACAGCTGATGCCGGTGGTCGACCAGGCCGACGGCACCGGCCTGGCCTGCACGCCGCTCAACAGCCTGAACGGGTTGGCCGTGCGCGGCAACGTCGCCCTGGTGTCGCGCGGCACCTGTCCCTTCGTCGACAAGGCGCGCAACGTGCAGGCGGCCGGCGCGATCGGCCTGGTCGTGGCCGACAATGTTCCGGGCGAAGTGACGGGCCTGTCGGGCAGCGATCCGGGCATCACGATCCCGGCGGTGCGCGTCACCCAGGACGCCGGCGCGACGCTGCGCGCGGCCCTGCAGGCGCGTTCGCGCACGCGCTCGGGCGTCGCGGTCAGCCTCGGCATCGACCCGACGCGCCTGGCGGGCACCGACGACCGGCGCCGCATCCTGATGTACACGCCGACGACGAACGCGCCCGGTTCCTCGGTCGCGCACTACACCACCGACGCGCGACCGAACCAGCTGATGGAACCGT
Organism: Massilia jejuensis; assembly: GCF_042656795.1. NCBI lineage: Bacteria > Pseudomonadati > Pseudomonadota > Betaproteobacteria > Burkholderiales > Oxalobacteraceae > Massilia > Massilia jejuensis. The sequence continues at coordinate 41,163 of NZ_JBHSMS010000028.1, read as the reverse complement.
CGATCAACGCGGATTTGTCGCATACGGTGACGCCGCCGCGCGACCTGACCTTGCCCCTCCTGCAGGACATCGGCTGGTAAGCGCATGTCACGCCGCGTGTGCCGCAATGCAAAAGCCCGGCCACCCCGAAAGGGTGCCGGGCCGTCTTGCAACCGAGCGCACGATTACTGCTTTTGTGTTGCCTTGTAGGAAGCAACGCCGTTGACGATTTCGGCCTTGGCTTCATCCGGACCGGCCCAGCCTTCGATCTTGACCCACTTGCCCTTTTCGAGGTCCTTGTAGTGCTCGAAGAAGTGCTGGATCTGCTGCAGGCGCAAGTCTTGCAAGTCTTCCGGCTTTTGCCAGTGGCTATAGATCGGCAGGATCTTGTCGACAGGCACCGCCAAGATCTTGGCGTCGCCGCCGGCTTCGTCGGTCATCTTCAGCACGCCGATGGCGCGGCAACGCACGACCACGCCCGGGAACAGGGGGAAAGGCGTGATCACCAGCACGTCGCAGGGGTCGCCGTCGTCGGACAGGGTCTGCGGCACATAGCCGTAGTTGCATGGATAATGCATCGCGGTACCCATGAAGCGATCGACGAAAATCGCGCCGGTGTCCTTGTCCACTTCGTACTTGATCGGATCGGCGTTCATCGGGATTTCGATGATGACATTGAAGTCGTTCGGCACATCGCGGCCGGCTGGAACGTGGTTCAGGCTCATGGGTAGTCCTTGGTTGCTGAAAAATCAATAAAGAGAAACATTATATCGAATAGGCATGAGCTTGTGCGGCGCAGCAGCTTGCCGTGCGGATCGATCGCGCGGCCGCCGCCGCGCTTCCCGCGCCGGCCCACGGGGCGGCCGTCAAGCAATCGTCGCCAGCGCACCGAGGCGGTAATGGTTCGCCGCCGGCCCCTCCTGCCCCAGCGCTTCGTGCAGCTGGGCCAGCTTCAGGTGGATGTCGCGCACCATGCCCGATTGCGTCGCGTCCGACAGCGCCTGCTCCAGGTAGCGCTGGGCCTTGCCCCATAGTTTCTGGCGCAGGCACAGGGAACCGAGGGTGAGCGCCAGTTCCGGATCGTTCGGACGTTCGCGCAGCCAGGCCTCGCAGCGCTCGATCTGGGCCAGCAAGGCCGGCGAGCCCGCCGGACCGGCGGCGTCGCGGTAGGCGCGCACGACACGCTCGTCCCAGCCGGCGCGCAAGGCGTCTTCGGCGACCACGCGCGCCTCGTCGGTCAGGCCGCTGGCGTTGAAGGCGGCGGCGGCGCGCGCGGCGATGTAGGGCTTGGTGCGGTCCTGCGCCGGTACGCCGGCCCAGACGCGCCGGATCGCTTCCGGATCGCGTCCCTCTCCCGACAGCAGCGCCTCGTACGCCATTTCGCGCAGGCGGGCGCTGAGGGCCGGGTGCAGGGCCTTGCGTTTATCGAGGATGCGCACCAAGCGCAGCACTTCCGGCCAGTTGCGCGCCTGCTGGTGGGCCTTCATCGACCATTGCAGGGCGTGGATGTGGCGCTGGCCGCTGGCATTGAGTTCGGCCACGGCTTCGAGCGCCGCTTCCGGCTGGTGGTCGTCGACCAGCAGCTCGATGACCGTCATCAGGCGCGCCGTCTTGAGCCCGTTGTCATGGGTGACGCCGGCCAGCCAGGCGTCGCGCCGCGCCGGCTCGCGCATGCGGTGCGCGGCGCGGGCGCCGATCAGGGCCGCCAGTCCCGCGTTCTCGGGCAATTCGGCGGCGCGCATGGCAGCCTTCTCGGCGTGGCCGAAGCGGCCCTCGAACAGCGCTTTCAGGGCGTCGCGCAAACCCTTGTTGCCTTCGCGCTCGCGCTTGCGCTGGCGGTAGGCGGTCACCCGGTCGGGCATGCGCAGCGTCGCATTCACCGCGCGCACCAGGCCGTACAGCATCAGGAACAGGAGCGCGAGCAGCACCACGAACAGGTTGAGCGACATGTCGATCCGGTGCGGCGGGTAGAACAGCACCACGTTGCCCGGATTGAAGCGCGCCGTCACGGCGATGCCGATGGCCGTGGCCATCAGGGCGACTAACCAGAGAAGTAGACGCATGTTTTCAAGGCTTCTTGTAATTGCGCACAGCGTTCAGGCTGTCGGCCAGCGTCGGCATCTCGATCGCCAGGTTGTTCGCCTGCACCTGGCGCAGCGCCGCCTGCGCCTGCTGGGTGGTGCGGGCGCGCGTGTCGAAATACTTGTCGAGCGTTTCCTGCGCGGCCGCCAGGTCGCCGGCGAAGCTGGTCTCGTCGCGCGAGAGCAGGGCCAGGCGCGCGTTAAGCAGGCGCAGTTTCAGGTTCTCGCGCACGAAATAATTCTGGTCGGGCGACAGCATCAGCGCCTCCGGCGTGTTCACGCTGCGCACCCGGATCAGCTGGCGCACGTCGTTCCACATTTCCCCGCTCCAGTTGCGCCAGGTGGCGAGCATGCGCTCGCCGATGCCCATCGGGGCAGGCGCGGCGCCCGGCGCGGCCGGCTGGCCGCGCTCGACGCGCGCCGGCGCCGCCGGCAGCAGCGGCTTTTCGTCCGACAGCAGCGGCAGCGTGTCGACCTGGGCGATGACGCCGTCCAGGCGCACGGCCACGCCCGCCAGGTCGACGGCCGGCACGGCTTTCAGTTTTTCCATGTCGGCCGCGATCGCGCGCCGCACCATGATGAACTGCGGCTTGTCCGAGCGCGACAGCGCGCGGTCGGCATTCTGCAGCGCGAGCAGGGCGCCCTGCACGTTGCCGGCCAGTTGCAGCTGCTGGCTGGCGGTCGACAAGACTTGCTCGACTTCCGACAGCGCCCATTCGTCGCGGCTCTTCGACAAATCCTGGTAGAGCTGCTCCAGCGCCATCTGCTGGCTCTGGTTTTCGAGCTGGCGGCTTTCGAGCACGCCCACTTTCAGCTGCAGCACCTTGGATTGCTCGGCGACGTCGCGCGCCAGGGCGGCGGTCTCGGCATTCGTCTCGTTGCCCTTTTGCAGGCTGCGCGCCATCTCCTGGCGCAGCGTGTTGATGCGGCTATGGCTGGACCAGGTCTGGGCCGCCAGCAGCACGGCCAGTACCATCACCGCCAGCGGCAGCGGACGCGTGAGCTGCTCGCCCAGGCCGGGGGCCGCCCTGCGCTCGGGCGCGCGCGGACGATACGATTCGGAAGCCTGTGCTGCGCTGGCAGGTGCAGGGGGGGCGGCGGGCGGCTGCGTCGGCGGCAGCTCTGGATGATTCGGCAGTTCGTTCATTTTTGAGATTGTAACGCGGCAAGCAAACGCTCGTCGCCCGAGCCGGTAAGCGTCACCTGCGCCAGCCCGAGCGCCTGCGCGGTGGCGGCGATCCGGGCATGCGGCACGATGACGTGCTGCTGTTGCATCTGCAGGACAAACCCGTCGCCCAGCTGGCGCAGCAGGCCGAACAGCCCCCGGAGCGCCTCCGAGCTCGTGATTATCCAGTCGTTCGGCGTGGCCAGCAAGGCACGCAGCTGCTCCCCCAGCGCAGGGCTCATTGCCGGCACGCTGCGGCGATAGGCCGGCACCACCGTCACCTCGGCCCCGGCCGCGCGAAAACCATCGGCCATCAGCTCGCGCCCGGATTCGCCGCGCACGATCAGCACGCGCTTGCCGGACAACAGGGCCAGGTCGAGCGAGGCCAGCAGGTTCTCGGAATCACTCCGGGTCGGATCCTGCGGGCCGAGGATGGTGGCGTTGTCGGCGCCCAGTCCATGCCGTGCCAGCGCGGCGCGGCTGCCCTCGCCCAGCACGGCCAGCGCCACCTGGCGCGGCCAGCGTCCGATCTGCGCGAAGGCCGCGTCGATCGCGTTCGGCGAGACGAAGGCGACCAGCGCATAGCCTTCCAGATCGCGCAGCGCCGCGCGCAGGACGGACGGGTCTTGCAGCGGCGCGATCTCCAGCAGCGGCAGCAGCACCGGCGTGCGCCCGAGCGCGGCCACGGCCTGCGCCAGGCCCTGGCCTTGCGCGCGCGGACGGGTAATGACGACCAGGCGGGACATCAGCGTTGCAGGCCGGGCTCAGGCATCGGCCGCCGCATCCTGCTTGCAGACGGCCAGGATCGCCTGCGCATCCTGCTGCTCGAGCAGCGCCGACACCTGCTCGCCGAGCAGCTCGGGCTGGCCGGACGGACCGCTCAGTTCGGCGAAGGCGCTGCGCGTGCCGTCGGGCGTGGCGACCATCGCGCGCAAATGCATGCGCGCGCCGTCGACGGTCGCGTGCGCGGCCAGCGGAATCTGGCAGCTGCCGCCGAAGATCTTCGAAACCTTGCGCTCGGCCAGCACGGCATGCCGCGTGTCCGCATGGTTCAGGGGCGCTAGGATCGCCTGCAGGTCGACGCCGTCGGAACGCGCGCCGCTCGCCACTTCGATCGCCATCGCGCCCTGGCCGGCCGCCGGCAGGCTGTGTCCGGGATCGAGCACGGCGCGGATGCGCTGCGGCAGGCCGAGGCGAATCAGGCCGGCCGCCGCCAGGATGATGGCCGCGTACTCGCCGCGATCGAGCTTGCCGAGGCGCGTGTCGAGGTTGCCGCGCAGCGGCTTGATGACGAGCTGCGGATAGCGCGCGGCGATCAGCGCCTGGCGCCGCAGGCTGCTCGTGCCCACCACCGCGCCGGGCGGCAGGTCGGCCAGGCTGGCGTAGTCGTTCGAGACGAAGGCGTCGCGCGGATCCTCGCGCTCGAGCACGGCCGCCAGTTCAAACCCTTCCGGCAAGTCCATCGGCACGTCCTTGAGCGAATGCACGGCCAGGTCGGCGCGCCCTTCGGCCATCGCCACTTCGAGCTCCTTCACGAACAAGCCCTTGCCGCCGACTTTCGAGAGCGTGCGGTCGAGGATCTGGTCGCCCCGCGTCGTCATGCCGAGGATGCTTATTTGGCAATCTGGATATAATGCGGCGAGACGGTCGCGCACGTGCTCCGCCTGCCACATGGCGAGGCGGCTTTCGCGCGATGCGATAATCAACTTTTGAGGCGTGAGCTGCGATGGCAGGCGCGGGCTCGGCTCTTGCTGCGTCATGGCTGTGCTTTCAAAACGGATTCTTCCACTGTCGTTGCGCCGACCGGCGCGATGCCGGTGACAGCTATTGCATAAGATCACAAATTTTAGCATGGGGCTCCCTTCATCGACGTGGCCGATCGCCATGCCCACCCGCTTACCCGACAATCGAGAATTGTGGCAGATATGGACAAACCAGTGACGCTAGAGACCCCCGGCGGTGCCGACAAGGACGCACCGCTGAAAGAAGACATCCGCCTGCTCGGCCGCCTGCTCGGCGACGTGCTGCGCGACCAGGAGGGCGACACCGTGTTCGACGTCGTCGAGACCATCCGCCAGACCGCGGTGCGCTTCCGGCGCGACGCCGATCCGGTGGCGGGCGAAGAACTGACCACCCTGCTGCACAAGCTCTCGCGCAACCAGACCATTTCGGTGGTGCGCGCCTTTTCCTATTTTTCGCACCTGGCCAACATCGCCGAGGACCAGCACCACAATCGGCGCCGCCGCGCCCACGCGCTGGCGGGCTCGCGGCCACGCGAAGGCAGCGTCGGCCACGCGCTCGGCAAGCTGCGCGACGCCGGCGTCGACCGCAACACGGTCGAGACGTTCCTGCGCAATGCGCTGATCGCACCGGTGCTGACGGCCCACCCGACCGAAGTGCAGCGCAAGTCCATCCTCGATGCCGAGCACGACATCGCGCGCCTGCTGGCCGAGCGCGACCTGCCGCTCACGCCGAAAGAACAGGTGCGCAACCTGCAACTGCTGCAGGCGCGCATCGCGACCCTGTGGCAGACGCGCATGCTGCGCTACACCAAGCTGACGGTGGCCGACGAGATCGAGAACGCCCTCTCCTACTACCGCATCACCTTCCTGCGCGAGCTGCCCGCGCTGTACGACGACATCGAAGACGAGATCGGCGCCCACTACCACGGCAGCAAGCCCCAGCTGGGCGACGCGGCCTACGTGCAGATGGGCAGCTGGATCGGCGGCGACCGCGACGGCAATCCGAACGTGAACGCCGACACCATGCGCCACGCGACGATGCGCCACGCCACCACCATCCTCGATTTCTACCTCGACGAAGTGCACGCGCTCGGCGCCGAGTTGTCGACCTCGACCCTGATGGTCGACATCACGCCCGCCATGCAGACCCTGGCCGCGCGCTCGACCGACGCGTCCGAGCACCGCGCCGACGAGCCCTACCGGCGCGCCCTGATCGGCATGTATGCGCGCCTGGCCGCCAGCGCGCGCGTGCTCGGCGCGACCAACATCCTGCGCAAGGAAGTCGGCCACGCCGAGCCGTATGCGGACGCGGCCGAATTCGCGGCCGACCTGGACGTGGTGGCCGAATCGCTGAAGCTGAACCACGGCGCGATGCTGATCGTGCCGCGCCTGGCGGGCCTGATGCGCGCGGCGCACATCTTCGGCTTCCACCTGGCCTCGCTCGACATGCGCCAGACCTCGGACGTGCACGAGCGCGTGCTGGCCGAACTGTTCGAAAAGGCGCAGGTCGAAGCCGACTACGCCGCCCTGCCGGAAGAAGCGAAGGTCAGGCTGCTGCTGGCGGAGCTCGCCCAGCCGCGGCCGCTGTATTCGCCCTACGAAACCTATACCGACGAGACCCAGTCCGAACTGGCGATCGTGCGCGCCGCGCGCGAGATCCGCCAGCGCTACGGCACCCGCGCGATCCGCAACTACATCATCTCGCACACCGAGGCAGTGTCGGACTTGCTGGAAGTGCTGCTGCTGCTGAAGGAAACCGGGCTGGTGCGCTCGTCGGCGGGTATCGCGGACGTGATGGTGATCCCCCTGTTCGAGACGATTCCCGACCTGCAGCGCGCCGGCGACATCATGGAAGCCTGGATGGCGCTGCCGCCGGTGACGCGCATCGTCCACAACCAGGGCCGGCTGCAGGAAGTCATGCTGGGCTACTCGGACTCGAACAAGGACGGCGGTTTCCTCACCTCAAACTGGGAGCTGTACCAGGCCGAGCTCAAGCTGGTCGACGTGTTCGAGCGCGCCGGCGTCAAGCTGCGCCTGTTCCACGGCCGCGGCGGCACCGTCGGGCGCGGCGGCGGCCCGAGCTACCAGGCGATCCTGGCCCAGCCGCCGGGCACGGTGAACGGCCAGATCCGCCTGACCGAACAGGGCGAGATCATCGCCTCGAAATTCTCGAATCCGGAGATCGGCCGGCGCAACCTGGAACTGCTGGTCGCGGCCACGCTGGAGGCCAGCCTGATGCCGCATGCGGCCGAAGGCGCGCAGGCCCGGCAGCTGGCCGTATTCGAAGGCGTGATGGCGCAACTGTCGCAGCGTGCCTACACGGCCTACCGCGACCTGGTCTACGAGACGCCGGGCTTCACCGACTACTTCTTCGCCGCCACGCCGATCGCCGAGATCGCGGAACTGAACCTCGGCTCGCGCCCGGCCTCGCGCAAGTCGACCCGCCGCATCGAAGACCTGCGCGCGATTCCCTGGGGCTTCTCCTGGGGCCAGTGCCGCCTGCTGCTGCCGGGCTGGTACGGCTTCGGGTCGGCCGTCGCCGGCTGGCTCGGCGAGGGCGCGGACGGCGAACGCCTGGCGACGCTGCAGGCCATGTTCCGCGAGTGGCCCTTCTTCGCGACGCTCCTGTCGAACATGGACATGGTGCTGGCCAAGACCGACCTGGCGATCGCCTCGCGCTACGCCGGCCTGGTGCCGGACGAGGCGCTGCGCGAGCGCATCTTCAAGCGCATCGCGGCCGAGCACTGCGAGACGCTGCGCCAGCTCGAAGCGGTCACCGGCGCCAAGGAGCGCCTGGCGACGAACCCGCTGCTGGCGCGCTCGATCCAGAACCGCTTCGCCTACCTCGACCCGCTGAACCACCTGCAGGTCGAGCTGATCCACCGCCACCGCGCGATGGCGCGCAAGGCGGGCGAAGGCGGCGACATGGACCCGCGCGTGCACCGGGGGATCCATTTGTCGATCAACGGCGTGGCGGCGGGCTTGCGCAACACGGGATGACGTCGGCGCCAGGGCGCTCCGCCCGGGCGCACGAAAAAGGCCGCGCAGTCGGCGACTGCGCGGCCTTTTTTCGGGCGGGCGACGATTTACTTGTCGTGCAAGAAGGTCTTCAGCTTGTCCGAACGCGACGGCTGGCGCAGCTTGCTCATGGCCTTCGCTTCGATCTGGCGAATCCGCTCGCGGGTGACGTCGAACTGCTTGCCGACTTCTTCCAGCGTGTGGTCGTTCGACATCTCAACGCCGTAGCGCATGCGCAGCACTTTCGCTTCGCGCGGGGTCAGCGAGTCGAGCACTTCCTTGATCACGTTGCGCATCGAAGCGTGCAGCGCGGCGTCCAGCGGTGCCAGCGTGGTGTTGTCCTCGATAAAGTCGCCCAGCTGCGAATCGCCGTCCTCGCCCATCGGGGTTTCCATCGAGATCGGTTCTTTCGCGATCTTCATGATTTCGCGAACTTTGTTTTCCGGCATTTCCATCTTCAGGGCCAGGGTCGGCAGGTCCGGCTCGCTGCCGGTTTCCTGCATGATCTGGCGCGAGATGCGGTTCATCTTGTTGATCGTCTCGATCATGTGCACCGGCACCCGGATGGTGCGCGCCATGTCGGCGATCGAGCGCGTGATCGCCTGGCGGATCCACCAGGTCGCGTAGGTCGAGAACTTGTAGCCGCGGCGGTATTCGAACTTGTCGACCGCCTTCAGCAGGCCGATATTGCCTTCCTGGATCAGGTCGAGGAATTGCAGGCCGCGGTTGATGTACTTCTTCGCGATCGAAATCACCAGGCGCAGGTTGGCCACCGTCATCTCGCGCTTGGCGGTGCGGGCGCGCTTCTCGCCGGCCGCCATCTGCTTGTTGATCTTGCGCAGGTCGGCCAGCGGCAGCGCCACGCGCGCCTGCAGGTCGATCATGCGCTGCTGCAGTTCCTTGATCGCGGGCAGGTTCCGGCTCAGCACGCCGCTGTACGGGTAGGCGCAGTCGACTTCGCGGTCGCCCCAGGCCAGGTCGGTTTCATTGCCCGGGAATACCTTGATGAAGTGGGCGCGCGGCATGCCGCAGCGGTTCACGCAGATGTCGAGCACGGCGCGTTCGATGGCGCGTACTTCATCCATCTGATGACGCAGCGTATCGCACAGCTTTTCCACGACTTTCGCGGTGAAGCGGATGCCGAGCAGCTCGTTGGTGATGATGTCCTGCGCCTTGTTGTAGGCGCTCGAGGCATAGCCGCTGGTCTTGAAGGCGTGGCCCATGCGGTCGAACTGCTCCTCGATGAGGGCGAATTTGTCCAGCGCGCCGCGGCGCAGCTGGGCCAGCTGCTCGGTCGAGTAGCCGGCCGCGCCGCCGGCGGCGTCGCCGTCTTCTTCCTCTTCGGCTTCTTCCTCTTCCTCGTCGTCCTCGTCGGCGGCTGCCGCCTTGGCAGGCGCGGCGACCGGCGCGGGCGCGCTGTCGTCGTGGTCGACGAAGCCGTCCACCACTTCGTCGATCTTCATTTCGTCGGCGGCGATCTTGTGCGACAGCGCGATGATCTCCGAAATCGTGGTCGGACAGGCCGAGATCGCCTGCACCATGTCTTTCAGGCCCTGCTCGATGCGCTTGGCGATCTCGATCTCGCCTTCGCGCGTCAGCAGCGACACGGCGCCCATCTCGCGCATGTACATGCGCACCGGATCGGTCGTGCGGCCGAAATCGGAGTCGACCGTCGACAGCGCCGTCGCGGCCGCCGCTTCCACTTCGTCTTCGCTGGTCGGCGTGACGGCGTTGTCCGACAACAGCATCATTTCCGCTTCCGGCGCGCGCTCGTAGACGGCGATGCCCATGTCGTTGAAGGTGGCGATGATGCCTTCGATCGCTTCCGGATCGATGATGTTTTCCGGCAGGTGGTCGTTGATCTCCGCATGGGTCAGGTAGCCGCGCTCCTTGCCCATGTTGATCAGGTTGCGCAGCTGGGTACGGCGTTTTTCGAGTTCGGTTTCCGAGAAGCCCTGCTCGCCGCCGAGCGTCGGGATGCCCTTGGCCTTGCGCTCGCGTGCTTTCGACACGGCCTTCAGTTCGGCGCGCTCGACGGCGTTCAGCGCCGCGACTTCATCGTTTTCCGGCGTGAATTCGCTGGGCTTGCGGCCGCGGCGGCCCGGCACCTTCACTTGCGGCAGCAGGTAGCCGGTGGTATCGATCGCGGCCAGGGTGGCGGCGTCGGTGGTCTGGCTCACCGAGCTGCCGGCGGTCTGGATCACGGTCGCCTGCGGCTCGCCGCGGCGCACGACGCGCGCCCTGGCGGCCTTCGTGCCCTCGTCGGCTTCGGGCGCTGCTTCCAGCGCCGGCGCGTCGATCACCGGCGAGACGGCCTGGGCGTTCTCGACCGGTTTCAGGGCGGCCAGCTTCGCGCTGCGCTTGCGTACGACGAGCGGGGCCGGCGCCTCGGCGGCGGTGGCGTCCTGCACGGCCTCGGCCTCAGCTGCCATCGCAGGCACGTCGATGACCTCGGCCGCGATCGGCGCGGCGACGGCGGGCGCTGCCTCGGCCTCGTCGGCCCGCGGCTTGACCGCGGCCAGGCGCGAACGGGTCTTGACCACCGTCACCTTGGCCGCCGCTTCCGTTTCGAGGAAGTAGGAGGTCGCGGTTTTAGGCACTGCCAGCTGCGCCGTGGCGCTCTTGGCCGGGGCTTTCTTTGCAGTCAGTGTCAGTGTCTTGGCGGTGTTCTTCATAAAAAGCTCTCCTGTCGAGGCGGGGACGCGCCTGCGAGGTCAATGGTCACCGCGGCCGATCGGCCGCGGTTAAAGGATCGGGAATGGCCCTGGCTAGGGGCGGACAAGCCGCAAATCAAGCATGTCCTCGCCCGCGGCGGCATGCGGCCGGGCCGGATGCGCTGGTGGCTGGGACGGAGCAAGCGATGGTCAAGATTGCGGTGGTCATGTCGAAATGAAAAAAAGCCCGTTGGCGGAAAACGGGCTTGCATCACTCTCTGTCGGATCGAAGAGATGGGACAGGCATCATTATGCCCCAAGGCAAGAATCGGTGATAATTGATATATCGGATAAGCGATATAAGCAAATCACATATTGTTGTTTTGTCGTCTACAACCGACTCTTCGTTCCTTCTGCGCCGACGCAAGCCGTGCGCAAGGCAAGAGGCGGATCATACACGATTTCGCGATTCGTAGCGCTCGCCTGCGCGCTCAACCGCGGCCGCCTGCGCCTGCTCGGCGGAAGTCATACGATTAGCAGCGCACCAGAGCGTGCCAGCATGCTATCCTTCGGATTCCTGTTATTACCATGAAGTCAATGAATACCATCAGTTCTGCCGCCGAGTCCGTCGACGCCACCACCCCTTCCCCTGCCGAGACCCCGAACACGGAGGCAAGCACCCCGCCCGGTGCGGTGGACAGCAGCCAGGAAAGGCCCGCGGCCATTGCGCCGGACGGCAGCGCCGGCAGCGCGCCAGCCGCAGCGAGCGCCGCTCCCTCGGCCCGTGCCTTGCTCAAGCAGCTGCAGCAGCAATTCCCGGCCTTCCGCGATTGCCTGCCGCTGGCCATCGGCATCGACAAGCAGCTGCTCGCGCGTGTTCCCGGGCTCGACCGCAAGACGATGCGCGCCGCGCTCGGCATCCACACCGGTTCGATGCGCTACCTGCGCGCCATGGAAAAGGCGACCCAGCGCTTCGACCTCGACGGCGTGGCCGGCGCCGACGTGACCGACACCCACCGCCTACATGCCAAGGAACAGCTGCAACTGCGCTTCAAGAAAGAAGCCGAGCGCAAGAAGGCCGAAAAAGCGGCCGAAGCCGAAGCCGAAGCGGCGCGCCTGCGCCAGGAAAAGCTGCAGCAGCTTGCCTCGAAGTTCTCGCGCGGCTGATCGCGCGGCCGATGAGTTCCCTTCCCGAAGAAGAATTGCCGCCGTACGACGGCATCGGGCTCCAGGACGTCGTCCTGGTGAAGTCCGAGGCCGAGGCAGCCGCCGCCCTGGCCGCCCTGTCGGGCATGGACGCCGTCGGTTTCGATACCGAATCGAAGCCGACCTTCGCCAAGGGCGAGGAATCGACCGGGCCGCACCTGGTGCAGCTGGCCACCGACAGCACCGCCTACCTGTTCCAGATCGGCGCCCGTCCCGACGGCGCCAGCGTCGACCTGCTGCGCGCGGTGCTGGAGTCGCCCAGCATCCTGAAAGTGGGATTCGGCCTGGGCGACGACCTGCGCCGCCTGCGCAGCAAGCTCGGCATCGATACGCAGAACGTGGTCGACCTCTCGACCACCCTGCGCCGCCGCGGCGAGCGCAATACGCTCGGCGCCAGGACGGCGGTGGCGCGCTTCTTCGGCCAGCGCCTGCAAAAGTCGAAGCGCATCACGACCACCAACTGGGCACTGCCGCGCCTGTCGGAGCAGCAGATCCGCTACGCCGCCGACGATGCCCACGTGGCCCTGAAGCTCTACCGCCACTGGCGCGCCAACCCGCCGGCCTGAATTTCCGGGCGTCCAGTGGGTTATCATCCCGCTATCGATCTCCTGGACGCCGTATGTTCCCGACCCTGCCGTTCCTTGCACCGCGCCGCTTTTCGGCACTGCTCGCCTGCGCCTTGCCCGCCCTTGCCGGCGCCCAGGGACGCGCTGACGTTCCCGACACCCTCGCGCAGCGCGCCGCCGCCTGCATCGCCTGCCATGCGCCGAAGGACGGCGCGGGCGCCAGCGTCGGCGGCGTCTATTTTCCGCGCATCGCCGGCAAGCCCGCCGGCTACCTGTACAACCAGCTGGTGAACTTTCGCGACGGCCGGCGCCAGTATCCGGTGATGACCTGGATGGTCACCCACCTGCCCGACCCCTACCTGCGCGAGATCGCCGATTATTTCTCGGCCCGGCACCCGCCCGCTCCCGCCCCGGCCGCGCCAGACGTGCCGGCGGCCGTGCTCGCACGCGGCCGGCAGCTGGTGCGCGACGGCGACCCCGCGCTGAAGGTGCCGGCCTGCATCGCCTGCCATGGCGAGCGCCTGGCCGGCGTCGCGCCGGCGATCCCCGGCCTGCTGAATCTGCCGCGCGACTACGTGAACGCCCAGTTCGGCGCCTGGCGCAACAAGGTGCGCCGCGCCCATGCGCCCGACTGCATGGCGACCATCGCCGGGCGCCTGGCGCCGGGCGACGTGGCGGCCATCTCGAGCTGGCTGGCAGCGCAGCCGAGCCCGCCCGACGCGCGCCCGGCCGAACGCCTGACGGCAGCGCTGCCGATGCCTTGCGGAAGCGCGCCATGAAGCGCCGCATCCTGCTTGTCCTGCTCGCCCTGCTTGCCGTCGCCGCAACCGCCATCGGGCTGGCCTGGCCGCGCGAGGACTTCGTCGCCGCGCGTTCGCCGGCCGACCATGCGCCCACCGAGGCCAACATCGCGCGCGGCGCCTACCTGGCGCGCGCCGGCGACTGCATGGCCTGCCACACGGCGCGCGGCGGCGTGCCCTACGCGGGCGGCCGCGCGCTCGACACGCCCTTCGGGCGCCTGGTCGCGCCCAACATCACGCCCGAAGCGGCGACCGGCATCGGCAGCTGGACGCCCGACGACTTCTGGCGCGCACTCCACGACGGCAAGTCCAGGGATGGCCGCCTGCTGTATCCGGCCTTCCCCTACACGCATTACACGAGGGTCACGCGGCCCGATGTGGACGCCCTGTTCGCCTACTTCCGCAGCCTGCCGCCGGTGCGCCAGCACAACGCGCCGCACGCGCTGCGCTTCCCCTACAACCAGCAGCTCACGCTGGCCGGCTGGCGCCTGCTGTACTTCAAGTCCGGCGTGCAGGTGGCAGACAAGGCGAAGGACGCGCGCTGGAACCGCGGCGCCTACCTGGTCGAGGGCCTCGGCCACTGCGCCGCCTGCCACAGCGCGCGCAACCGCCTGGGCGCCACCGACGGCACCTTGGGCGGCGGCCTGATTCCCACCATCGGCTGGTATGCGCCCTCGCTCACCGCCGATGCCGAAGCGGGCCTGGGAAAGTGGAGCGAGGCCGACATCGTCCGGCTGCTGGGCACCGGCGTGGCGCCGGGCGCGAGCGTGACCGGGCCGATGGCCGAGGTGGTCATGCAAAGCCTGCAGTATCTGTCGCGGGACGACCTGGGCGCGATGGCCGTCTACCTCAAGTCGCTGCCGGCACCGGCCGCGCCCGATCGGGCGCCCGCGCCGCAGCCGCCGCGACAAGCCATGCAGGCGGGAGGCAAGCTGTACGGCCAGCATTGCGCCGCCTGCCACGGCGAGCGCGGCCAAGGCAAGGGACCCTACCCCGCCCTGGCCGGCAACCGCGCGCTGGCGCTGGCCGAACCGGTGAATGCGATCCGCGCCGTGCTGCACGGCGGCTTCGCGCCCGGCACGCAGGGCAATCCGCGCCCCTACGGCATGCCGCCGTTCGGCCATGTGCTGGGCGATACCGAGGTGGCGACGCTGGTCAGCTACCTGCGCGCCAGCTGGGGCAACGCGGCGGCGCCCGTGTCGAGCGCCGAGGTGAACCGCTATCGCAGCGTGCCGCTCGATTAGCGAACCGGAAACGCGCCGGCCATGTGTTTCAGACCAGGTCGGCGAACCCGACCCGGTCGGTGGTGGCCGCGCGCGCGTCTTCGATGCCGATCTTGTGGCCGGACAGCAGGCGTTCGAGCGAGGCGTTCATCGTGTGGCAGCCGGGGTCGCGCCCGTTGTTCATGTGCGCGCGCAGCGCGCCCAGTTCGCCTTCTTCGATCAGGCGCACCACGGCCGGGCCGGGCGTGAGGCATTCGGTGGCCAGGTAGTAGCGGTTGCCTTCGATCGAAGGCAGCAGCGCCTGGCACAGCACGCCGCGCAGGGCGTGCGCCAGCGCCTGGGCCTGGGCGTCCGAATTGCCGAGCAGGCGCAGCATCTTTTGCAGGCCCATCTCGGTCGAGCGCGCGTGCAGGGTCGCCAGCACCAGCGGGCCCGATTCGGCCAGGGCCAGCGCTTCCTGGGCGGTCTGGGCGTCGCGGATCTCGCCGATGACGATCACGTCGGGGCGCTCGCGCAAGGCGTCGAGGGCGCCGAGGTAATAGCTTTCGACGTCGCCGTCGATGCCCACTTCGCGCTGGGTGATGATGCATTTGCGCTGGGGGATCAGGGTCTCGACCGGGTCCTCGATGGTGATGATGTGGCCCGAGCGGCGTTTGTTGATCTCGTCGAGCATCGAGGCGATCGTGGTCGACTTGCCCTGGCAGGTGTCGCCGATGATCAGCACCAGGCCGCTGGTGAGGCGCGCGAATTCCTGGGCGTCGGGATCGAGCCCGAGTTCGGCGAGCGGCAGCGGCTCCTTCGGGAAGCGCCGGATCACGCAGCCCAGACGTTTCTTGGCCTGGAAAGTAAAACAGTTGGCGCGGATACGCGCCGTATGCAGGTCGATCGAGCGGTCGAAAGCGCGGTCGGCGATGCGCTCGGCCCAGTTCGGCTCGATGACCTCGAAGAATTCTTCCAGTTCCTCGCGCGTGATCGGCGAGTCGGTGACCGCCACCAGGCCCTTCGGCTGGCGCAGCATCAGCGGACTGTTCTGGTGGATGATGATGTCGGAGAAAACCAGGCGCGAGTTCAGCAGGTGCAGGATCTGCTCGACCAGGGTGCCGAAGACCGGGTGGTCTTCGTTTTCGACATACGACAGCGTGGGGATCTGCGAGGACTGGTGGAATTCCATCTGGCGTGGCTTGAAAATGATCGAAGTGTCGTTCAGACAATGTCGATCATTATAGAACCATGCTCGCCAGAAATTGCGGCTGCCTTATAGAAATTCTTCAACGTCCCAAAGCAGCAACAATCCGGTCGCCGAACAGGGTCAAGGCCACGCCGGCCACGACCACGAGCGCGCCGGCCAGGCGAATGGGCGATACCTGGCGTACCGCCATCTGCACCAGGCCGAAATGGTCGATGGCCATCGACATCATGAGCTGGCCGGCAATCACCAGCACCACCAGGTTCAACAGGCCGATGCGCGGAGCCAGGAATACCGTGCCGAACACGAAAGCCGCACCGAGCAGGCCGCCGCTGAGCTTCCACAGCGGCTGCTGGGCGAGCAGGCCGAGCGAATCGCCCACGCCGCCCCGGGCAAAGGCGGCCACGCCCAGCACCACGGTGCCGACCGAAAACGA
This sequence comes from Massilia jejuensis, assembly GCF_042656795.1. Lineage (NCBI taxonomy): Bacteria > Pseudomonadati > Pseudomonadota > Betaproteobacteria > Burkholderiales > Oxalobacteraceae > Massilia > Massilia jejuensis. The sequence goes on along the minus strand of NZ_JBHSMS010000028.1, from coordinate 25,107 downwards.
GATCAGGGCCGCCACCAGCGAGTTCGCATGCAACGCCCCTGCCAGCTGGCTGTTGACGGCCGCCTGGACCGAAATGAAAATGCCGACGCAAATGGCCAGGACAAACAAAGCCGCATTCATAATGGATCCTCGACACGCGTTGCCGCGACAAAAAGGCCAAGATTGTAGTGGAAGCGGGCCGGGCCTGCACTGGCGTGGTGAACGCGCCGGCCCCGCGCCCGGCCAGGATTTCCGCATTGCACCAAATCTGGCGTGGCCCGACGGCCCGCGCACGCGGCTCGACGCGGCCGGCACGCGGCCTGGGCGCATGCCCGTGCAGTCTGTCGCAAACCGGGCGCGGCAAGGCTGGCAAGGCCTTACATTCTCACCATCGACAACCGTGAGGACAACATCATGCACAAGACTTTTTCCACCGTCGCCGGCCGCACCCTGGTCGCGGCCTGCATCGCCGCCGGCCTGGCCGCCACCACCCAGGCCGGCGCCGCGCCCTGGGACCGGGGCGGCGAACAGGTGCAAGGCAGCGGACGCATCGTCAAGCAGGTACGCCAGGTCGGCGGTTTCAACGGCCTGTCGCTGGGGCTGCCGGGCCATGTCGAGCTGCGCATCGGCACTGCCGAAGGCGTGACGATCGAGGCGGACGACAACCTGCTGCCGCTGGTCGAGACCGTCGTCGAAAACGGCACGCTGAAGATCCGCCCGGCCAGGCGCAACCTGAACCTGCCTGCGAAGTCGATCCGGATCGTGGTGCAGGCCCGTTCGATCGAACGCCTGGCGCTGGGCGGCCCGGGCACCATCAATGCCGAACCGCTGCGCGAGCGCAAGCTCGACGTCGAGCTGGGCGGCTCGGGCACGATCAAGCTGCAAGGCGTCGAAAGCGAGGCGATGGCGGTGTCGGTCGGGGGCAGCGGCGATCTCCAGGCGATGCGCGGCACGACCGGCAAGCTGACGGTGTCGATCGGCGGCTCGGGCGACGTCGACCTGGGACGGGTACGGGCCGACAGCGCCGGCGTGACGATCGCCGGCTCGGGCGCGGCGACGGTGTGGACGCGCAACGCATTGAGCGCGACCATCGCCGGTTCGGGGGACGTGCTGTATTACGGCGACCCGCAGGTGAGCAAGTCGACCGTCGGATCGGGCAGCGTGCGCCGCCTGGGAGCGGCGCCGAAGTAAGAAGCGCGGGGTGGACCGGTCTTCCGTCCATCCCGCGAGGGCGAAGCGCCGGCGCCGATCAGTGCTGGTGCGCCCCTGGCGCCTGCGGCGCCACATGGGTCAGCGGCCTGACTTGCGCCTCGACCGTCACGCTGCTGCGCTTCTTCGCGCCATCTTCCACCACCAGCGTCACCGGCACGGTTTCGCCGTCCTTCAACTGGCGCTTCAGGTCGAACAGCATCACGTGGTGACCGCCCGAGGCCAGGTTCACGGGCTTGCCGGCAGGCAGGTCGATGCCGTCGACGTGGCGCATGCGCATCGTGTTGTTTTCCATCGCCATTTCATGCAGCTCGGCGCGGCCGGCAGCCGGGGTACTCACGCCCACCAGGCGCGCGGCTTGCGCGGACTGCACGCGCATGAAGGCGCCCGAGGCCTTCTGGTTCGGCACGGTGGCGCGCACCCAGGGGTCGGTGACGGTCACCTGGGCCAGGGCGGCGGTGGAGAGCAGGCCGGTGGCCAGCAGGACGGACAAGGATCGGATCATGGTCAGCTCGAAAGGTAAAGGGGAATATCAGGCGGCAGCGGCCTTGAAGGTTTCGCGTTCGACCAGCACTGTGTCGACGCTGTCGGTCAGCCACAGCTGGCCGTCCTGGATCGTGCACTGCAGCTGCATCGAACGCTTGGCCAGCTTTTCCAGCGCGGCGCTGGTCTCGGCCGGGATGTTGACGACGGTGAGGTTGCGCGCACGCTCGAGCTTGTTGGCCAGGCCCTTCCACCAGATGTGGCTGGTCGCGCTGTAGCAGTACACGTAGACGCGCTCGGCGCGGCCGCAGGCTTTCAGCAGGCGCTTCTCGTCCGGCTGGCCCACCTCGATCCAGGTGTCGATGGCGCCGGTCAGGTCCTTCTGCCACAGGTCGGGCTCGTCGGTGTCGAACAGGCCCTTGGTGAAGGCCAGCGCTTCGTTCGCGTGCAGCGCGTAGGCAAGCACGCGGATCATCACGCGCTCGTCGGTCTCGGATGGATGGCGGGCGATCGTCAGCCCGTGCTCCGCATAATAGTTGCGGTCCATGTCCGCAATCTGGATGTCTGCCTTGTAGATCGTCGCTTTGAGGGCCATTGCTGCTTTATCAGTCATTATTTGAAGACGACGGTACGGTCGCCGTTTTGCAGGATGCGGTGTTCCACGAACCACTTGACGGCGCGCGCCAGCACCACGCATTCGACGTCGCGCCCGATCGCGGTGAGTTCCTCGATCGTCATCGCGTGATCGACCCGCTCGACGTCCTGCTCGATGATCGGTCCTTCGTCGAGCTCGCCCGTGACGAAATGGGCGGTCGCGCCGATCAGCTTGACGCCGCGCGCATGGGCTTGCGCATAGGGCCGCGCGCCCTTGAAGCTCGGCAGGAACGAATGGTGAATATTGATCGCCCTGCCCTGCAAGGCCCGGCACAGGCCCGGCGACAGGATCTGCATGTAGCGCGCCAGCACCACCAGGTCGACCGCGTGCATCTCCAGCAGCTCGACGATGCGCGCTTCCTGCGCCAGCTTGGCGTCTTCCGGCGCACCGGTTGCCAGCGGCAAGTGGTGGAACGGGATATTGTAACTTGCCGCGAGCTGGTAGAAGTCCATGTGGTTCGAGACGATGGCCGAGATCTCGACCGGCAGCAGTCCGCTCTTGTAGCGAAACAGCAAATCGTTCAGGCAATGGCCGATCTTCGAGACCATGATCAGCACGCGCGGCTTGGCGTGCGCATCGTGCAGCTGGCCGCGCATGGCGTTGGCCTCGCACAGGGTGGCGAAGGCGCCGCGCAGGTCGCTGTCGAGTACTTCGGTATCCTCCAGCGCGAAGTGCACGCGCATGAAGAACAGCTGCGACTCCGGGTCGCCGAACTGGGCCGAATCGATGATGTTGCAGCCGTGCTCGGCCAGGAAGCCCGCAACGCGCAGCACGATGCCGCGCTGGTCGATGCAGGACAGGGTCAGGATGTATTCCGGGTGCGTCATGGTAGCGGCAGATGTCGTTGGCGGGGCTCCGGTATTGTCGCACGGCTTGCCGGAACAGCTGGAGCGGCGCCGAAAAAACTGCCAACGAAAAAACGCACGACCGTCCCTTTTTGGGTATAGTCGACCCTCTGACCACTACCAAGGGAGACACCCATGACGCAAGCCACCAACGACCAATTCCTGCTGGCCGCACGCCCCGTCGGCATGCCCAGGGACAGCGACTGGCAGCGCGCCGCGCCGCCGCTGGCCGCACTTCGCGAGGGCGAAGTGCGCGTCAAGATCCTCTACATTTCGCTCGACCCGGCCATGCGCGGCTGGATGAACGATGCCCGCTCCTACGTGCGTCCGGTCGCCATCGGCGAAGTCATGCGCGCCGGCGGCGTCGGCGTGGTGGTCGAATCGGCGTCGCCGAAATTCGACGCCGGCGACCACGTGATGGGCGTGACCGGCGTGCAGCGCTACTGGACCGGCCCGGCCGACGACAAGGGCGCCATGCTGGCGAAAGTCGATCCCAGCCTCGCGCCGCTGCCGACCTGGCTCAACGCGCTCGGCATGCCGGGCATGACGGCTTATTTCGGCTTGACCGAAGTCGGCCGGCCCAAGGCCGGCGAGACGGTGGTCGTATCGGGCGCGGCCGGCGCGGTCGGAATGACGGTGGGACAGGTCGCCAAGCACCTGGGCTGCCGCGTGGTCGGCATTGCCGGCGGCGCCGACAAGTGCCGCTTCGTGGTCGAGGAACTCGGTTTCGACGCCTGCATCGACTACAAGGCCGGGCCCGTGCTTGCCGGCCTGAAGCAGCATTGCCCGCAGGGCGTGGACGTGTATTTCGATAACGTCGGCGGCGACATCCTCGACGCCGTGCTCACCCGTATCAACATGAAGGCGCGCATCGTCATCTGCGGCGCCATTTCGCAATACAACGCCACCGGGCCGGTCCAGGGCCCGGCCAACTACCTGGCCCTGCTGGTAAACCGCGCGCGCATGGAGGGCATGCTTGTAACGGACTATGCCGACCGCTATCCTGAAGGTGTGGCGACGCTGGCGGGCTGGATGAAGGAAGGCAGTTTCAAGAGCCGCGAACACATTGTCGAGGGCTTCGACACCTTCCCGTCCACGCTGCTGATGCTGTTCAAGGGCGAGAACCTCGGCAAGCTGGTGCTGAAGGTGGCCGAGGCCTGAGCATAGCGGTATCTGCTTGCGCCAATCGCTGGCGCAAGCGCTTTCCTTGAACTTGCGCGAGTTCGCGGCGTCTACTGAAACACCTGTTTTCGTCGAGGATCTCATGCCTGCCTTTTCCCCTTCCTTTCCCGACCTGCGCGCGCAGTACGAGGCCCAGGTCGATTTCCTGAACCAGGTCTCGTGCCACGCGCTCGATACCCTCAAGCAGCTCAGCGACCTGAACATGCACATGACGCGCCGGATCGTCGACGACGCCCTGCGCATCGGGCACGCGCTGGCCGCCTGCAACGACCCTGTCCAGATGGGTTCGGTGGCGCTGCGCGAAATCCCGCCCGCGGCCGAAGACTGGCGCAGCTGGCAAAGTTCGCTCATGAACGTGCTCACCGCGGGCGGCGCCACGCTGGCACGCGACGCCAACGACGGCGGCTGGCAAGCCGCCCGCAATGCCGCAAGCGCGGGCGCGGCCCACACCCCCGCCTGATCCATTCACATCGAGGAGAAGTCATGGCATCCACTGGCAAGGCCCGGGACGGGGCGGCGGACGCGCTCGCGCTGCTGCGTTCCGAACACGAGCAGGTGCGCCTGCTGTTCGCCCACTACGAGCGCCTGCGCGGCCTGGAAGACGCCGAGGAGACGATGGCCGAACTGGTCGACGACCTCTGCGACGCGCTCATCGTCCACACCATGATCGAGGAAGAGCTTTTCTACCCGTCGCTGCGGGCGGCGCTCGGCGACGACGCGCTGTTCGACGACGCCGAGCTCGAACATGCCGGCGCGCGCGAGCTGATCAGCCAGCTCGAAGTCATGTACCCGGGCGACGAGCATTTCGACGCCACGCTGGCGGTGCTGTTCGAGGAAATCGAGCACCACATCGCGCAGGAGGAAGGCGAGATGTTCGCGCTGGCGCGCTCGTCGAACCTGGACCTGGTGGAACTGGGGCACCGGCTGGCGCTGCGCCGCGCCCAGCTCGACGACGACATGAGCGCGCCGCCGGGCAGCTTCGACGCGCTCCAGCCGCACGACGGCAGGCGCATGCCGCCGCGCGCGCCCGACTGACCAGCAGGGGCGCCGGCCTGTGGAAACCGCGGCGCGAGGGAGGGGAACTAACACTGTAGCGGTCTCTCTAACCGGACGAGCGCGGCAATGTGCGTTCATTTCCACTTCACTGCAGGGCAACCAGGAGAGCGACATGGCGACAAGCAAGGAGAGCGGCAAGAGCGCGGGCAGCTCCGGCGGCAGCGCGCAAAAGAGCGGTGGTGGCAGCGGCAGCGGTCCGGCCAAGCGCGGTTTCGCGGCGATGGACCAGAATCAGCAGCGTGAAATCGCCAGCAAGGGCGGCCAGGCCGCCCACCAGAAAGGCACGGCGCACGAATTCGATTCCGAGGAAGCGCGCCGGGCCGGGCAAAAAGGCGGGGAGGCAGTCAGCCGCAACCGTGCGCACATGGCCGACATCGGCCGCAAGGGGGGCGAGAGCCGGCAGTCGGCCAGCCGGGCCGCGGCCGCCGCCGCCGCATCGAAGGGCGGCAATCGCCAGGGAGGCAAGGAGGGATGATGGACCCGCCGCGCCGCCGTCGAGGCGGCGCGGCGCTTGCGGCGCAACGGTGCCGGCGGCGCCATGGCAGCGCCGTGGCAGCGCCGTGGTATAGTCGGCGCCCCATGACCGAACTGCGCTACCTCACCGCCTATCCGGACCAGTTGCGCCGGCAAGCCGCCACGCTGCTCGGCGAAGGCCGACTCGGCGCCCTGCTGCGCTCGCGCTACCCCGACCCGCACGGCCTGCGCTCCGACCGCGCCCTGTACGACTACGTACAGGACCTGAAGATGGACCATCTGCGCAATGCCGAGCCGGTCTCGAAGGTCGCCTACGACAGCAAGATCCACGTGGTGCAGCACGCCCTCGGCCTGCACACGGCCATCTCGCGCGTACAGGGGGGGCGCCTGAAGGCCAAGCACGAAATCCGCATCGCCAGCGTGTTCCGCGACGCCCCGCTCGCATTCCTGCGCATGATCGCCGTGCACGAGCTGGCGCACCTGAGGGAAAAGCAGCACGACAAGGCGTTTTATAAACTGTGCTGCTCGATGGAGCCCCAGTACCACCAGTTCGAGCTCGACCTGCGCCTGTATCTCACCCATATGGAACACGGCGGGCAACGGCTCTGGGCCGAAGGCGGCTGACCTCGGCGGCGGCAGGGCGCGTGTCGCGACGAGCGCTATCGCGCAACGATGGCATCGCACGATGACAAGTCGGCAGGCGAACAGGCCGGCGCGCTCGTCACGACGCTGTCACAATGATTCGATAGTATTTGAAGTGTCGTAGCGTTCCCGTATAATCCGGCCATTCACCCCGACGGAGGCTTGCATGGACACCAAGGCGGCACTGGCGGCGCTGGCAGCCCTGGCGCAGGACAGCCGGCTCGCGGTCTTTCGCCTGCTGGTCCAGGCCGGCCCGTCCGGGCTCGCCGCCACCAGGATCGCCGCGCATCTCGACATCGCGCCCTCCTCGCTCTCGTTCCACCTGAAGGAGCTCACGCACGCCGGACTGCTCGCGGCCAGGCAGGACGGCCGCTTCGTCATCTATTCGGCCAGGGTCGAGGCGATGAACGGCCTGGTCGGCTTCCTGACCGAGAACTGCTGCGGCGGCGTTCCCTGCGGACCCGCGCCCAGCGCCTGCGCCCCGCAACAGCCTGTCGACCGACCCACTCCACCATCGCGCATATCGCCATGAACATCCTTTTTCTCTGCACCGGCAACTCCTGCCGCTCCATCCTCAGCGAAGGCGTCTTCAACCACCTTGCCCCGCAAGGCATGCATGCGATCAGCGCCGGGAGCCAGCCGGCCGGCGCGCTGCATCCGCGCGCGGTCGCGCTCCTGCACCGCGAAGGCATCTCGACCGCAGGCTATTCCAGCAAATCCTGGGACGACCTGCCGGTCACACCGGACATCGTCGTCACCGTCTGCGCCAGCGCGGCCGGCGAAACCTGCCCGACCTACCTGGGACCGGTACTGCGCACGCACTGGGGCCTGGAAGACCCGAGCCACGTCGCCGGCAGCGCCGAGGACATCGAGGCCGCCTTCGCGCGCACCCACGCCATCATCCTGGCGCGCACCCGGGCCTTCCTGGCGCTGCCACTCGCCGAGCTCCAGGACGACCGCGCCCGCTTCAAGGCGGAGCTCGACCGCATCGGCACCCTGCAAGCCTGGACCGGAGAACGCCATGAGTGATTCCAAGCTGCGCGGGGCACGGCCATGACGCTGGCCCGGCGCCTGGTGGCCGAGGGGCTCGGCAGCGCGCTGTTGCTGGCGACCGTGGTCGGCTCGGGCATCATGGCCGAGCGCCTGGCCGGCGGCAACGCGGCGATCGCGCTGCTGGCCAATACGGTGGCGACCGGCGCCGGACTGGCGGCCTTGATCCTGATGTTCGGCACCATCTCGGGCGCGCACTTCAATCCGGCGGTGACGCTGTCGGAAGCCTGGCAGAAGAATGTCCCGGCGCGCGAAGTGCTCCCCTATATCGCGGTGCAGGTGGCGGGCGCCTTCGCCGGCGTGGCCGCGGCGCACGGCATGTTCGACGAAGCGCTGTTCTCAGCATCCGGTCACGTCCGCACCGGCCCGTCGCAGTGGTGGAGCGAATTCGTGGCGACCTTCGGCCTGGTCGGCGTCATCATCGGCTGCTCGCGCAGCCGGCCCGCCATCACGCCCTTCGCGGTGGCCGCCTACATCACGGCGGCCTACTGGTTCACCGCCTCGACCTCGTTCGCCAACCCGGCCGTGACCCTGGCACGCAGCGCCAGCGATACCTTCGCCGGTATCCGGCCGGCGGACGCGCCGGGATTCATCCTGGCCCAGCTGGCCGGCGCCGCGGTGGCGACCCTGCTGTTCTGCTGGCTGTATCCGGCGCCGCCGGCGGCGGCCACCGTCGGCGGCACGGTCGCGCCGGGCGACTTCGCCGACACCGCCCACTTCACCAATCCACGCCAAGCGAGCGAATGATGCCTCTTCCCGATCTGCCCAACATCCAGGAGCAACTGCTCGACATCCCCGACCTGGCCAAGCTGGCGCCGGCGGGCGACTTGTCGCATCCGCCGCGCATCCTGCTGCTCTACGGCTCCTTGCGCGAGCGCTCGTTCAGCCGCTTCCTCACCTTCGAGGCCGCGCGCATCCTCGCCCACTTCGGCGCCGAAGTGAACATCTTCGACCCGACCGACCTGCCGATGGCCGGCAGCGTGCCCGAGACCCATCCGAAAGTCGTCGAGCTGCGCGCCCTGTCGCTGTGGTCCGAAGGACAGGTATGGTGCAGCCCCGAGCGCCACGGCGCCGTGACGGCGGTGATGAAGAACCAGATCGACTGGATCCCGCTCGAACAGGGCGCGCTGCGCCCGAGCCAGGGCCGCACGCTGGCCGTGATGCAGGTCTGCGGCGGCTCGCAATCGTTCAACGTGGTCAACACGCTGCGCCTGCTGGGGCGCTGGATGCGCATGTTCACGATTCCCAACCAGTCCTCGGTGCCGATGGCCTACAAGGAGTTCGACGAGGCAGGCCGCATGCGCCCGTCGGCCTATTACGACCGGCTGGTCGACGTGATGGAAGAGCTGGTCAAGTTCACGCTGCTCACGCGCGGGCGCACCGATTACCTCACCGACCGCTACAGCGAACGCAGCGAACGCGCGCAAAAGGCGATCGACCTCCAGTTGCAGAAAATCTGAGGGCAGGACGCAGCCGCAGGGGGGTGCGCCTCATTAATAAAGCGCTCACTTTCGTTGCCACATAACAACGATATCGCCGCCTTAGACTGTTTCCACAAGTAAATATATCGACTTTCGGGAAGCCGGCCGCTACAGTCCGAACGATAGCGTGCGCCTGCATGCGGACGGTATCGCGGCCCGGTCAGCCCTGCCGTGCGTGCGCCGCCGATGCCGCCGCGGCACGCCAGACCGAACGAAAGCGATCCATGTGTTTTCCCTTCACCGCCGCCCTGTCCCTCCCTGCCTGCGCGGGCGCCATGTTCATGTCCGTGGGCGCCGCCGCGGGCGCCGCGACGGCCGCGCCGGGCTGGAACTTGTCCGGCTTCGGCAGCGTCGGCGCGGTCTACAGCAACGAGCGCCAGGCCGATTTCGTGGCCTCGGTCCTCAAGGGCGACGGCGCCGGCCGCACGGCCCGCTGGAGCCGCCACGTCGATACCAAACTGGGCGGCCAGCTCGACTTGCTCTTCACGCCCGACTGGTCGGCTGTGGTGCAGGTGGTGACCGAGCAGCGCCTCGACGCCAGCTACCAGCCGCGCCTGGAATGGGCCAATGTCAAATACCAGGTGACCCCCGAGCTGGCCCTGCGCGCCGGACGCATCGCCCTGCCGATGTTCATCGCCGCCGATTACCGCAAGGTCGGTTACGCCTATCCCTGGGTGCGCACGCCGGTCGAGGTCTACGGCGTCATGCCGCTCGGCAACAGCGACGGCGTCGACCTGAGCTGGCGATGGAATGGCGAGGCGATGCGCAGCACCACGCAAGTGCTGTACGGCCGCACCGACATGCCGCTCGGCGGGGGCGCACGCCTGCGCGGGCGGCGCATCGCCGGGCTCTCGCACACCGTCGAGCAAGGCGCCTTCAGCGCGCGCGCCTCCGTCATCACGGCGCGCCTGTCGATGAGCCTGTTCCCCGGACTGTTCGACGCGCTCGACGGCTTCGGCCCCGCGGGACGCGACATCGCGCGCCGCCTGGAGATCGTCGACAGGCGCGCCACGACGGCGAGCATCGGCCTGAACTACGATCCGGGAGCCTGGTTCGCGATGGGCGAAGCCGGCTGCAGCAAGTTCGACGGCTACCTCGGCGGCAAGCGCTCGGCCTATGCCAGCGGCGGCTGGCGGCATGGCAACCTCACGCCCTATGCCGCCGTCGCCCGCGTCTGGGGCCGCCGTCCCGACGGGCCCACCGCGCTGCCGCTGGCCGGGCTGGCGCCGCCGCACGCGGCGGCCGGCGCCGCCGTCAACGCGACGCTGGCGGCGATCATGCGCGCCGTACCCTCGCAATCGACGCTCAGCGCCGGCCTGCGCTGGGACGCCGCGTCGAACCTCGCGCTCAAGCTCCAGCACGAGCGCGTCACCACCAGGAGCGGCTCGCGCGGCATGTTCATCAATTCGGTACCGGATTACCGCTCCGGCCGCACGGTGCGCGTGACCAGCGCCGTGGCCGACTTCGTGTTCTGAGGGAGCAAGATATGCATTTCCCAGGCACGCGGCTGTTGCCCGCCATTCTCCTTGCGTTGTCCGCCACGCTGGCCCAGGCCGGCGAGCTGGTGGTGGTCGTCTCGGCGCGCAGCCGGATCGAGGCGCTGCGCCCCGAACAGGTGGCCGCGATTTTCCTGGGCCAGTCGGCGCGCTTTCCGAACGGCGCCGTGGCGGGCGCGCTCGACCAGCCGATCGGCTCGCCCGAGCGCGACCAGTTCTACCGGCGCGTCACCGGCAAGACGCCGGCCCTGCTCAAGGCCCACTGGTCGAAGATGATCTTCACCGGTCGCGCCCAGCCCCCGCGCGAGCTGGCCGGCAGCGCCGCCGTGCGCAAGGCGGTCGCCGATGACCCGGCCCTGATCGGCTACATCGAGCGCGAGGCGCTCGACCCGAGCGTGCGCGCGGTGCTGCTGGTGCAATGAAAGGATGCGCATGAGCCCATTTCCTCCTTCTTCCGCCCTGCCGTCGCGCCGGGCGCGCATCAAGCGCTGGCTCGGGGGCGGCCTCGACACCCACATCTCGCTGCCGCTGTTCGCCGGCCTGCTCCTGATCGGCCTGTGGGTGCTGACCTTGCGCGTGATCGACGCCGACCGCATCGCGGCCGCCGGCGCCGTGCAGGCGGCCACGCTCGAACGCGTCGAAACCTACGAAGCGCAGATGGCGCGCAGCCTGAACGGCATCGACCAGAGCCTGAAGGTGCTCAAGTACGCGGTCGAACTGAAGGGAGCGGCCGGCGCCCTGCCCGCGCTGCGCGAACAGGGCCTGCTGCCCCCGGGCCTGGTGTTCGTGGTGGCGATCGCCGACCGCGAAGGCCGCATCGTCGCCAGCAATCCGGCCGAGGGCGCGCACGACATCTCCGGCACCGGCTACTTCCTGTACCACCGGAATAACAATCTCGGCCTGCCTTTCGTCGGCGCCACCGTCGGCGACCGCGTCAAGCCCGAACCGCACCTGCACTTCACGCGCCGCATCAACGATGCCGCGGGCGCCTTCGCCGGGGTGGTCATCGTCGAAGCCGACCCCTCCTACTTCACCAGCGCCTACGAACGCTCGCGCGACGGCGAGCAAGGCATGCTGGGCCTGGCCGGCCTCGACGGCCAGATGCGGGCGCTGCGCATCGGCGACAGCGTGAGCTGGGGCCAGCGCATCGGACTGGGCGCGGCCGGCGGCGCCGGCCTCACCCTGCACAAGGGACCGGACGGCGTGGCGCGCTACACGCGCGTGCAGCGCCTGCACGGTTTTCCGCTGGCGATCGTGGTCGGCCTGTCGCAGGAAGAGCAGTTCGCGCCCTTCAACGAACGACGCCGGACCTACCTGGCCGCGGCCGGCGTCGCCAGCGCCCTGCTGATGCTGGTGGTGACGGTCATTTCGGGCTGGACCTGGCAACTGGCCAAGGCGCGCCGCCGCGCGCGCCGCGCCAAGGAAACCTACGCCGCCGCCTTCGAGGGCAGCCTGGACGCCTTCTTCGTGCTGCGCACCGTGCGCGGCGCGGACGGCGGCGTACTCGACTTCCTGATCGAGGCGACCAATTCACGCGCCGAAGGCATCATGGGTCTGCCGCGCGCGCAGATGGAGGGCATGCTCCTGTGCGACATGCTGCCGCACTACCGCGTCAACGGCATCTTCGACGACCTGGCACTGGTGGCGCGCGACGGCGAGCCGCGCGAAGGCGAATGGCAGGGCAGCGCGCGCCAGGCCGCCGGGCGCTGGCTGCACCGCCAGGTAGTGGCGGTCGAGGACGGCGTGGTCGCGATCGTGCGCGACATCAGCGAGCGCAAGCAGGTCGAGGCACGCATCTTCCACCTGGCACACCACGACGAACTGACCGGCCTGCCCAACCGTAACCTGATGCACGACCGCATCGAGCAGGCCATCCTCAACGCCGCCCGCCACGGCAATGCCGTCGCGCTGGCCTTCGTCGACCTGGATGGTTTCAAGCTGGTCAACGACGGCCTGGGCCACAAGGCCGGCGACGAACTGCTCAAGGTGGTCGGCCAGCGCATGGGCGCCTGCCTGCGCCGCAACGACACGCTGGCGCGCTTCGGCGGCGACGAATTCGTGATCCTGCTGCCCGACCAGGGCCATGAGCCGCAGGCGCTGGCGCCGCTGCTGGAGAAGATCCGCCTGGCCGTGACCGAGCCGGTCGAGGTCGCCGGCCAGGCCGTGCAGGTCAGCTGCAGCATGGGCGTGGTGATGTACCCGCGCGACGGCGAGGATGCCAGCGCCCTGCTCATGAACGCGGACGCGGCCATGTACCGCGCCAAGGACATGGGCAGCAACAACTTCCAGTTCTACGCGCGCGAAATGAATGCCCGCGTCGAGGAAAAGCTGGTGCTGCTCGACGGCTTGCGCCAGGCGGTGCAGGCGACGCTCGACGGCGCTTCGGACAACGGCTTCCGCCTGCTCTACCAGCCGAAGGTCGACCTGCGCACCGGACGCCTGTTCGGCGTCGAGGCCCTGATCCGCTGGCAGCATCCGGAACACGGCATGGTGCCGCCCCAGCGTTTCATCGGCCTGGCCGAAGAGAGCGGCCTGATCGTCGAGATCGGCGAGTGGGTGGTGCGCGAAGCCTGCCGCCAGGCGCGCGCCTGGGTCGACGCCGGCCTGCCGCCGGTGACGATGTCGGTCAACGTCTCGGCGCGCCAGTTCGAGGAAGCGCGCCTGGTCGAGCGCATCGCAACGGCCCTGCGCGACACGCGCCTGGCGCCCGAGCTGCTGGAACTGGAAGTGACGGAAAGCCTGATCATGCGCGACATGCAGAAATCGGTCGCCAGGATGCGCGAACTGGAAGCGATGGGCGTATCGCTCTCGATCGACGACTTCGGCACCGGTTATTCGAGTCTGTCGTCGCTCAAGACCTTCCCGATCAGCCGCCTCAAGATCGACAAGAGCTTCGTGAGCGAACTGGCGGACAATCCGGACGACCAGGCCATCGCGATGGCCGTCATTTCGCTTGGCCACAAGCTGAACCTGCGTGTCATCGCCGAGGGCGTCGAAACCGAGCAGCAGCGGGCCTTCCTGCGCGAGAACGAGTGCGACGAGATGCAGGGGTACTTGTTCAGCCGGCCGGTGGGGGCGGACGCGATCGTCGACATGCTCGAGGCGTATGCGCTCGAGCTGGAGCTGGCCACCGCGTAGGCGGGCACCGGGCGCCCGGGGAATCGGCCGTCGCGGCCGCCGGCCCCGACGACCCCTACGCCCCTTGCAGGCGGCGCACCAGCGCCCCGGCATCGGCATCGACCTGCAGCAGCGCCGCATGCCCCTCGCGCACGAAGCCCTCTTCCACCTGGTGCCCGACGAAGCCCATCAAGCCGTCGTAGAAGCCGCCGACATTGAGCAGGCCGATCGGCTTGGCATGTATCCCCAACTGCGCCCAGGTCACCATCTCGAACAGTTCTTCCAGCGTGCCGAAGCCGCCGGGCATGGCGATGAAGCCTTCCGACAGCTCGGCCATCATGGCTTTGCGCTCGTGCATGTCCTTCACCACGAACAGCCGCGTCAGGCCGGCATGGCCGACCTCGCGCTCGACCAGGGCGCGCGGGATGACGCCGGTGGCGTCGCCGCCGAGGCGCAAGACCTCGTCCGCGATCACGCCCATCAGGCCGACCTTGCCGCCACCGTAGACGAGGGCGATGTTGTGTTCGACCAGCACGCGCGCCAGTTCGCGGGCGGCATCGGCATACAGGGGCCTGGCGCCGTTCGCGGCGCCGCAGTAGACGGCGATCGATTTCATGGCATTCCTGGATTCAGGCCGGGTCGCGGCCTTCGTCGGGTAGTTTCTTGAGATATTCCTCGGACAGCTTCTCGAACAGCAGGCTGGTATCGCCGCGCAGGTAGGGGCCCAGCATCGACAGCACCTGGTAGCAGCCGCGCGCGAGCGCATCGGCGATCGCCTGCTGCTCGCTGTATTTGCGCGGGTTGCGCACGTATTCGTAGGACAGCCAGTAGGTGGCCACGACCACCATGTTGGTGGCCATGGCGCCGATCTGCTGGTCGCTCGCTTCGAGCGAATTTTCGCTCCGCAGGTCTTCGCACAGCTGGCGCGCGACCTTGATCTTGTGGGCGAGGATGGCCTTGAAATGCAGTTCGAGCTTGCGGTTGCGCGACAGCAGGTCGTTCAGGTCGCGGTAGAAGAAGCGGTAGCGCCAGATCAGCTCGAACATCAGGTGCAGGTAGAGCCAGACGTCTTCCATGTTCGAGCGCCGTCCCGCCGGCACCGTCAGGATGCGCTCGATCTCCGCCTCGAACTGCACGAAGATCGAATTGACGATGTCGTCCTTGTTGCGGAAATGGTAGTACAGGTTGCCGGGCGAGATATTCATCTCTTCGGCAATGACGGTCGTCGTGATGTTCGGCTCGCCGAACTCGTTGAACAGCCTGAGCGAGAGCTCGAGGATGCGTTCACGGGTGCGGCGTGGAGCTTTTTGTAGCATGGATGGCGGCCTGAATGGTGTCACGCGCAAGCATAGCATTGAACCGCCCGTCCACGGCAGTGGGCCGGCGCGTGAATAGGCCGGCGCGTCACTCGGCGGCGCCGCCCTTGGCGGCCGCGCGCTTGCCGGCCGCTCCCTTGGCGCCGGTCCCCTTGGCGGCGCTCTTGCGCGCGCCGGCCGGGGCGCAAGGCGCCTCCTGCGTTGCCTGCCGGTGCCGCTGTTCGCCCGCCAGCTCGGCCAGCATGCGTTCGAGTTCGTCGATGCGGTGGTTCAGCGCTTCCATCTCGCTGCGCGCCGGCACGCCGATGGTGGCCAGCGCACGCGCCACCCGCTCCTCGAACACCTGCTCGAGTTTGCCCCAGGTGCCGGAGGCGCGGCGGCTCGAGCGCTCGGCCTTGCGCGCCACCGTGTCGGTCGCATCCTCGACCTGACGCGCGCGCTTTTGCAGCTCGCTGCCGTCGCGCACCAGGCGCGTGAATTCGCGTCCGCCCGCCTGCTGGGCCTTGGCGAAAGCGCCCAGGCCCGCCTGCCAGATCTGCTGGGCGGAGCTGCGCACCGCGCGTGCCAGCTCTTCTTCTTCCTGCTCGAGTTCCTTGATATTCCTTGTCATCGCTTCCTCATGCGTTTCCAGCATTGTAGGTCGGCGCGGCGAAACCCGCACCGTGTGCGGCACGCGTGCGCTGCACGGCGACGGCCTCGCGCAGCAGCGCCAGCAGGCGCTCGCCTTGCCAGGGCTTTGGATGGAAGGCGTCGGCGTCGCCGCTGGCCAGGGCCGCGACGATCGCCGGATCGTCCAGCGCGCCCGACAGCAGGATGCGGAAGCTGGCCGGCGCCAGGCGCCGCGCCCGCGCCAGCAGTTCGGTGCCGCGCATGCCCGGCATCAGGTGGTCGCTGACGATGACGGCAAGCTCCTCGCGCGCCAGCACCTCGAGCGCCGCGGCCCCCGAAGCGGCGCTCAGCACGCGCCAGCCCTGCCCTTGCACGGCGTCGGCCAGCTGCGCGCGCAGGCAGGCGTCTTCGCCGACCAGCAGCAGGGCCGGTGCGTCGCGCGCCCCGCGGGCGGGCGCCGGCAAGGCGCCCAGTTCCTCCATCACGGTATCGAGCACGCCGCCGTTGCAGCCCAGCGCCACGTGTCCCACGCCGCCCAGCGCGATATTGCGCGCGCCTTCCAGTACGCTCGACGTTTGCGGCGAAACGATGTTGTCGTGGTGGCTGAAGATGGAGGTGATCAGGGCGCGCCGCGCCGCGTCCTCGCTGTTTCCCAGCTCGCACAGCCAGTCGCAGGGCGCGCCTCCCGAGCGCCGCATCTGGGCCGCGTTGGCGCCCAGGCCGAAGCTGGCCAGGCCCGTGCCGTGGTGCGGCGTGCCGAGCGTGATCAGGCGCGCCACGCGGGCGCTGCCGTGCGCCCGCATCCAGGCGCGCGCCACCAGGCCGCCCATGCTGTGGGCGACGATGGCCACCTGCGGCGCGCCGGTGGCGGCGCACAGCTCTTCCACCGCGCGCTGCATGAGCGGCACGTAGTCGTCGATCGCGCCGTCCACCGGCTCCAGGTCGATGCTCGCATGGCTGATGAAATTGCGCTCCAGGCGCGGGACCAGGTAGCTCCAGTAGCCGCTGTTGCAGCCGTAGCCGTGCACCAGCAGCACCGGCACGGCCTTCGATTCGGGATGGATGCTGCGCCCGGCCGCGCCGCGCGCCATGAACCAGGAACTGTGCAGCATGCTCGACCTGAATTCCTCGCCAAGCAGGCGCAGGCGTGCGCGCGGGCCGAGGCGGTATTCGGGCGGCGTCGGGCTGGCGTAGCAGGCGCTGAGGACGAAATTGTTCATGTTGATCGCCAGCCGTACCAGCAGCACGCAGGCCAGGCCCAGCGCCAGCGCCGTCCAGGGCGCCGCGCCGAGCCAGCGCCAGGCGGCCCCGGCGATGCCGGCCGCGCCGGCGGCCTGCAGCACCAGCAGCAGGCGCAGCATGCGGCGCGCGCTCAGGCTCATGGCGCCGGCCTCGGCGCGGCCTTGCCGCCCAGGCTGGCCGCGAGGCCGCTCGCCAGGCGCGCCGTGATGCCGTAGATCGACAACTGCGGATTGGCGCCGATCGAGGTCGGGAACAGCGAACCGTCGTGCACCGACAGGTTGGCGAGGTGGCGGTAGCGGCCATCGGGCGCCACCACCCCGCGCCGCTCGTCGCCCGCCATCGTGCAGCCGCCCATCACATGGGCCGAGACCACGCGCGTCATGTGCAGCGCCTGCGGCAGGTCGGCGATGGCGCGCCTGGCCTGGTTCCATGAGGTATAGGGGCGCGCCGTCTCGTGCGCCGGCTGCACGGCGCTGGCGCCGGCGGCGAACTGGATCTCGGCCATGCTCAAGAGCGCGCGGCGCGCGCCGTCCCAGAGGAAATCGTCGAGCCGGTAGTCGAGCACCCCGGCCCCGTCCCTCAGTTGCACGGCGCCGCCTGCCGACGCTTCATGGAAGCCGTCGCGCAGCAGCGCCAGCATGCCCTGGATATGCGGGAACCGGCGCATGATCCCGGCGTGTTCCCGACCGAAGCCGTTGAGGGTCGTCGAGAGCAGCACCGGATGCAGCGGCGGCGCTTCGAGCTTGTAGCCGATCGCACCGTCGATCGGCCCGGTCTTGAGGAAATGGTCGGAATAAACGGTCTGCGGCGCGCCGGCCCAGGCCTCGACACGCTGCGGGAAGATGGCGGCCGAGATCAGGGTCGGGTGCAGAAAGGTGCGCTTGCCGAGCAGCCCGTGCGGGTCCGGCGCGCCCGAGCGCAGCAGCAGCGCCGGCGAATTGATCGCGCCGCCGGCGACCACGAAATGTCTGGCGCGCAGGCGCAGCAGGCGCCCGGTCGGGGCTACCCCGTCGGCGCCCAGCGCCGTGCAGAGCAGCCCGTCGGCACGCTCGCCGCGCAGCAGGAAGCGCTCGGCGCGGGCGCGCGTGACGAGCGTGGCGCCATGGTCGAGCGCGGACGGGATGGTGGTGACCAGCATCGACTGCTTGGCATTGGTCGGGCAGCCCATGCCGCAGTAGCCCAGGTTCCAGCAGCCCTTGACGTTGCGCCGGATGAAGCCAGACTCGATGCCGAGCTTGTCGAGCCCGCGCTTCAGGAGGGCGTTGTTGTCATTCGGCGGCGCCTGCCAGTCGTCGACGTGCAGGCGCGCTTCCATCAGCGCGAACCAGGGCGCCAGGTCCGGCTCGTCGTAACCGGCCAGGCCGAAGCGCTCGCCCCAGTAGGCCAGCGTCGGCGCGGGCGTGCGAAAGCTCGAGGTCCAGTTGACGGTGGTGGAGCCGCCGACGGTGCGGCCCTGCAGGATCTTGATGCCCTTGTCGAGCGTCTGGCGCGCGGCCGCTTCCTGGTACAGCTCGGGATAGGCGTCGGCCTCGCGCATCCTGAAGTCGGCGGAGGAACGCAGCGCGCCCTCTTCCACGATCAGCACCGACAGGCCCGCCAGCGCCAGGATCTCTGCCGTCACGCCGCCGCCGGCGCCGCTGCCGACGATGACGACGTCCGCTTCCAGGGTACGATCCGTGTCGAGCGCGGCGGCGTCGACGATCTTCCAGCCGCGCGCGCGGCCCAGCCGGACCGGGTCGGGGATGGCCTGGCTGGACGCGAGGGGAATCGTCTTGTCGCGCATGTCAGGACAGTTCCTTCAGCGGCCCGGGGTAGCCGATCGCCATCCAGCTGGCCGGCTGCGCATACCAGGCGCCGAACGACAGGTCGTGCAGCGCGCCGTAGGCCGTGCGCAGCAGGGCCAGGCGGTGCAGGCGCCAGCCTTGCAGGAAGGCCGTCACCTCGGCCTCGGATGCCTGCGCCCAGCCGCCCGGAATGCCGGTCAGCAGGCGCCGCACCGGCGCCAGCGCGAGCAGGCCGAACAGGTCCTGGACCTCTTTTTGCGCCGCCAGCGGCAGGCGCGAGATGGCCGCGCGGACGCCCTCGACGGTGCCGGCGAGCGCATGTTCGCGCTCGCCGGGATTGCCCGGCAGCGCCCCCGCCAGCATGGCCGGAACGATGGCGCCGAGCGCGGCGCGCGCTTCGCCGTCGAGCACGAAGCGGTGCCGCGCCGGCGCATGCATGGCGCGGTACAGACCGCCGCCCGCGGCCAGCACCAGCGCGCCCAGCACGCCGGTCTTCAGAAAGGATCTGCGGTTCATCTCCATCGGGACTGTGCTCTCTCGCGCGGCTCTGGTGATTACCGTGCCAGTGTACGCCAGGCGGCCGGCATCGAAACGGGATTGCTCCGGAGATCGGCGCCGGGACTGCAGATGCAAATAAGCTTTGCATGAATGACCAAAAATGCAAATTTTGTTTGCATCTCGCGACGCATTCCCGAACTGTGCCCGCGCCAAGCCTTCTCAAGGAAGCGCCGGGCTTGTACCATGGAGGCCTTCAGCTCGACTTTGAAAGCTTTCCATGACCCGTACGCTTCTCTCCCGCGCCACCCTCCTGGCCGCCTTCGCCGCCTGCGCCCTGCCCGTCCAGGCCGCCAGCACCGCCGCTTCCTCCGCTTCCAGCGCGGGTTCGGCCTCGTCGGGCAGCGTCTCCGATTCGATCGGCGGCTCGAGCAACAGTTCGGGCGGCGACGAGCGCATGGCCGCCGGCCAGTACCGCGTGATCGATGTCGCCGCCGCGCCGGCCAAGCCGGGCACCACGCGCATGACCCTGCGCGCCGTCGCCGGCGCCGCCGAGTTCACCCTCGACGTGCCGCAGCGCGCCCTGGCCAGACGCGCGGTGAAGACGGGCGAGCTGGTCCAGGTCAATCTGCGCGAATACGGCTACGAATTCGCGCACGCCGACAGCAGGCAAGCCTTCTTCCTCGCCCTGGAAGACCACTGGTACCGCGAACTGGGCTCGCAAAAAGTCGCGATCTGATGGCGCGCAGGCTGCGCGCCGGCGGCGCAGTGCTGGCCTTGGGCCTGGGCGGCAGCGCCTGGGCCGGCCTGCCAACCTTCTGCGAACGCGCCAGCGAGATCACCGCGGCCGACCAGGACCGCGTACTGCGCTTTGCCGGCGTCGTGCGGCGCGAGCTCGAAGCCTCGCGCAGCCGGGTGGCCCTGGTCGCGCGCGCCGGCACCGACCTGAGCCGTTTCGGCCTGCTGTACTCGCATGCCGGCATCGCCCTGAAGCACAATCCGGCCAGCCCCTGGGCCGTGCGCCAGCTGTACTACGCCTGCGACGAGGCGCGGCCGCGCCTGTTCGACCAGGGCGTGGCCGGCTTCGCGCTCGGGGCCGACACGCCGGCCCGCGGCCACATGTCGCTGGTCTTCCTGCCCGACGACGACGGCGTGCTGGAAAAGACCGCGCTCGACAAACCGCTCGGCCTGTCTTTGCTCGCCGGCAAATACAGCGCCAATGCCTATGCCTTCGGCACGCGCTACCAGAACTGCAACCAGTGGGTGGCCGAGCTGCTCGCCAGTGCCTGGGGCCGGGCGCAGGCCCCAGCGCCCGGGGCCGAACGCGCGCAGGCCCAGGCCTGGCTGCGCGCGCAGGGCTACGCGGCAGGACCGGTCAAGGTGCCTTCGCACGCGATGATGTTCGCCGGCCAGTTCGTGCCGCTGCTGCACATGAACGACCATCCGATCGAGGACATCCATGCGCTGGCATTGCAGGTGAGCGTGCCGGAGTCGATCGAGGCGTTCGTGCAGCGGCGCCTGCCGGCCGCGCGGCGCGTGGAGCTGTGCCACGACAAGGAGCGCATCGTCGTGCGGCGCGGGTGGGAGCCGATCGGGGCAGGCTGCGAGGCCAAGCCGGGGGACGAGGTCATCGCGCTGGGGTCGTGAGCGATGCGCGGGCGCTTCGCCGGGCAGTGGCGCCCGTTCAGCGCCCGTAGCATGCCGAACCGCCGGCGTCCCGTGCGCCGGCCGGCGCGTCGGCCGTCGCTCCGGCCGCGCGCAGCCGGTACCAGAGCAGGCCGATCAGTTCGTGGATGGCGTAGCGCGAGCGGCGCAAGCCTTCGGCGCTGGGCACCCAGGCGCCGGGTCCCTGCGCCTGGGTGCTGAAGAACATGGTGGGCGCGCCGACGACATCGAGCCCGGCGCGGACGAAGGCGGCGCAGGCGCGCGGCATGTGCATCGCGTCGGTGACGAGCAGGATGCGCCCGATGCCGTCGGCGCGCAGCAGCGCGGCGCTGTAGGCGGCGTTGTCCGCGGTGTCGCGCGCGCGCGGCTCGATCCACTTGACCGGCACCCCGAAATCCTCGCGCAAGGCGGTCGCCACGGCGTCGGCCTTCACATAGCCGCGCCGGCCGGGAAGCGGGTCGCCGCTGGCGCCGTTGCCGCCGGTTACCAGCAACGGCAAGCCGGTGCGCCGCTGCAGGTGGGCGGCGTAGCGCACGCGCGCCAGGGCGACGTAGTCGGGAATGTCGCGGTCGCCGTATTCGGGCGCGTTCTGCAGGCGCCCCGAGGTGAGCACGACAATGGCCTGCGCCGCGGCGCGCTCGGGCGCCCGCAGTGGCGTGCTCAGCCGTTCCAGGGGCGCCACCAGCAGGCGCGCGCCCCCGGTCGTCGAGAGCAAGGCCAGCGCGGCCAGGGCGGTACCGGCGACGCTGCTCCCGAAGCGCGGCCAGCGCAGCCGAAGCGCCAGGCCGAGGGCGATCGCAAGGAACAGGCCGGCGGGCGGAAGGATCAGGTCGCGCGGGATGGCATTGAGCAGGTCGAGCACGGGCTGCGAGCGCATCTGCCTAGCGCTTGAGGATCTGGCGCGCGATGCCGCGCAGGATGTTGACCTCCTCGGTCTCCAGCCGGGTGCGCGCGAACAGGCGCTTCAGGCGCGGCATCAGCTTCTTCGGATTGTCTGCATTCAAGAACCCGATCGACACCAGCGCCTCTTCCAGATGCGCGTACATGCCCTCGATCTGGGCGAGGCTGGCCGCGTCGCCCTGGAAGCCGACCGGCGTCGCGGGCAGGCCGTCGCCGCTCGCCGCCATCCGGCATTCGTAGGCCATCACCTGGGCCGCCTGCGACAGATTCAACGAGGAGTAAGCGGGATTGGCGGGAATATTGATCAGCACATTGCATTTCTCGACGATGTCGTTCGGCAGTCCGGCCCGTTCGTTGCCGAGGATGAGCGCCGCCCTCACGTCGTCCTGCCCGGCCGCATGGCCGGCGAAGGCGCGCGGGGTCCACACCGGCGGAGAGAATTCGCGCAGGCGCGCCGAGACGGCCGCGGCGAAATTGCAGCCTTCCAGGGCTTCGCCGAGGCTGGCGACGATGCGCGCGCCCTGCAGCACGTCGAGCGCGCCGCTGGCGAAGGCGACCGCTTCGGGATCGTTCAAGGGGTCGGCGCAGCGCGGCGCGACGAGCACGAGTTCGCCGAAACCCATGGTCTTCATGGCACGGGCGACCGAGCCGATATTGCCGGCGCGGCTGGTTTCGACGAGCACGAAGCGCAGGCGATGAAAAAGAGACGTGTCGGAATTGAGCGGGTTCATTTAAAATAGCGCTATCGCGCGGCGACGAGCAATTCAATTTCTGGCATCAAGGGCCGGAATTTTAACGGGTTCGGCGCCGCTTTGCTCTTTAATTCAACTCGAATTCGTCAACTCGT
This sequence comes from Massilia jejuensis, assembly GCF_042656795.1. NCBI lineage: Bacteria > Pseudomonadati > Pseudomonadota > Betaproteobacteria > Burkholderiales > Oxalobacteraceae > Massilia > Massilia jejuensis. The sequence continues at coordinate 2,580 of NZ_JBHSMS010000028.1, read as the reverse complement.
ACCCGACGGTCCGCGGCGCTCCATGCGCGGCGGGCGTCAGCGTTTTTTCAGGGAAAAGATCACATGCATCCAATGCTCAATACGGCCATCAAGGCCGCACGCCGCGCCGCCACCGTCATCAACCGCGCTTCGTTCGACCTCGACCGCATCGTGGTTTCTGAAAAACAACACAACGATTTCGTGACCGATGTCGACCAGGCGTCGGAGCAAGCGATCGTCGAGACGCTGTTGAAGGCCTACCCTGACCACGCCATCCTCGGCGAAGAATCGGGTGCGTCGCGCAACCTGAACGACGACAGCGAATTCGTCTGGATTATCGACCCCCTCGACGGCACCACCAATTTCCTGCACGGCTACCCGAACTACTGCATCTCGATCGCCTTGCAGCACAAGGGCGTGATCTCCCAGGCCGTGGTCTACGACCCGGTGCGCAACGACCTGTTCACCGCCACCAAGGGCGCCGGCGCCTACCTGAACGACAAGCGCATCCGCGTCAAGAACCACGACCGCATCGGCAAGGCCCTGCTGGCGTCGGGCCACGGCGCCGACCCGCGCGCGCTGGCCGAATACCTGCGCATGTATGAAGTCGTCGCTTCGCGCTGCCACGGCGTGCGCAGCAGCGGTTCGGCCGCGCTCGAGCTGGCCAACGTGGCTGCCGGCCGCGTCGACGGCTATTTCGAAAAAGGCTTGAAGATCTGGGATATTGCCGCCGGTTCGCTGCTGGTGACGGAAGCGGGCGGCATCGTCGGCGAGTTCAATGGCGAGTCCTCGTACCTGAACAAGGGCGACATCATCGCCGCCGGGCCGAAGGTTTTTGCACAAATGATCCCGCTGATGGTTCCTTTTGCCTAACTGGGGTAAAATAGCGCTCTACCTTGCCGCCGTGACGCAGTGCACACGGCGGACTTCCTTGCCTTCCAGTATTTCCACTGCGCAACAAAATCACTATAATGCTCCGGCTTGACGGATGACCATGGTTTAACCTGGCCCGCTGCCCTGCACCCGTTCCGATCCTGGCGCCGCTTGCGCCGGCGGCGGAATCAACCTTACCAGAAGAAATCAATGACATTTGCTACCCTCGGCTTGTCCGATGCTATCGTTCGTGCCGTCACCGAACAAGGCTATACCGTCCCGACCCCGATCCAGGCACAGGCGATTCCCGCCGTGCTCGGCGGCGGCGACCTGCTCGCCGGCGCCCAGACCGGCACCGGCAAGACCGCCGGTTTCACCCTGCCCCTGCTGCAGCGCCTGTCGACGGATGCCGTCGGCGCCGCCTTGACCAGCAAGAACTCGCCGCGCCGCATCCGCGCCCTGGTGCTGACCCCGACCCGCGAACTGGCGGCCCAGGTCGAGGAAAGCGTGCGCCTCTATGGCAAGTACACCAACATGAACTCGGCCGTGATCTTCGGCGGCGTCGGCATCAACCCGCAGATCAAGCTGCTCAAGCAAGGCGTCGACGTCCTCGTCGCCACGCCGGGCCGCCTGCTCGACCACGTCGGCCAGCGTACCGTCGACTTGTCGAACGTCGAAATCCTGATCCTGGACGAAGCCGACCGCATGCTCGACATGGGCTTCATTCACGACATCAAGAAAGTGCTTGCCGTGCTACCGCCGAAGCGCCAGAACCTGCTGTTCTCGGCCACCTTCTCGGACGAGATCAAGGCCCTGGCCGACAAGCTGCTGAACAACCCGGCCTCGATCGAAGTGGCGCGCCGCAACTCGACCGTGGAAGTGATCTCGCAAAAGATCCACCCGGTCGACCGCGACAAGAAGCACCCGATGCTGTCGCACCTGATCAAGGAAAACGATTGGAACCAGGTGCTGGTCTTTACCCGCACCAAGCACGGCGCCAACAAGCTGGTCGAACAGTTGGGCAAGGACGGCATCGGCGCAATGGCGATCCATGGCAACAAGAGCCAGACCGCGCGCACCAAGGCGCTGTCCGAGTTCAAGGACGGCAGCCTGCAGGTGCTGGTGGCGACCGACATCGCCGCGCGCGGTATCGACATCGACCAGTTGCCGCACGTGGTCAACTACGACCTGCCGAACGTGCCGGAAGACTACGTGCACCGGATCGGCCGTACCGGCCGCGCCGGCGCCACCGGCGAAGCGGTGTCCCTGGTCTGCGTCGACGAGCATGACATGCTGAAAGATATCGAGAAGCTGATCAAGCAGACGCTGCCGCGTCACGTGATCCCGGGCTTCGAGCCGGACCCGACCGCACGCGCCCAGCCGATCCAGCTGCGCAGCGGCGCGCCCGGTCATGGCGGGCGCGGCGGCCGTCCCGGCGGCGGTGGCGGCCGCGGCCAGGGCCAGCCACGCGGTGCCGCCCCTGGCGGCGGCGGTGCGCGTCCGGCCGGTAACGGCGGTGGCCGTCCGGCTGCGGCCGGCGGCGGCAACCGCGGCGGCAATGCCGGCGGCGCCCCGCGTTCGGCGTCGGCGCCGCGCACGGGTGGCCGCGGGCGTTAATGCCGGGTCGCGTGTAGCATCGAGACAGCCCGGTATATCCGGGCTGTTTTTTTGGCGCTGTCACCGTTACGTGTGGACGAGTCCCATTGCCGCTCGCAGGAAGCGCTCCGG